>JAQCNM010000014.1 GCA_028275025.1 Halovenus sp.
GCAGTCCCGCCTGCAGTAACAGGGTCGACAGTGGCCGCGTTCACCGTATCAGAGAGCAGGACCCCGAGATAAAGTGCTGTTCGGTTCCGGGCGACACCGGCCGTCGACAACAGAGAGAACCACCCGGAGAGCGACGCTTTCACCTGAAATCAAGCGAAAGCGTCTATCACACTCATACGGCCCGCGGCGCTACAGAGAGCCGCAGCATGCGACAGACAGTAGAAAACAGGAGTCTGCTCGCCGTGGTGGTCACGGTGGCCGTCGTGCTGACGCTCGTGACTGGTGTGGCCGTCACCACACAGAACGTGGTAGCACACGACGACGCCGACCTACCGGGCGAGACAGACAGCGAGGCCGAGGAACGTGACCCCGGAGACGGGCGCGATGATGACTCCGAGGAGAACAGAACGGAAAACGAGACGAGAGCTACCGTCAGCGGGACACTCGAACAGACCGCCGGCGAGGACTACCGCCTCGACGGGTTGGTGATCGATATCGGCGCGGACTGGTACACGAGCAACACGACCGCAGAGACGGATCTCGACGGTGACGGGACAGTCGAGACGATCCGGGCAGAGTTCGACGGGTTAGTCGGCGAGAACGTGACGCTGACCGTCGAGACCGACGGCTCCGAGGGTGACGTGTTCGTCGTCGACGGGCAACAGTACCGCGAGTCCGGACCACCGCCGTGGGCCGGCGGTCCGAACGGCAACGGTCCCCCCGACCACGCGGGGCCCTGAACACGACTTGCCCCGGGCCAGGAGATGCCGTCGGTAACCGGGGTATCAGCCGAGCACAGCCAGTAGCTCGTCGGCGCTCCGGGTGTTGAGGACGTCACCCGGTTCGGCCCAACCGCGGCGTGCGGTGGCGATGCCGTAGCGGATCTGTTCGTAACTCGCTGGCGCGTGTGCGTCGGTGTTGACGACGACGGTCGCGCCCGCCTCGACCGCCGTCTGGACCGCGCTCCCGCGGAGGTCGAGCCGCCGCGGGCTAGCGTTTATCTCGAGTGCCGTGTCGTGTTCGGCGGCGACAGTTGCGAGCCGTTCCACGTCGACGGTCAGCCCGGGTCGGCGGTTCAGCTGTCGACCGGTCGGGTGGCCGATGATGTCGACCGCGGGGTGCTCGGCGGCGGCCACCAGCCGGTCTGTGCCGTCACCGTCGAGCGCCGCGTGTGGCGAGGCCACCACGACGTCGAGTGCCGCGAGCAGGTTGTCGGCGACCGAGACGGTGCCGTCGGTCCCGATGTTCGCCTCGACGCCGGCGAGCACGTCGATGGAGGCCTCGTCGTCGGCCTCGCGGAGCAACGGGAGCTGTTCGCGGAGCCGGTCGTCGTCGAGGCCGACACCCCCCACCATCCCCGGCCCGGTCGCGTGGTCGGTGACGGCGACGTACTCGTGGCCGACCGCGGCGGCCCCCTCGACCATCTCCGCGATACTGGCCGCGCCGTCGGACCAGCTGGTGTGGCTGTGGAGATCACCGCACACTGCCTCGCGGGTGACGAGCGTCGGCAGGTCACCGGCCGCGGCTGCTGGCACCTCGCCGCGGTCCTCGCGGAGTTCGGGCGGAACCGGGTCCATGTCGAGCGCCCCGTACACCCCCGTCTCGTCGCGACCCGCGACCCGCTCGCCGACCCGCTGGCCGGCGTCGGGGTCTGCCACCGTCGAGACGTCGAACACACCGTACTCGTTGAGCTTCAGGTCGCGGTCGAGCGCACGGTTACGGACCGCGACGTTGTGGCTCTTGCTCCCCGTGAAGTACTGGAGGGCCGCGCCGAACTCGGCCGGATCGACCACGCGCAGGTCCACCCGCACACCGTCGAGCCGGAGACTCGCCTTTGCCGTGCCCGCCTCGAGCACCCGGTCCGGGGCTGCCCAGTCGGTGAACGCGTCGACGACGGCCTCGCCGTCGGTGCTCCCGACGAGCACGTCTACGTCACCCACGGTCGGGTTGCGCCGCCGGATAGAGCCGGCGAGTTCGACCCGTTCGGCGGCCGCGACCCCGGAGAGAAAGTCGAGGACACGGTCACCCCGTGGCAGCGCCCGCGCGAGCAGTTGCCGTTTGTGTGCCTCACGGGCGAACTCGATCCCATCGAGGATGTTCTGCTCGGTTTTCGGGCCGAACCCGTAGAGCTCGCGGATCTCGCCGGCCTCGGCGGCCGCCTCCAGGTCGTCGAGTGTCTCGACGCCCAGCTCCTCGTAGAGTGTGCCGACGGTCTTCGGGCCGACACCCTCGACACTGGTGAGTGCGTCCATCTCGACGGGCAGTTCCGCGCGGAGCCGTTCGAGCTCCTCGATCTCGCCGGTCTCGACGTACTCCACGATCTTCGCCGAGATGGCGTCGCCAACGGCGTCGAGCTCCCCCACCCGGTCCCGACCCTCGGCCGCCAGCCCCTCGATAGCGACCGACAGCCCGCGGACCGTCTCGGCGGCATTCCGGTACGCCCGAGGTTTGTACGCGACGTCCTGTGCCTCTAGCAGGTCGGCGAACGTCTCCAACCGGTTCGCGACCTCGTCGTTGCGGCTCATACGCCCGCGTACGGTCCGCCCGGTCTTGTGTCTGAGGCCTGCGGGCTCCTGCCGGCGGTCGGCCGGCTGTGAGCGCGGTCGAGCCCCCCGGTGTGGTGCCAGGCCGACGCAGGTAGTACCGTGGGCGCGACGTGTCGTCGGCGAGCGGGCCGTCAGCGGCCGCGTGCGCCCCGTCCGTCGTCGTCGGCGTTGCCGAGTGCCTTCTGGAGAAACCGGGTCCACCGCTTGCGGTCGGCCGCCTCTGTAGCCTGTGCCTCCGCCTCGACGTCGACCGGTCCCAGGTTCTCGAGTTCGTTTAGTGCCCGGTCGAGTCCGATGACCGCCTCGGCGAGACGCTCACCTTCCTCGCGGGAGATGTCGTCGTTCTCGATACGCTGTTTGCGCTGGAGGCGTTCGCGCCGGAGATTCCGTTTTGCCCGCTCGACACGGTCACGCTCGCCCGGCGGAACAGTGTCACGGCGCCGAATCTCGAAGACGAACGCCCGCAGGTCGATCTCCTCGCCCTGTACGGTCATCTGGTCGGGGATAGAGGCACCGACGGTCGCGCCCTCGCGCTCGATGCGCTCCAGCAACTGTTTGCGCTCGAACTGCTTCACACCCGTATCTCGGGCCACGGGCACTTCGCTCTTGGCCCCTTAGGGGCTCGACCGCAGCACACAGCACTGATACCCGTGCCGCCCGAAACGTTCGTGTGACCGTTCAATCACCCGGCTTTCGCTCGCTACAGGCGGAGCGTCACGACTACCGTCCGGCCGTCGAGGGCACAGTCCCGGACTGGCTCTCGGGCACACTCGTTCGAAACGGGCCCGGTCGGTTCGAGGCCGGTGACCAGCGTGTCAACCACTGGTTCGACGGGTTGGCGATGCTGCGCCGGTACAGCTTCGAGAACGGAACGGTGCGGTACTCGAACCGGTTTCTCCGGACGGAGGCCTACGACGACGCGATGGCGGGTGAACTCACCGGGCAGTTCGCAACCGACACCCGGAGTGGCTGGCAGCGCCTCCGGGACGTCGTACGCTCGCTCGGGCCGCCGGCACCGACCGACAACGCGAACGTCCACGTCGCCCGCATCGACGGTCGCTACGTCGCACTCACCGAGGCGCCCCGGCGGGTCGCGTTCGACCCCGAGACACTCGAGACACGCGGGGAGTTCAGCTTCGACGACGACCTGACCGAGCACATCACCGCGGCCCACCTCGTCGACGACCCCCACCGCGACGAACTCGTGGGGTTCACCACACAGTTCGGGCGCACACACCAGTACCACATCTACCGGGTTCCGACGGGGAGCGACGAGCGGGAACGCATCGCCTCGCTGGACGCGCGGCCCGCCTACGTCCACGACTGCAGTGTCACCGAGGACCACGTCGTGTTGGTGGAGCCACCGCTCGTGCTCTCCGTGGTGCGTGCGCTCAGCCCCCTCTCACAGGGCCCAGTCGACATGCTCGACTGGCGGCCCGAGGAGCCGACCCGGGTGCTCGTCGTGGACCGCGAGACGGGCGAGCTAGTCAGCGAGCAGACCGTCGACGCCGCCTTTACATTCCATCACGTAAACGCCTACCTCGACGACGGCGAGGTGGTGCTCGACCTCGTCGAGTTTCCCGACGGCGATATCGTCGGCGCGATGTCGATGGACGCACTCGACGGCGAGGGGTTCCCGGACGTGCCGGACGGCCGTCTCGTCCGCTACCGTATCGACCCGAGCGCCGACACGGTCGAGCGCTCACAGCTGTACGACGGCGGCATCGAACTCCCTCGTGTCCCGCGGGACCGTGTCGGCCGGCGACACCGCTACGCCTACGGTCAGGTAACCGACCGGGCGGGGGCAAACGGTCTCGTGAAGGTCGACTGCGAGACCGGGACCGCCCGCGAGTGGTGGGAGCAGTCGGTGTACGTCGAGGAACCACTCCCCGTCCAGCGACCCGGCGGTGACGCCGAGGACGACGGGGTGGTGCTGGCCCCGGCGCTGGACGCCGAAAAGGACCGGACCACACTGCTCGTGTTCGACGCCGCCACGCTCGACGTGCTCGCCCGCGCCCCGTTGCCACACGCCGAACCGTTTGGCTTCCACGGGCGATTCTTTCCCGAGGTCTGAGTGCTCCAACGACAGAGCCCACCGTGTTGGTGCGAGGCGGAACTGTGGGTGACGTCGGTATCCGTATGTCAGTCGAGAACCCACCCCACACGACCGGACGAGTCGTTCCGACCGGACAGAGACACCGTTACCGTCACGAGCACCCCGACAGCAGGGAGCCACGAACACTCCGGAGGAGACGGTCACGGGACAGTGTGACCGGCTAGACGACTGCTCGGCGGCGGCCCTGCTGATACCGTCGGCTGTAAGCCCACGGCATATTTCGCCACCCCGGGGTGCCCGTTCCACGGAGTTACAGCCGACAGTACGGGTGTGGTCACAACACTGACTCGCACTCGGCTTCGGTTGCCACTCGGTGTCGAGAGCCTCTGTGTCGTGTTCGTCGCCGGTTTCGGTGCGGTCACGCCGACGGCAGTCGGTGTCGTGGCGGCGCACGACACGGAAAACAGAGGACGCGGCCGGTGGTTCGACAGGGTCGTGGAGGGGAGACGGCGCCACGCACAGACCGAACTCTCGGGGCCCAGTTCGAGCACCGGGTCGGGCTCCTGCTGGGGGGTTGACAGTCGAGCGGGTCAGGAAAACCGGCGGACGGCCGCGACAGCCTCGTCGAGCGGGGGGGCGTCGAACAGATCCGTGTCGAGGTAGGTGTTCGTCCCCGCACAGTAGAGGTCACGGGTCCGCCGGACGACGTCGGCGGGGAGCGGTTGCGGGTCGGGCCCACAGAGGGCCCGCCAGTCCGCGACGGCCTCGGTGGCGGCACGTTCCTTTGCCTCGGAGACGGCCTCGACCCACTCGGACTGGCTCCGCTCGTGGTACTGGCGCAGCACCTCCTTCGAAACCTGCTGGCGGTCGTAGGCAAACCGGTTCTCGTCGAACGTGCCGACGACGTCGGCGACCCGGAGGTCGCCGTCCTGAAAGAGACACTCGATCTTGCCGTCTTGGTGTACCAGTCCGGCCTGTTCGGCGCGCTCGGAGACGACTCGGTTCACGTCACGGGCGAGCGCCTCTAGCTCGGCGAGGTCCGCGGGACCCGCGAGCCGTGCGGCCTCCGTCCGGTCGAGATAGCGGTCCTGTTTCTCGAACTTCGTGGAGAACTCCACGACCGTCTCGGGCACGTCGACCGCCTCGTCGGGCCACCCGGCGCGGGAGAGCCCGAACGACGCCGGTGAGCGGCGTTCGCGCAGCGACGACCCGACCGGGACGCGGTTGCGAAAGACGACTTCGAGCGGCACGAGAACGTGTGACCCCGTCGCCGCAAAGTAGGCGTCGTAGTCGTAGCCGGTCTCGGTAACGGGGAGTTCCGGGGCGCGGGTGAGGTCGATCGCCATCTCCGTCGGCGGGTCGCCGGCGGCCACCGCCTCCTCGACCCCGACCACCTCGCCGTCCGAGTACACACCGCGGTAGTGGGTTGGCACACCGGCGTCCTCCAGAAGTTCGAAGTTGAACGCACCCATGGTGCACAGCGACGCCCCCTTCTCGGGGATGGCGTCGGGCATCTTCCCCCAGTCGAACACCGAGTAGTCGTCGGTGAACACGAACGCCCCCCTGCCGAGGCTGTCGTCGTCGGGGTGCTGTTCGACCCGAAAGTTCTTGACGCTCGTCATCGGGTGGCCGTTGTCGGTGCACCGGCAAGTGGTTGTTCCTCACCGCTCACTCGGCACACAGCTCCACGAAGTTCCGGAGGATACGGAGCCCCGTCTCGCCGGACTTCTCGGGGTGGAACTGTGTGCCAAACACCGTTCCGGACTCGTCTGCGACGACGCTCGGAAACGAGACCCCGTAGTTCGTCGTCGCCACCGCGGCGTCCTCGTTTCCGGGGTCGGCGTAGTAGGAGTGGACAAAGTAGGCGTACTCGCCGTCGATACCGGCCACGAGAGGGTGTTCACGGGTCACGTCGAGCCGGTTCCACCCCATCTGTGGCACGGTCACACTGTCGGGAAAGCGGAGGTTCGTGCCCGGGATGAGGTCGAGTCCCTCGGCGCTACCCTCGCCGGCGTGTTCGGCCTCCTCACTGGTCGAGAGCAGCATCTGCATCCCGAGACAGATGCCAAAAAGCGGCGTGTCACCCGCCGCCTGTTCGCGGAGTGTCTCCCGAAACGGGCCGGCGTTCTCCATCCCCTCGCTGAACGCGCCCACACCCGGGAGAACCACCCCGTCCGCGCCGGCGAGCGCCGCCGGGTCTTCGACGAGTCTGACAGAGCCACCGGCCCGCTCGATACCGCGCGTGACACTCCGAAGGTTCCCCAGTCCGTAGTCGACGACCGCCACCGCCGGAGAGCCGTTTACTCCCATGGCCGGGCGTACGGATTCGGCGTGTAAGTGGGTTCGTATCCACCCGGGTCCGGGTCACACCGGGGTCGTCGGGACTGTCGGCTGTCGGCGGAGCCGCCGTGTCGAGGACCACAGCTTATAGTTTCGGGCCCGACAACCCCGGAGTGTGTTCGACATCGCCAGCGGCCCGGACCTGCTGCGGTTGCTCGCGGTGCCCGCGTTCGGCTACGTCGCCTGGCTAGATATCAGGACCCGGCGGGTCCCAAACCGGGCCTGGCTTCCGCTGCTCGGTCTCGGGGCCGTGCTCCTCCTCTGGGACCTCGTTCGTGTGACGACCGGTGACACCGAGCCGTTCGCCCGGCAGAACTTCTACGTTCGGACGCTGTTGTCGCTGGGGTTTGTCGTTCCGCTGGCGTACGTGTTCTGGCGCATCGGCGGGTTCGGCGGGGCCGACGCAAAGGCGTTTTTTGTGGTCGCGGTCCTGTTACCGGTCTACCCCACCTACGAGCTCTGGCGGTTGACGGCCGTCGGCGATGCGCTCGGGCCACTGCTCGACCGCCTGCCTGGGGCCACCTACGCCGGGACAGTCCCACTGGTCGAGACGCCGGTCGGCGTGTTCTCTCTCACCGTGCTCTCGAACACGGTGTTGCTGGGGGCGCTGTACCCGGTCGGTCTCGCGGCCCGGAACGCGGCCGCTGGCTACCGCTCGCCGGGTATGTTCGTGGCCAAACCCGTTTGCTGGGACGCCGTGACCGGGGAGTACGGCACACTGTTACAGATGCCCGACCGCCCGCTGCGGGAACGGCGCTCGCTGTCCGGACTGGGGGCACACCTCAGCGTCCGCGGGCTCGACCTCGACGCCCTCCGGATGTACCTGCGGTGGCGGGGCTGTTCACTCGCGGCCCTCCGCGAACAGCCCGACCGCTACCGCGACCCCGAAACGGTGGCATCCGCTCGCAGTGCCCCCGGCGACGGCGCTATCCCGGCCGGTGGGTGGGACGTCGACGACAGCCCGGGCTCGGCCGGTGAGTTGGACGACGACAGCCCGGACTCGGCCGGTGAGGCGGCCGACACTGAGCCGACCGCGGCCCCGGACGACGCCGGGGAGGAGCTGGCGGACCCGTGGGCGGCGGCGGCGTTTCTGACCGACATCGAGGGGTCGGCCTACGGCACCACGCCGGCGGCCCTCCGTGAGGGGCTGGAGACACTCACCGACGAGGACGTGGTCTGGATATCACCGGGCATCCCGTTTCTCGTGCCACTCTTTCTGGGGCTGGTCGCCGCGTTTGTCTACGGGGACCTGCTCTTTGCGCTGCTCCGGGCAGTCGGGGTCGGGGGGTGATCCGGAGCCCCGTGGCAGCCGGTCCACCCGCCGGTGACCGGTCACCACAGCCCGAGGACGACCCCCGAGAGAACGTCGACGACCGTCTCCCAGACAGAGACACCGGTCAGAATCGCGAGCACCGTATCGAGCCCGAAGAAGGCAAACAGCGCCGCCCCGAAGAAGTGAGCCTTCCGGAGGTCGAACCAGTGGGCGAACCGGTGGAAGACGTACGCGTTCGCCAGGCTCACCGGGATGATAGCCATCATCTCACCGAGCCAGATCGCCGACGTCGCGCCGTACTCGACCGCCAGTCCGATGGTGACGAGCTGTGTCTTGTCGCCGAACTCGCCGGCAGCCATCATCGTGAAGATGGTGAGAAACGTCCCGATCTGTCCGCCGACGGTGTAGCCACCGACGGTGAACTCGGAGTCGAACCCCGCGATCCGGTCGTCGACACCCCCGTCGGTCGCCGGGGCGGTGTCGGCCGACGGTGCCGAACGGGCGAGCAACACGGCAAACAGGAGAAACAGCCCCGCGGTGAACGCGTCGAGTACGATCCCCGGAAGCGCCCTCTGTACCGCCTGACCAAAGAGGATCTCGAGTGCCGTCCAGCCGCCAAAGGCCAGCGCCGCCGCACCCACCACCAGCAGCGGGCTGAACCGTGTCGAGAGCGCCGCGATGATGAACTGGACCTTCTCACCCGGTAACACCGCGAGCTGTGCAATCGCCGCGACGACGACGATCTCGGCGAAACTCATTGCTCGGACGAGCCGTCTGCGGTGACGGCCCCGACGGTCATCATCTGGTGCCGGTCCGGGGCTCGCCGACCCGGCGACCCGGTGTCAGTTAGTCCTGTGCCCTGCATCTGAGTTAGCTTTAGACGCGTCTAATTTAATTGTTGTGGATATCAATCCGCCGGGTAGTGGGTGGGACGGAGAGCTCCATCGAGGGGGCGTCTCAGTCTGACCCCGGGCGGGTGTACTCGGGGTCGATCATCTGTGCGGACATCGGAGTCGGGTCACCGGCCGTGAGGTTGTACGGCGAGAAGTCGTCGACACCGGCCTCCCGGAGCAGTTCCTCGTCGTAGACGGCGTTGCCGGTGAACGTTGCGGGGTCACGACGGAGAATCTCGAGGACGGTGTCCGAGAGTATCTCGGGTGTGCGCCAGTCGTCCTCGGTGCCGAGTCCGAAGTAACGGGTAGCGCGTGTGTCGATCGCCGTCACCGGCCAGAACGTGTTGCAGCCGACGTCGTGGCTGTCGAGTGTCGACGCGAGCGAGAGCGTGAGAAACGTCATCCCGAGTTTGGACCAGGTGTAGGGGGCGCTGCCGGGCATCCGGTCGACCGTGACCGGGGGGGCGTTCGTCAGCAGCCACGCGTTCTCGACAGCCTTCAGGTGGTCAGCAAACGCCCGGGCGGTGGCGTAGGTCCCACGGACGTTGACATCACTCATCAGGTCGAACCGCTCGGGCGGGAGTGAGGTCGTGTCGAGCAGGTGGATCGCGCTCGCGTTGTTGATGACGATGTTGACCTCGCCGAACTCGTCGATCGCCCGCTCGGCGGCGGCCTCGACCTGTGTCTCGTCGCGAACGTCCAACTGCACCGGGAGCGCCTCGGCACCGAGGTCGGCCACCTCCCGGGCGGTCTGTTCGATCGAACCCGACAGGTCGCGGTCCTCGCCGTAGTCACCGTTCTCGCTGGTCTTGCCGGTCGAGACGACGTTACAGCCCTGCGCGGCCAGATCGAGCGCGATCTGCTTGCCGATGCCACGTGTCGTCCCGGTTATAAAGGCCGCACTGCCCGAGAGGTCGGGCCTGTCCAGTGACATACAACCGGTTCGGCCGGGACTGGGATAAGCGTGGCCCGTCACCGGACCGTCGGCGGGGAGGGTGCCCGGCTACCGGCCCCTCCTCACGGGGGCCCGGCACTGGTGGTGGGGTTCGAACCCCGCCACGGCCTCGACAGCCCGCTCCGGAGTCGGCCCACTCGCACCCGTATCGAGGTAGCAACACGACTCGTGGGCCGGACAGTCCGTTCGCA
>JAQCNM010000146.1 GCA_028275025.1 Halovenus sp.
ACAGCCGTTTGTCATCGACGATGGAGAACCCGAAGACCGGGACGGAACAGTCGCGGTCTGTCGGTGCGGACTCTCGGCCGGCAAACCCTACGGTGGTGGGTCACGCGCTCGACGAGGCCGTTGTCCGACCGGAGACCACGCGCTTGCTATGTGTGACAGTCTCGACGGAGACACCCGAAGACGCTCGATCGCTTGAGAGCGCTCACTCGACCCGCTCTTTCCCGTCCCACTCGGCGGAGTTGTCCCGTGGCTCGTAGCCCAGGGCCTCCTTTGCCCGCTCGATGGAGTAGTACTTGCGGTCGTTGTCGGAGATGCCGTAGACGATCTCGAACCCGTAATCGGCCTGCAGTGCGCGGTCGTGAATGTGGGCGCAGTCGCGGGTGGACAGCCACATCGCCTGGCCGCGCTCGTAGTCGACCGGCGGGTGGTCCTCGTTGAGATTGCCGATGCGGATGTTACAGACACTGAGCCCGTGTCTGTCGTGGAAGTACCGCCCGATGACCTCTCCGGTTGCCTTGCTGATGCCGTACTCGTTGCCTGGCCGGGGGAGTTCAGTCCCGTCGAGGCGGAACTCGTCGTCGGTCCGGTAGATGTCGGGGGTGCGCTCGTCGGTCTCGAACGCGCCGACGGCGTGGTTCGAGGAGGCGTAGACGACACGCTCGACCCCTGCCTCCGCGGCGGCCTGGTAGACCGTGTACGTTCCGTCGATGTTGTTCGTGACGACACTCCGCCAGGGGGCAGACCGCCGTGGGTCACCGGCCAGGTGAATCACCGCGTCGACACCCTCGACGGCAGGTCGGACGGCCTCGATGTCCTGTACCTCGCCGGTGTGGTACGGCACACCGGGGTCTCCGGTCGGCTGACTGTGGTACATGAGCCGCCAGTCGTAGGCCTCGCGCAACCCCTCGAAGACCGTCCGACCGACGTGCCCGCCCGCTCCTGTGAGCAGTACCCGCATTCGTCTCCTACAAGCGGGAGTAGTGATAAGTAGCACACGGTTCGTGGCGTTTCGAGCCCCGCGGACACCGTGGGGGCCGACACACGGTGGCCGGACTCAGGTTGCCGCTACCGGTGGGTGATTGTGGGTCGAGAACGGTTGTATGGTATGGACAATCCCGAGACGGACGGGTCGACTGTCCCGACGGCGGTCGAGGAGGCGTGTTTCGAGGCGGGGATCAAGTTTGGCTCGCTGTACCACCAGTTCGCGGGGACGCCGGTCAACCCGGGTAGCGCGGCCACACTCGAACGCGCAATCGAGGACGCCATCACCAATCAGCCACACTGCGAGCAGGTCACTGTCGAGATCGACCGAGACGCGCTGGCGGAGACAATCGGAGCCGGGACCGCCTCCTACACGGAGCTGACAGGTCGGTTCATGGAGGTGCGTCTCGTCATCGTCTACGAGGGTCACGAGGCCGTCGCGGAGATGCAGGTCGAGGACGGCTACCCGCTGATGTCGCTCGTGAGCGTCGACGGGGTCACGTAGCGTTCGCGGACGACCCGGTGGCCGCTCTCTGGCCCGCCGGCCCGGCAGCCGGGTCGAAAGACCGCTCCGTTTGCTGCCAGATGTCGGCGGGGCCAGCCGGGGTACGCCTGTGATATCGGCCGACAACGCCGGCCCGGACCCGGGCTCTTATGAGCCTCAGCAACAGAGATACGCGGGATGGCAGACGCCTCACGGGCGACCAACGTCCCCCGGGGTCGGTACGACTTCGTCAACAGGCCCGAGACCGACCAGTCGTTCGAGAACGCTCTCGAGAAAGCCCGTGCGGGCGAGCGGCTCTCGGTCGACGACGGGATAGAACTGCTGACAACTGGCACCAGCCACCCCGGTATCGACCCGGCCCGAAAGGAGCGGGTCCTCGCCGCGGCGGACCACCGGCGACAGGAGGTGGTCGGCGAGACGGTGACGTTCGTCGCCAATCTCAACAACAACGTGACTACGGCCTGCAACACGGGCTGTCTGTTCTGTAACTTCAAGGACCGTTCCGAGCAGTTCCGGGTCGACAACGACACCGAACACGGCGGGTTCACGAAGACGCCCGCGGAGTCACGCCGCGCGGTCGAACGGGCACTCGACCACGGGATCTACGAGGTGACATCGGTCAGTGGTCTCCACCCGGCGTTCGCACTCGATGGAGAACACCGCGAACTGCTGGAGACGAGCGACCGAGGTGACCTGAACTACCGGTCGCCGGCGGCATACGAGACGAACCCGGGAACGTACTGTGAGCAGATGCGTGCGATGAGTGTCGGTGACGTCCACCTCCACTCGATGACGCCCGAGGAGGCATACCACGCCCGCCGGGGGACCGACTGGAGCTACGAGGAGGTGTACAGTCGGTTGCAGCGGGCCGGTCTGGACAGCGTTCCCGGCACCGCGGCGGAGATTCTCGTCGACGAGGTGCGGGAACTCATCTGTCCGGGCAAGATACGGACCGACGAATGGGTCGAGGCGATGGAGGCGGCCGCCGCGGTCGGGCTTCCGACCACCTCGACTATTATGTACGGCCACGTCGAGAACGAGGCCCACCGCGTGATGCATCTCGACGTGATACGAGACCTGCAGGACCGGACCGGTGCGATCACCGAGTTCGTCCCGCTTTCGTTTGTCCACGCCAATACGCCGCTGTTCGAGCAGGGGATGGTCGACGGCGGTGCGACCACCGACGAGGACGAACTCATGATCGCGGTCTCACGGCTCTACCTCGACAACATCGAGCACGTCCAGTCCTCCTGGGTAAAGTACGGCGACGAGCAGGGCCTCCGGATGCTCTCCTGTGGGGCCGACGACTTCATGGGAACGATACTCTCGGAGGAGATCACGAAGCGTGCCGGTGGTAGCTTCGGCGAGGCGCGGTCGGTCGCGGAGTACGTCGAGATGATCGCCGCGGTTGGCCGGGTGCCGGTCGAGCGTTCGACCGACTACACGAAGTTCCGTCGGGTCGACCCCGACGACCCACCCTTTGGCCCCGAACTCGGCCCACGCGCCGACGGAACACCGATGGTAAAGTGACTGTCGGCACCTCTCACCGCCCTCGGGTCGGTGCCGACACCGTCGCCCCGAGGGGAGAGACAGAGACCGAAACTGTTGTTTCTGACCCGGTCTGTGAGAGAGTATGGAAGTCGAAATAGAGTACTGCGTTCCGTGTGGCTTTCGACAGCACGCGCTCGACGTACAGGAGGCAGTCCTGAACGGACTGGAACAGGAACTCGACGAACTCAGTCTGGTGATGGGTGACCACGGTGTGTTCCAGGTTACCGCCGACGGCGAACTCGTCTACGACAAGGAGACCGACGGCAGTCTGAACGCAGACGATATCGTGCGCGAACTCCGCGAGCAGGTGTAGTGATGCGGGTCGCACTGCTCGGGGGGACCGGCGACATCGGAGAAGGGCTGGCCCTCCGGATGGGTCGTGACACCGACCACACCGTCGTCATCGGGTCTCGCGAGGCCGAGCGAGGCCGCGAGGCCGCCGAGGAGTACAACGACACGCTGGCGGGCCACGGAGCCGAGGGGGCTATCGAAGGGGGAGCAAACCCCGAGGCGGCTGCCCGTGCCGACGTTGTCGTGTTGGCGGTGCCAGCGTACCACCTCGCGGACACCGTCGACGCTGTCGCCGACAGCCTCGGGGAGGCGGTGCTCGTCTCCCCGGCAGTGGGGATGCAACGCGACGAGAGCGGCCTCCACTACAATCCGCCGGGTGCCGGGAGTGTCACCGCGCTCGCGACACAGGTGGCCCCGGACGGGGTGCCGGTCGTCGGTGCGTTTCACAACCTCGCCGCCGGTCGTTTGTCCGATCTCGAGGCCGAACTCGGCTGGGACGTGCCGATTGTCGGTGACGACGACGACGCGAAAAAAACCGTGATGAGTCTCGCCGACGGCGTGACCGGGTTGCGCGCGCTCGACGCCGGCGGGCTCGACAACGCCACCGAGATCGAGTCGCTCACGCCGCTCCTCATCAACCTCGCCGCGAACAACGGCGGTCTCCACGACCTCGGCGTCTCGTTTCACTGAACCGAGCGAGACAGTTTCACAAACTGCCACAGGGTTCACTCGGCGGTCTGTGCTCTCTCGGTCTGGATCGGCCCCAGGTAGACATAAAGGCGCTCTTGACGAATCAGTTGTGCACGGCCACAATCGATATATCGTCATGTAGTGTATCGGCTTTCGGGTCGGGTTCCTATCCCAAACGCGGTCGGGAATCCACGCCACTCGGCGCGGGGAGGTTCTCAAAGCAGGGAGTAGACGTGTTTCTCGTACGTGTCACGGACACGGTCGCCCCAGTCGTGTGTGTAGGTGTCGATGACGTCCTGTGCGACGTCGCCCCGGAGGTATTTGACCACACCCCGGTCGCCGGTGCGGTCCCGAAGGTGTGTGGTGAAGAAGTGCCGAAAGTAGTGTGGGGTGACGTTCTCCTCGGGGCCAGCCCCCTCGCGGTACCAGCCCGCAGTCCGGGTGTGTGTCGTGACGGTGTGGTGGACAGCCTCGGGAGAGAGCCGCTGTCCCCACCGTTTGTCAGTACTGAGAAAAAGTGGCTCCGCGGGCGAGACTGGGTCTGGTCTGACGGCGAGCCACCGCCGTAAGACGCGTGCGAGTTCCTCGTCGACCGGAACGACCGTCGCACGCTTGCGCTTGTTCGAGGCGGTTCGTCGCTCACCGTTGTAGACGTCCGACGCCGCAGGTGTGTTGTCTACGTACAGCGAGTCGGGCCGGCCGTCGAGTCGTGGCCGGTGTGGTGAGTCCACTGTCGCGTCGCCGAGAAAGAGGTCGCGGGTGTCGAGATTGCAGAGTTCGCCCGCCCGGATGCCCGTTTTGAGGAGTGTCACGACGAGAGCACGGTGTAGCGGGTGGGCGAGTCCGGCCACGAACGAGCGCATCTCGGCGACGGAGATGTCACGACGGGCCGGGTCTGTTGTTATCTCCTCGTCGAGTTCCTCGAGCACCACAGTCACCGGGTTGCCTTGGAAGGCACCGACGCGGTCCATGTACTCGTAAAACCGGTGGAGATACGAGGCGTAGGTCGCGACGGTGCTCGCACTCACCTCACCCCTGAGCTGGTGGACGTAGGCCATGCAGTCCCGGTGATTCGCCGCCGCCAGATCCAGGTCACGGGCCGCCAGATATCCGCGAAACTCGCGCAGGACACGCCCGTACGCCTCCCGAGTGCGCGGTGATTTTCCTTGGTATCTGATATCCTCTAAGAAGTACTCAACAGGGCTGTCGACGGTTACAGTCCCCCTGTCGGGGTCGACACCACTCACGACCGGTCACCCTCGAGAACGTACCCGCCGCGTCGACCGCTGTAGCGGAGTTCGTCGGCCGCCTGGAGGCGTTTGAGACTGTCGTCGAGTCGTGTCTCGATGTCGCCGGTCACGGCAGCGAGCAGTTCCTCCCAAGAGAGTGGCTCCTCCTCGAGAGCCCGGCGGACCTGCGCGTCGAGGTCGGTCTCGTCTTTCTCGGTCCCGGTCTCGTCGGGCTCCGGGTCGGCACCGAACCCCCGTCTGCCGGCCTGAACCATCGTCCGGACGAACTCACTGCGACTCATGTCCAGCCTGTCGGCGTGGTCGTCCCACGCCTCGCGCTGGTAGGCGGGAACGTACGTCTGCACCACGGTCCGGTCGGTGTTTCGCTCGGATTCGGCCATATCGGGACGTCGTGGCCCCCCGTAATGAATCTAATGGCAGTAATCAATCTAAGGGCACTTAGATAAGAATCTACACCCCTCGAGCCGCCAAAATGCGCCACCGGGACGAACTACGATATCACGAATCAATCTAAACTGAACGGCCCCACCTCCGGCAGGGTGAGTGCTCACAGAACTACCGTCTGTGGATACAGTCTGTGACGGCAACCGGATACGACCCGAGTGGTGAGCGGGCGTTCGCGTGGGTCAGGCCCGGACGACCCACCTGTGACAGCATCTTAAATGGGGGAGGATATCACGAAACCCCCCGCTCGCCATCCGACGGGTCCGCCCACCGGACGAGTCGACCCAGGGCCGAGACGTCCCCACACCTCCCGGGTGTCGCCCAGTGGCACTATCGACTGTGCTCCACGGCCAGGCTCTAGGAGACAGATCGGGCGGGTCAACTGCTCGAGTTGGGCTCTCAGGTCGCGTCTCCCGGAAGGTAGTACACGCCGGAAGTTCTCCGCACTCTGCGGGACGGTACGGGCGGACGGCGGGTCCGCGGCAGGAGTCCCCCGACTGTCGCTCACTCGACGAGCGGCTGCCACGGTGGCGGCACCTGAGGTATGTCACGACGAGCACCGGCCCCCCCCGTAGCGCACGACAGTTGTCAACGTACCCGGGGTAGAGGAACCCGGCAAAGAGCACGAACGCGACACCGAAACGGGTCCCGCTCTCTGTGTCTATCCGTCCAGCGGCGTGTCTCGTATCCCGTTTTACTGGTAGTTCCCGCAGGTGAGAGTACCCACCTGTCGCGGTGACCGGGGTCCAACCTGTTGTGGCGGGTGTCTACTGTTGCTCGGTAGATGTGGAGGCCGATAGCAATCCGCCGACTACTGGTGTCTCGCGGTGTCTCTCACGCCGTTGGTCAAACAGGCCCGAGCCGACCAAGACCTCACTGTGTGCCGGAATACGGTTGTAGTGACTTACAGTTCTTTAGCTGTGATGCAGGCGCTAAGCCCCCACCCTCAGCGAGGCCGTCAGGCCGAGCAGGGTGGGGTAGTTCACAACCCGCTCGGCCCAACTGGAGACAGATGTCGCAGCAACGGCAGTGGTGTAGATACTGCTGGCGACGTACCGGTGGCGACGAGTGTGAAGTGCCTCGGGGTCAAGTGGTTCGAGAGACGAAGTCTCTCGTCATCACGGAAATCGGAGATTTCCGAACGACCCCGGGGCATTCGCCTTGTGCCGCTTGTAAATCACATACTGCTATATTAACAGAGGACGGTGACGATGCGAATCCACCCAAAACCGTTCACGAAATCGCGGTTAAGCGTCCTTAATCATAGCTATCACAGTCCGAAACCTGCTTAATTGGCCCGAAAAATCAGTTAGATCGTCTGACTGTTATTTAAGACAAAAAGAAAACAGCAAAATCAACATAATAGAATAGTGATGCCTCTCATGAGGGGCTTACTGTGACCGAATCTATATCAGTTTGACCAACTCCTGATCAAACCAGTCCAAAAACCGACTAAGTCGTATCCGCGGTTTCTTTCTTGTCTCAATCACATCAATACGTTCCTGAACAAGAAAATCCACTAAGAGCCACATATTATAGACGATACATCCAAACGCAAAATGAAACCACCGGATTTCAAACTCTTTTGAGGTAGTCCATCCAGCCGCGTTTTTTATTGAGCTGTAAGAATTCTCGATTGCGGCGCGGTTACTGTATTCTTTTATTTGCTTTGTCGCCCA
>JAQCNM010000004.1 GCA_028275025.1 Halovenus sp.
CTGTTCACCCGAGAGCCGGTTCGCAAACTGGAACCACGAGAGGGTCCTGTTGAGCAGGCGCTCGATGCGGCCCATGTGACAGAGAACGGCTCCCGCTGACAAAAGATGTGCGACAGACGGGGGAGTCAAGCGAGAGCGGGAGGAGCAAACTGGAGGGGTACGGCCAGAGGCACGACACCCAACAGGGAGTACAGGCGGTCCGGCGTGATGCACTCGGTGTGGAAAGACAGACCTCGCCGACGCAGATTGGCCACGGGTTCATCCGCACCGACGAGGCGGAGAGCGAGGCCACCTTCGAGGGCCAGAGCGGGGACCGCCGTGGCGTCGAAGCAGGCTCACCGAGTCGTTCCCGGCGACTAATCGAAAGCCTTGTGCCGAACTTGGACGAACCCGTAGTAGACGTACCGCTGGTCGACAGGGTCGCTGACATCGACGTTACCGATTATGCCACAGAGTGCCGAAATAAACTTCTGGCGACAGATGGCGAGCGTGAGTGCGTCCAAGCTACTCAACGCATTAGGCGTTATCCTGCTCATCACCGTCCTCAACACCGCCTTCTCCGTCGAGGACATCGGTGTGTTTTTCTTTTTTTACGTCTCTGTGAACTTCCTCTCGAAGTTCGTCGGCGGTGTCGGTGAGGCCATCCGGAAACGGGTGAGTGCAAACGAGGGCCACAACCCACGCTATCTCGCTGTCGGCACCGTATTCGCCCTCCTCTTCCAGACTGCCGTCTCCGTCGTGATTATTTCGGTGTACGTCTTTATTCCCGAGCAGTTGCTACCGGACACCCTGCAGCGTGCGGGCCTCGGTATCGTCCTGAGTGCCATCAGTCTCCTGTTCGCACAGTCCATCGGCAAGCTCCTGTTGAGCTACAACTCCGGGATGGGCTACCCCAGTCGGTCCGAGTGGTTCGGCCGTGCGCTTCCCGGAATCCTGTTTCTGGTGCTCGCGGTTGTCTTTACCGTGACCGAGAGTTCACTGAGCGTCATCTTGCTCGCCGGCACGGCCAGCTACAGCCTGAGTGCACTCATAATGTACGTGAGCACCCGCCCCAAACTGCTCGTCCTGCCGGGTAGAGAACACGTCGAGTCGGTGTTTGACTTTGGAAAGTGGAGCATCCTCCAGATGATCTCGAACAATATCTACAACAGCGCCGACGTGTTGTTGCTCGGACTGCTGGTGACCTCTACCTCTGTCGGGTTCTACGAGAGCTCGAACAGTCTGGCGGGGTTGCTCTACGTCGTCCCGTACGGGTTCTACTCGGTGGGGAACGTCATGATCAGCGGGCTCGATGCCGAGGGGCGGAGAGACGATATCGTGTCAGTCCTACAGGAGTCGCTGCGGGTGTCCTCTATCATCCCGGTGATGTCGTTTTTTGTCTTTCTCGGGTTCGGCGACGTCATCCTGGAGGTGGTGTTCGGTGGCTCCTACGGCCCGGCGTACTGGTATCTCGTCGGACTCGGGCTGGTCAAGGTGCTCAGTAGCTACCGGAAACCCCTCCAGGGGCTCAACTACGGGACCGACCGCCCCGAGGTCCAGTTCTACGCGAACGTCTACGCGATGGCGGCCAACTTTCTCACCGTGTTACCGCTGATATGGTACGTTGGCGGTCTCGGGGTCGTCATCTCGACGGTACTCGCCGGGGTCGTCCGGCTGGGGGCCGTTGTCCTGCTAACGGAGGAGTACGTCTACGAGGTCGACATCCGGTGGACGGTCCTGGTCACCTACTCGACCGGTGTCGTGCTCTTGCTCGCTTCCCAGGCTGTCGAGGGAGCCTTCGAACTCACGACCGTGCAGTACGCCCTCCTGTTGGCCGGGTTCGTCGTCGCGTATCTCGTCTCGAACATCTCCCTGATAGGGGTAAACCTCGCGAGCCCGATCACGGACAATCGTAACTGAACCGCCGGTCGGCGGGTACCCCCGCCCCGCTCGGACTAGAGTGTAAACGACCGGGGGTGTCGGTCCGGACGGTGGTGTCGCAACCGGTATCACCTGGCCCGTGTGGGCCTCTGGCAGCCACCGCGTGGTCTCAGCTGGGGGGTGTCACAGGTGGTCCAGTTTCCGGAGGCGGTCGGTTATCTCGGTCTCTTCCTCCCGGGTGACCGGGATGGTGTACTCCTCACGGAGGCGTTCGTCGAGCAACCCCTGCTCCTCGAGGCCGGTCAGCACCTGCTCGACCCCGTCCTCGACGGGGGTTGTCTCCGTGTCGACGACGATGTCGGGGTGGAGCGGCTCCTGGAACGGGTGGTTGACACCGGTGAACCGCTCGATCTTGCCCTCCTGTGCCTGCTCGTACAGCCCCTTTGGGTCGCGCTCTGCGGCGGAGTCGACGGAACACTTGACGTAGACGAGAACGAACTCGCCCTCGTCCTCGACGATGTCCCGTGCCTGTTGCTGTGCGTCCCGGAAGGGGGTTATCATCCCGACGATGACCGGGATGTCGTTGCGGTTGAGTAGTTTCGCGATGTAGGCCGTGCGGCGGTTGTTTGTTCGTCGGTCCTCCCGGGAGAATCCGAGGTCGGGGTGGAGGTGCGAGCGGATGTCGTCCCCGTCCATGTTCTCGATTGGATAGCCACGCTCCACGAGGCGGGCCTCGACACGGCTCGCGAGCGTGGACTTTCCGGCAGCCGGCCGACCCATGAACCAGAGTGTGAACATCTTACTCGACGAATACCTCGTCGATGTTCAATACCGTTTCGGCAACCTCCGGCCGCATCAGCTCCGGCGGCGGTCGCTCGCCACCGGAGAGTGTGTGACGGAGAGCCGTCCCGCTTGGCTCTACGTGGGAGCTGCTGTCGTGTGGGCAGACCTTCTCGGAGACGATACCGTCACACGCCGAGCAGTAGAAGGCGTAGTGATAATAGAGCGGCTCGATACCGATATCGCCGATAGCGTCGAACAGTTGCTGTGCCTCGAAGTCGTCGTAGTAGTCAGCCACACCGGCGTGGTCGCGGCCGACGATGAAGTGAGTGCAGCCGTAGTTCTTCCGGACGAGCGCGTCGAACAGCGCCTCCCGGGGACCCGCGTACATCATCCGGGACTTGAACATCGCGAGTGTCACCAGCTCTGCGGGGTAGTACTCCTCGAGAAGTGTCTCGTAGCCGGCGAGAATCGCCGCGTCGGTGTAGTCACCGGGCTTTTTTTGCCCGATCTTCGGCTGGACAAAGAGCCCGTCGACGTGCTCGAGGGCGGACTTCTGGAGGTACTCGTGGGCGCGGTGGGGGACGTTACGGGTCTGGAACCCGACGACAGTCTCCCAGCCGCGCTGTCCAAAGAGAACACGCGTCTCCCGGGGTGAGAGGTCGTGACGACCCTCCCGCGCCAGTGCGTCGGCAAACGCCTTTATCGAACCCCCGACCAGAAACGGTGCCTTGTTCTCCATCGCCCTGACACCGGGGTGGTCGGGGTCGGTCGTCCCGAACAGCCGTTCGCAGGTTTCGGCCTGGCTGTACCGGTAGACACTGTCGACGTCGACGACCCCGACCGGCGTCCCGTCGGGGGCACGGAGACCGAGTCGTTCCCCCGGTTCGGTCTCGTCGGCTAGCTCCGTCTCGATGTCGAGCACCACCGGAATCGGCCACGGCACACCACTTTCGAGGGTGACGTCGTTTACGACCTTCAGAAAGTCGTTGCGACCCATGAACCCGTCGAGGGGGCTGTACACCCCTCGGGCCAGATTCTGGAAGTCGAACAGGAGGGTCTGGTCGAGGGTGACGGTCGTGTGGTCGGTAAACGACTCGCGGAGCTGTGTACTCCGGGCCGGGTCGACTGTCCGGTCGACGAGCGTGTTGCCGTGTGGATGGAGCATGTGTGGTGTGAATCGCGCTGTGAGTGTCGTACGGTCGTGTGTCGAACGCCGCCTGGTCGGGTTACTCGAAGCTGTACCCCGCCAGCCAATCGTAGGACTGGCTCTTCTGCTCGATACGGTCGATCTCGTCGTCGTCCCACTCGATGTCGTGGCGTGTCTGTCTCGGCGAGTCGAACACGAACTCCGCACAGGTCGAGAGATACTCCTCGTCGGCGTCGACACCGAGAAACGCACACAGGTCCGACAACACACCGGTCGTGTCGGAGACGAACGCCTCGTGACGCAGACGAAACAGTTCGTCGTCGTCGAGCATCTCCGCGACGAGTTCGACGTTGTCGGCGTTTGCGAAGAACTTCTCGACCCCGTACTCCTGCCAGGTGTCTTTCATTTTGCGGCGGGAGGCAAGGGTGTCGAACGGGTTGCGGACGACGTGTACGACCCGGAGCGGAACCGACACCGTCTCGCGGAGGGTCCCGAGCAGTTCGGGGTACTGGCCGAGACGGCGGGTCGAGCCCCCGCCCTTCTTGTCTCCGATGACCCGGAGACGGTCGAACTCCCCCTGTGCGGTGCCGTCGACGTCGTAGCTGTAGTTCGTCCACTCCCGGCCGAGACCGGTGAACTCGGCGTCGCGCTGTAGAATCGCGGAGAACAACTGGTCCCGGGAGACCGGCACCTGTGCCCGGTGGAGGAGTCGGAGCGCGTCGAGTTCGTGCGAGACGACCATCTCGGGGTGGCCGTTCAGCAGACTCCCGACGAGGCTGTGACCGGTGCGCCCGTGGCCGATGAACAGACAGTACGTCTCGACCGAGTCGAACGCGTCACGGTGTTCGATGAGGTGTGGGATGGCTGACAGCCGTCGGGCCGCGGTGAAGCGGTCCCGGGTGAGCGCCGGCACCCGCCGAGGGTTCTCGACGAGTTCCTCGGCTGCCGCCGGGAGCGGCAGGGTCCGGGCGAGACGCGTAGCGAGGCTCATACGATGTGCTCTCTCGTTCCGCGTATTTAAAGTAGCTGAACTCGGGCCGGAGCACGTCGGCGTAACTGTGTAGTGAGAGGAATCACAATCGGTGTCTATCCGGTCATGCAAAAAAAACACGCGATTGCCGTGCTGCTGCTAATAGGGGGTGCACTCACCACGGGACTCGGTATCGACTTGCTGGAAGACGCAGACGCACAGGAGGTTCCTCTCTGGACGACCGTCGTCGAGAACGCACTGCCACTCGTGCTCATTGGAGCGATTGTCTACGCGTCGGTCTGGCTACTCGGGAACGACCGAGGCCGGGAGTACGGGGAGAGGATGGCGAGATGGACCACGTTCGGGGGAGGCGCGACACTGTTTTTCTCGCTCTGGGTGATAGTTCTCCAGGACCTCCAGGGCGGGCTGAAACCGCAGATACTCGTTATCCAATTCACGGCTGTCGGCGCCATCAGCGGGATTGCTATCGGGTACATGATAACGGAGGTCAAGAGCACACGGGGCACGCTCGAACGGCGGAGAAGCTGGTTCCAGGCCGTCTTCGAGAACACCGACCAAGCGACCGGGTTGGTCGAGCCGGACGGTACAGTTGTCGAGATAAATGGGGAGGTCACCCGGTCGATCGGTGTCTCGGAGGACAGTATGCTGGGAGAGAAGCTCTGGGAGACCCAGTGGTTTCGGGACGACGAGACGGCACAGAGTACCGTTCGCGAGGCGATTACCCGCGCCAGCGAGGGCCAGCAGTTCCAGGAGCGGATCGAGTTGGAGACGAGCAACCGCAGGTACGTGGTCGATTTTTTCACTCGGCCGGTGTTCAGCAGCACGGACCGTGTCGATGTCGTGCTCGTGGGAGCACGGGACGTCACCAAACTGGTGGAGCAAAAACAACAGCTTGAGGTAATGAACCGATTTCTCAGACACAATATTCGGAACAGGCTAGCCGTGATTCAGATGCACGCCGGAACACTCGGGACCGCCGATGAACGAGTAGAGACGGCAAAGAGGGCGATTCAGGGGGCCGCGACAGAGCTGACAGAGACCGCAGAGGTGGCACGACGCGTGAACACACTCGTCCAGAGTGAACCGGAGAACGAGCCAAGAGAGCTAACCGAGAGCCTCCGCAAGGCGATTACTACTGTCGAGCAAAAAGAGACGAGAGTAAGTACAGAGATGCCCGACCGGGTGCTGGTCAAGTCACTCCCGTCGTTGGATAGTCTCATGACGAAACTCCTGAGCACCGTTGCCGGGGACGACTGTGAGTGGCTGTCGGTCGAAGTGACCGTCGAGGAGACAAACGAGACTGTCGTGACTGTGACCGCCTCGGAGTTGTCACTCGGGGATGCCGAGCAGGCAGTTCTGACCGACAGTATCGAGATCGGACCACTCCAGCACGCACAGGGGCTCGATGTCTGGTACATTCGTTCGTACGTCCGGCTCTGTGGCGGCCGAATCCGTGTCGTCGGCGACGAAAACCGGATTCAGGTACGACTCCCACTGGCCGACCAACCCCACTCGGGTCGCAGGCGGGGCTGAGCAGACAGCCCCCGGTTCGGGGGTTGGGGTCCCCGTGTGAGCACAGTCGAGTCGTCGGAGCGCGACACAATCACCCACGGACACGAGGTCGCCATTCGTTCCCGACCCACTGATACCGGCCAGATTGAGACGAACCGGAGCGGCTTTGTTTGGTAAACACGTGTCACGTAGTAATGACAGCAGACGCGTCCGTGAACCGGCAGGAGACAGACACGGAGGCGGCTATCGTCACGGAGGGGCTGACACGGGAGTTTGGCGAGACGGTTGCGGTCGACAGCCTCGATCTCGCGGTGCCACGGGAGACGGTGTACGGCTTTCTCGGGCCGAACGGGGCCGGCAAGACCACCACCATCGAGATGCTGACGACACTGCTCCCGCCGACAGCAGGTCGGGCCCGGGTCGCCGGGGTGTCGGTCGCGGACCGTGACGGGCTAAAAGAACACATCGGCTATCTCCCCCATGAGTCGCCGGTCTACGAGTCGTTCACCGCCCGGGAACAGCTCGCGTACGCGGCCGACCTCCACCGGCTCGACGCCGACCGGGCCGACGAGCGCATCGAACGGTTGCTGTCACGGGTCGACCTGCTCGACGACGCCGACGACCGCATCGGCACCTACTCACAGGGGATGCGCCGGAAGGTGGGGCTGGTGCAGGCGCTGTTACACGACCCCGAGGTGGCCTTTCTCGACGAGCCGACCAGCGGACTCGACCCGCGGGCCACCCGTGCGGTGATCGACCTCGTCGGCGAACAGGTCGAAACCGGGACGACGGTGTTTCTCTCCTCGCACATCCTCCCGGTCGTCGAAGAGCTTGCAGATACCGTCGGGGTGCTCTACCGCGGGCGTCTCGTCGCCGAGGACAGCCCGGAGCGGCTGGTCGACCGCAGAGACGCCACCGGCACACTCGAGGAGGTCTTTCTGTCGGTCACAACCGACGTATGAGCATGAGCGGACTCTTCGGGGACATCGCGGTCGGAGCGCGGATAGCCCGTGCCGAACTACGGGACCTGCTGCGCCGCAACGATTCCCGCCGACAGCGGGCGGCGCTCGGCCTGGTCGCACTGCTCGTGGTGCCGCTGTGGCTGACCGTCGTCCGTCAGGGGTACGCGGCCGGCGTGCAGAGCCGTGACGGGACGACCGTCGCGGTGGTCGCGGTGGCGCGCAACCTGCTGGTCCCGGGGCTGCTGGTGGTCGTGCTGTTTGGCGGTCTCAGCGCGGCACAGTCGCTCGCACGGAACGCGGTCCGACCGCTCGTGCTGACAACCGCCTCGACCCGGGCGGTCGTGGTGGGTAAACTGCTGTACCTGCTGTCGACGTGGCTGCTCGTGCTGGTGTTTGCCGCCGGCCCGGTCGCCGCATACGCCGCCGGGGCGCGCGCGCCGGTGTTTCCGCTCGCGCTCGCCGTCGGCGGGGTGCCGCTGCTGTTGCTGACGATGAGCGGTGGGCTCTCGCTCGCGTACCTGCTCTGGCTGGCGGTCGAACGGCTCGGTCTCCCCGAGATGGCCCGTCGGTTGGTGACCGCGTCGTTCTCGGTGGTCGGGTTCCTGTTCGCGTTCGGCCTGGGTCTCGCGCTCGGACAGACAACCGGTGACGGGGGTGTGAGCCTGCCGACCGGTGATCCGGTCGTGCCGCTTGGCTGGTACGCCGACCTGTTGTTCGTCGGCTCGCCGGTGGCCGAACCGCTCGGCGTGCGCACCTGGCTCGCCGCAGTCGCAGTGTGGGGGGCTGTTCCCCTGGCGTTTGCCGCACTGCTACGGCTCGCCCCGGCATACTGGTACGCGACCACCGCGGACGGGGCCGCCACCGGCGACGGCGAAGACACGGCCGTCGAGTCGACACCGAGTGAGCGTATCGGCCGGGGTGCGGGGCTGGTCGGTCGCTCGCGACTGCTCCGCGTGGCGCTCCGTTACGCGCGCAACGTCGCACGCCGACCCGACCAGTACGTCTACCTGTTTTACTACCTGTTCCCGGTAGCGTCGGTGGTGACTCCGGTCGCGGCAAACGAGCCGTCGGCGACACCGGCGGCCCTGGGTGCCGGCCTCGTCCTGCTCGGTGTCTGGCTCGCCGGTGGTGTCGTGGGGCTGAACCCGCTCGGTTCGGAGGGCGCGATGCTCTCACAGGTCGTGCTCGCGCCGACCCCGGACCGGACGTTCGTCCACGCCAGACTGCTCGTCGGCGTCGCACTCGGCGGGTTGCTCTCCCTGGTCGGTGTGCTCCTCGTGGTCGCGTGGGCTGTCGGTCTGCCAGCGCTCTCGGGTGTCACACTCTGGGGTGGTCTGCTCGTCGTCGGTGGGGTCGGGGCGACGCTCGTCACGAGCGCATCGTTCGCGCTCGGCATCGGCTCGGTGCTCCCGAAGTTCGAGACGACGGAGGTGTTCGACAGTCTCGAGACACTCGCCCCGTCGGTGTTCGCGGCAGTTATCCACGGGCTGCTCAGTCTGACGGTGCTGTCGGGCGTGGCTGTCGTCGCTGCCGCGCTCGCACCGGGAAACCCGCTCGGGGTCTCACGGTGGACCGCTGTCGCCACCGGTCTGGCGCTCGTGTTCGGCCTCGTGGCGCTCGCGGACGGGTCACGCCGGTACGCCATCGCGCGACTCCACGGGTACGGCCGAGGCCACCTCCGACTCGGCCGCCCGTTCGCTGTCTACGCAGCCACCGGACTGGCCGTGCTCTCACTGCTGCTCGGTCAGACGGTGTCGCTCGCCGCCGTCGGCCTGCTCGGCATCGACCTGCCCGCCGCGGTGCTCCTCCCGGTACTCTTTATCCTCGAGTACATCGGTGTCGCGGTGGTGGCGGTCGGCTTTCTGTACGTGAGCCACCGCGGACTCGACTACGTCGATCTCCGCTGGCCCTCGACCCGGGAGTTGGGGGCGGTCGCCGTCGGGTTGGCGGCGACACTGCTGGTGTGGGCCGCCAGCGCGACCCTCGTCGAGGGGCTGGGGCTCCCCTCCGCCGAGCACGCGCTGTTCGACCCCGGGGAGGGCGACCCCCGACTGTTGCTCCTGCTGGTCCCGCTGGTCGTGCTGGTGAACGGTCCTCTCGAGGAACTGCTCTACCGGAACGTCATCCAGAAATCACTCGCAGAGCGGTTCTCGACCCCCGCGGCCGTCGGCATCGCGAGCGCCATCTTCGCGCTCGCACACGTCCCCGCGTACCTCGGTGCCGGGTGGGTGGCACTCGCGGTTTCACTCGCACTGCTGTTTGCACTCTCTGTCGTGTTCGGCGCGGTCTTTGTCTGGACCCGGAGTCTCGTCGTCGTCGCCGCTGTCCACGGTCTCTACAACGCGACCCTGCTGGTCGGCCTGTTCCTCACGGTCGCCTGAGCACGTGGCCACCGGCGGTACGACAGCGGGGCAGGTACACGGGGCTCCCGGTGAAGCTGGTGAGTCGACACCGAGAATACGGTCTATTCGACGCCTCAGGGTGGTGACCGGTGTCTGTGCTCGGCACACTCCTCACCGGTGTCTCACGGTACTCAGGGGCTGAGACAGCTCTGGACGGCGGTGAGCAGGGCACGCTCGCTTTCTACGACCGCCGTCTCCCCGCCGTCGCCGCGAGCGGGTCGTGGGCCAGGTCCACCGAGAGTCGCCCGGATACGGGGGGTGGCAGCCACAC
>JAQCNM010000009.1 GCA_028275025.1 Halovenus sp.
GCCCGGCTACCGGCCCCTCCTCACGGGGGCCCGGCACTGGTGGTGGGGTTCGAACCCCGCCACGGCCTCGACAGCCCGCTCCGGAGTCGGCCCACTCGCACCCGTATCGAGGTAGCAACACGACTCGTGGGCCGGACAGTCCGTTCGCAGTCTGCGGGTCCGTGTCGGCTCTCGGTCACGACCCGGTTTCGTCCTGTGGGTCGACCGGAGTCCTCGGTCGTGGCGGTGGCCGGATGTTTATACACGGTCCCGCGCCAGAGTGGCGTGATGGACCGACAGTGCACGGGAGGACCCCGAACTGACGCAACGGCAACGCTTAAGCGGCATCCAGCCGTCTCATTCAGACAGTGATGGGTGCGATAGAGGAGATCTACGCGGATATCGACGCCGACGTACCGGAGACGAAGTTCCGGAAGGCCGTCGAACAGAAGGTCGACCAGATGGAGGGGCTCGCGGACGAGGAGACGGCGGCGATGATCGTCGCACACGAGATCGCAGACGGCGAGGTCGACACCGTCTCGGATATCGAACCAGCGATGGACGAGGTGAAGTTTCTCGCGAAGGTGCTCGCAATCGGCGACCCGCGCACGTTCGAGCGCGACGACGGCGAGGGACGGGTTATCAACGTCGAGGCCGCCGACGAGACAGGGACCGTCAGGCTCGCGTTCTGGGACGAGCAGGCCGCTGCGGTCGAGCGGGGTGAACTCGAAACGGGGCAGGTCCTGCGTATAAGAGGCCGCCCGAAGGACGGTTACAACGGGCTGGAGGTGAGCGTCAGCGACGCCGAACCCGACGATACCGTCGAGATCGACGTCTCACGGGGTGACGAGGCGACGATCGAGGCGCTCACGCTCGGTCAGTCAGACGTTGTTCTCCAGGGGCGGGTGCTCGACACCGAGGGGGTACGGACGTTCGACCGCGACGACGGCTCCCAGGGGCAGGTGGCGAATCTGACACTCGGCGACGAGACCGGTCGGGTCCGGGCCACCCTCTGGGACGAGCGCGCCCCCCGCGCCGAGGAGCTCGCGGCCGGAGCAACGGTCGAGGTGGTCGACGGCTACGTCAGAGAGCGGGACGGCGAGATCGAACTCCACGTCGGTGACCGCGGTCGTATCGAGGAGGTGTCGGCCACGGTCGAGTACGAACCCGAGACGACGCCGATCGAGACGGTGGAGCTCGACCAGACCGCCGACATCGCGGGTGTGGTCAGGTCGGCCGACCCGGTGACGACGTTCGAGCGCGACGACGGCTCGGAAGGGCAGGTCCGCAACATCCGACTCCAGGACGACACCGGCGACATCCGGGTCGCGCTGTGGGGTGAGAAGGCGGATCTCGACATCGCCCCCGGTGACGAACTACTCGTCGCAGACGCCGAGATCCAGGACGGCTTTCGGGACGACCTCGAAGCGTCGGCGGGCTGGCGCTCGACAGTCACCGTCCTCGAGGACACGAGCACGACAGCCGGCGAGACGGGGGGGACAGACGCCGGCCCGACGGGGCAGTCGGGGTCGACAGACGACGCGGTGTCGAACGGCGGAGAGACGGGGCTTGACGCGTTTGCCGACGGCGAGTCCCCGGAGTCGGCCGAGACCGGCGGCACACACACCGAGTTCACCGGAACTGTCGTCCAGACGGGCGAACCGGTCGTGCTCGACGACGGGACCGAGACGATGCCGGTCGAAACCGACGCCAGACTCCGTCTCGGCGAGGAGGTGACCGTCCGCGGGCGGGTCGACGGCGAGCGACTCGACGCCGACGAGGTGCTCTGAGACCGTCGGTGGCGCGGCAGGCACACCCCGCTCCGGAGCGCCCGGGGTCAGGCGGCTACCGAGCGCAAGAATTTAAGAGGGTTGCCCGACAGAGGCGAGTATGGACCAGCAAGCCGTGCCACAGGAGATAACGAATCTCGTCGGTCGCGAGGTGTACACGAACGCCGGGGTCTTTCTCGGCGAGGTCGAGGACCTCCGTCTGAACCTCGACAGTGAACAGGTCACCGGACTCGCGATGCAGGAGCTCAACAGGGAGCTGTTCGCCGACGAGATGGCGACCGCACAGGGTGTGATTGTCCCGTACCGGTGGGTGCAGGCGGTCGGCGACATCGTCATCGTCAGCGACATCGTCGAACGCATCCAGGAGCAGGCAGCGGAAGGCGAGGCGGTAGCCTGAGGCGGCCACCGGACAGGGGACAGTTCCCGACGACCACCCCGAGACTGTGAGTCAGTTGCCGTTGCTCTGCTCGAACCCCATCGCGTCGAACAGCTGTGATTTCACCGCGTCCTCCGTGAGACCAAGCAGTGTCTCGCGGCTGCCCTCGCCGATATCGACCCCGGTGAAGATGCCGAGGGGTATCTCCGCGCTGGCCTCCGTCGAGTGGCCCGCAACCTCGCCGGTCCCGTCGAACGCTTCCTCCAGGGTACGCCCGATATCCACGCGGATGTCCTTCGAGCGTGCGGTCAGGTAGATAGCGTCGTCGGCGATGGCGAACACGGCCGTCGTGGTGACCCCCTCGAGGTTGAGAAGATGCTGTGCGGCCTGTGAGAGGGCGTCCTGGTCGCGAACGAACCCGGCGTTCGAAACCAGGTGGGAGCCGCCGACCTCGCGGTTGTGGATTGCCTCCGCGAGCACGTCGAGCGTTTCGGCGGACATCGAGGGGGACTCGACCTGTTCGAGCGTGTCGTGGTCGGCAAACGGAAACAGGTACGCCGCCGCCGTCAGGTCTGCCGGTGTAGTGTTGCGTTTGAACTCCATCGTTTCAGCACGGATACCGTACAGAAGCGCCGTTGCGACGGTCGCGTCGGGCGTGATGTCGAGTTCCTGGATGTACTTCGTCAGAATCGTCGACGTCGAGGAGAGGTTCGGACGGGTGTCGACGAACGCGGTGTCGTGGTCGTGGTCGTGTTCGTGGTGGTCGATGAGAATGTCGGCGTCGGCCTCGTGGTCGGGTTCACCGTGTTGCTGGGCGATGACCGCGACAGTGTCGTACCCGGCCGCGTCGGCCTCGTCGACCTGGACCAGGTCGATGCCGAGCAGGTTGACAAACGCCCGGTTTTCCTTGTGACCGATATCGCCGTCGTAGACGATGTCGGCCTCGACCCCCTGTGCGGCGGCGATCGCCTGCAGCGCGACCGCACTCGCAACCGAGTCGGGGTCCGGGCTCCGGTGGATACGAATCGACATGCGGTCGTTTGTCCCCTCGATGACCTCGACCAGTTGGCGCGCGCGGTACTCGAGTTCGCCGGTTTCGAGCGCCCGGAGCGTCGAGTCCGCGATGACCGTCGACGGGTTGATCACCACGTCCGCGCCAGCCTCGGAGAGACGGTCCCCCGAGACCGGGTCTGAGGAGCGCGCGATGAGAAACTGGTCAGCCGCACGCTCGCGGATGTTCTCGACGGCGGTCGTGTTTACCTCGGCGTCCGGGGTGAGAACCAGGACGACATCGAACTCAGACACTGCCGAGGCGACCTCGCTGTCTCTGATATCGTGCCGGCGGGCATCGAGGTCCTGGTCCCGGAGCGCCTCGACACGGCTCTCGTCCCGGTCGATGATGAGCACCTCCTTTCCGGCCGCGACCAGTTCTTCCGCGACTGCGTGCCCCACGCTCCCGCAGCCCAGAATGGCGTACCGCGACATCGACGTCATCGAGAGGGCTGTGTCGACGCTCATTACCTCACGGTCGTGTGTGTGGCCATATAGTACCCGCGGCTCCCGCCGAGCGGGGCTACCGGTGGCCCTGCCCCCGCTCCCAGGCCCGGACCAACCCGGTCAGCGTCGTGTTCACCGGAACCGGCCGGTCGGCCGTCTCGACGACGTAGCCGTTGATGGCGTCGATCTCGGTCGGGCGCCCGGCGCGGATATCCTGGTGCATCGAGGCGGTGTTCTCCGCGGTCGCCGCCGCCACCTCGCGCGTCCGGTCGACCGCCTCGTCGATCTCGAAACCGACGTTGGCAGCCACCTGTGCGGTTTCGGCTGCGGCGTCTGTGGCCACCCCGCTCGCCGGTCCGTCCACGACAGCACCGTTCGGTACCCGGGCGAGTGCCGTCACCGCGTTGATACCGGCGTTCACCGCGAGTTTTCCCCAGAGTCGACGTGGCATGTCCCCGGCGACGGTCGTCGCCAGCCCCGCGGCGAGCACGTCACCGACACGGTCGGCAGGACCGGAGTGACCCCCCGTGCGGGGCCCGACGGCCACCTCGCCGACCCCTGTGCACTCGACCACCCCCGGTTCGGACAGTCGCGCACCGTACGTGCAGGTGCCCGCGAGCACCGGCGCGTCGAGCCGTGTCGCGAGGGTCGCCTCGTTGCCCATCCCGTTCTGGAGTGAGACTGCGGTACCCGGTGACACCGCTCCGAGTGCCCGGGCCGCCTGCGGCGTGTCGAAGCTCTTCACGGTCACGAGCGCGAGGTCGGGGTCGGCCGGTGGGGTCGTCGACGCCGCCGGGTACACCTGTCGGTCGAACGCACCGGTCAGCCGGAGCCCCTCCTCGCGGACGACACCCACGTGGGGCTCTCGGCCGACCAGGTGGACGTCGTGGTCGTCGGCGAGCAGACCGCCGACGAGACTGCCGAGGCTGCCGGCACCGAACACGCAGACGTCCATCTACACCTCGTCGGAGGGGGCGGTCGTGCCCAGGTCGGCGTCGAGTTCGGCCTCGGCCATCTTGTCGACGAGCGCATCGACGACAGACTCGCGTCGGCCGGGAACAAAGCGGATAGAGCCGACGACCAGGTGGCCGCCGCCGCTGACACCCGCACCCGGGAACTCCGTCTGGAGCTGTTCGACCATCTCGGGGATGTCGAGCCGGACACCGTCGGAGCGAAGCACCGCAAAGTCCGGGCCGTAGCCGATCGTGATGACCGGGTCGCCATCCGCCGCGACCTTCCGGTCGTGGACCGCACCGGTTGTCTTTCCCGGGGCGGGGTAGGTGAACCGTCTGGCGTAGTTCTCGACGTCGAGCCGGTACAGCTGTGCGCCGTTGTCGAGTTTCTCCCCGGAGACGTGCTCGAGTGCGGCGTCGAGTTGGCGGGACACGTCGCGGTCGGCCCGGGCGGCCAGCATGGTGACCAGCTCCTCGTGACGGGCGGGGTCGTCGCAGTTGACACCGAGCACGTCGTAGACGAACTCCCGGCCGTCGTTGTAGCGCAGCCAGTGGGTGGCGTAGTCGAGTGCCTCGCCGATGTCGGTCAGGTCACTCCTCTCGTAGCCCGCCTCCGCGGCCAGTTCGAGGTACGTGCTCATCGCGTCGGCCTCGGACCGGTCGGCGAGCCCTGCCACCGCGGGAACGTGGCGCAGGTCGTCGGTGATGGCGGGCGTGACCATCCGCGCCACCTCGACACACATCATCCCCGTGGTCAGGCGGTAGTCCTCGTCGTACAGGTACGGGTTGACGTGGGACTCGACTAACCCCTCGAGTGCCGCCGGGTCGGGGTGGTGGTGGTCGACGACCACGATGGGGACATCGTAGTGAGCGAGGTTGCGGTACGCGGGGGTGTCCTCCTCGGTGGAGCCGTTGTCGAGCATCAGAAACAGCGGGAGCTTCTGGCCGTGGCGGGCCTGACTCTCCAGTGCGAAGTTCAGGTCGCGGGTGACATCTTCGAGTTCGTAGTATGGGGCCTTGCTCGGCAGGCGCTTGACGAGATGCTGCCCGGCGTCGGGGTCGAGCCACGTTCCCGCGACGAACTGCTCGAGGGCGTGCTGGAGTGGCACACTCGCACAGAGCCCGTCACCGTCGGCGTGGTGGCGCATCCGCACCGGTCGGCCGTCGAGCAGTGCCGCACAGAGCTGGTGGGCGACGTCGGCGAGGTCCTCGAACATCGCGTCGGGGGTGTTCCACTCGGCGAGCGGGTCGACTGTCGCCGGGGCGACGAGCGACTCGCGGTCGGCCGCCAGCCGCTCACGGACCTCGGCGGCGTCGTCGCCGGTCAGCACCGTCAGTCGGTCGGCCTCGAGCTGTGGGTAGTTCTCGCGGGACTCGGCGGTGCCGGTCGCGCGCACGATATCGCCGACCTCGACCTCGGGGTAGGCACGCACACCGGCCTCCTCGAACGCGGCACAGGGGAGTACACCCCCTTCCGCCCGCAGCTGAAACACCGTCGGTCCGCCGGTCTGGGTGACCTGCACGACACGCCCCTCGGCGTGGACGGACTCGCCGGTGAACGCGTCGAGATCGAGGGCGGTCACACGGTTGCCGGGACCGACCCGGCGGGTCTCGTAGCTGTCGAACTGTACCTCGACGAACCCGACGTCGCCGTTCGGGCGCACCTCGTCGAGTTCGACGACGAGCACGTCACCCACCTCGTGTGTGTCGGTGAGGTTCGACGTGTGGACCAGCCCCGAAACCGACGCCGAGAGATCGACAAAGACACCGTAGTCGACGACACCGTTGACTGTCGCGCGGTACCGTTCGCCGTCCTCGATATCGTCGAGGGTACAGTCGGGGGCGAGGTCGTAGACAACCGGCGACGCGGACTCACTCTCGTCGCCGGTACGCTGCTGTGACATACCTCTTTGTTACGGTCGTAACGTGTTTGTACCCTTCGACATGCGCGCCGTTCAGTCGGCGTCGGCCGGCTCGCGGTCGATGGCGAGCAGGCGACAGACGTCGGCCTCGTGGTCGAAGCAGTCCGGGCACTGTGGCGCACGGTCGATGATGGTGTCGAGCCGTTCGGCCACTGTCTCGTCGATAACCGGTTCTAGCTGGCCCGCCTCGGCGCGGAACTCCTCGACCTCGAGCACCTCAAGGAGAAACCGCTCGATGATGCAGTAGTGCTGGAGGGCGTCACGCGCCCGGACAATCCCCTCCTGGGTGAGGTCGACACCCTTGTACTTCTCGTGGTCGCAGAGCCCGTCGGACTCGAGCTTGCCGATCATCTCGTTTGCGCTCGCCGGGCTGACGTCCAGTTGGTCGGCCACCGCACCGGTCGACGCCGGGCCGTCTTCGAGCTCCTGTACCAGGTAGATCGCCTTTAGATACTGATCTGCTGTGTTCATCGTTGGCCTCGCTCCATCAGGTCGGTGACCGCCTCGACGCCCTCTGCCTCGTCTGCACGCACCTCGCGGAGGATTCGAAGTAGCCGGCCCCGGTCGACGCTGAACCGGGCGTTAGAGCCCTCGATGGCCTCGATGAGGTCGTCGTAGAACTTGTAGGCGGTTTCCTCGTTGCACAACTGGTCGTAGAGCACACCGTCGAACGCCTCCTCTGCCTCGTACTGTTTCTCGACGAGACGTTCGATCTCTGCGAACCCGACCGTCTCGGCGTCGAGTTCGTCGACCAGCCCCTCCAACCGGTCGCGGTGGTCGGCCGACTCCGCGACAGCTGCTTCGAGCAACGCCCGCACCTCCCCGCCGATGTCGTCGGACTCGCTCGCGTGTTTCGCCGCCCGCGCCTCGACCACCTCCTCCAGCACGACACCGATCTGGAGCAGCCGCGCCAGTTGGTGATCGGAGGCGAGCGAGGACTGGACGCTCATGCTCGCAGATGGGGTAGGGAGCAACTTAGCCCTGTCGGGGTGGTCTGTTCTGCTCCGATCGTCGGGTCACCCGTGCCGGCGACGCGAACCAGCGTATATTGCCGCTATCTACAATCCACAGTCGCGGCGACAGGCCCCGATACTCCCGCCGTAGCACGGTGCTGTCGTGTGGTTGTGTCGAAACGGGGCGGGACAGCCGCCGGGGGACAGCGTTCGAGACATCGGTAAGCCGCGTGCCGGACGCCACCGACAAGTGTACTCGACTGGTATATCTCGGTGTATGAGTGAGAGAACATACGCAAACGACGTGCTGGTATCGGCCGACTGGGTGGAGACACACCTCGACGAGTTCCGAGCCGAGGACTCCGGCTACCGGCTGCTGGAGGTGAACAACCCGACAGTAACGGAAGACTCGGAGTACACACCCTACGAGGAGGGGCACATCCCGGGTGCACAGTTTTTCCACTGGGAGGAAGACCTGAGCGACGGGACCACGCGTGATATTCTCGACAAGGAGGAGTTCGCCGAGCTAAACGGTGCACACGGCGTCTCCAGCGACGACACGGTCGTTATCTACGGTGACGGCCGGGTTCCAAACTGGTTTGCGCTGTTTGCCTACTGGGAGTACAAGTACTTCGGCCACGAGGACGTGCGTGTTCTCGACGGCGGGAAGCCATACTGGGTCGAGAACGACTACCAGTTGACCACGGAGGTTCCGTCGTTCGAGGCCGTGGAGTACGCCGTCGGCGGTCCGTTCGAGGGGATTCGTGCCTACCGTGACGACGTCGAGCAGGCAATCGAGAGCGGTATCCCGCTGGTCGACGTGCGAAGCCCTGCGGAGTTCACCGGCGAGATAATCGCCCCCGAGGGGCTACAGGAAACCGCCCAGCGCGGCGGTCACATCCCCGGTGCGAAGAACGTCCCGACGGCCTCCGTCCTCCAAGAGGACGGCCGCTTCAAGAGCGCAGACGAGCTGTCGGAGCTGTACGCCGACGCGGGGATCACCGAGGACCAGTCGGTGGTGACCTACTGCCGTGTCGGCGAGCGGTCCTCCATCGCCTGGTTCGCGCTGTGTGAACTGCTCGGATTCGACGACGTCGAGAACTACGACGGCTCCTGGACCGAGTGGGGGAACACCATCCGTGCCCCTGTCGAAACTGGTCCCGCCGAGGACTGACGACCGACAGTCTCCTTTTTTCGCGTGCTGTAGCCCGAACGTGACCGACATCACCGAAAAGACCGAACGGTACGAGGCGTTGCTCGCGGAGGCACTCGATGAGGCGACAGTCGCCACACCAGCAGAGACACCACTCGCGACAGCGGCCGACGACTGCACCGAGATGGCCCGGTCGTACCTGGCTGACGGTCGCCACTTTCGGGACGAGGGTGACCTGGTGAACGCGCTCGCGGCCTTCTCATACGGCCACGCCTGGCTCGACGCCGGCGCCCGGTTCGGGCTCCTGTCGGTTCCCCGCGAGGGAGAGCTGTTCACGATCTGAGCCGCTGTCGCCCGGGGCCGGTGTACCGACGGTGCACGGCCGACGGCTCACGCACGGCCGGCCGCTCACTCCTCGGAGCGCGGGTCGGCGTGCTCCCGGACGTACGCGAGGAGCTGGTCGGGGCTCGTGTCGACACCCTGCCGGTGAAAGAAGTTGGCGACGTTGCGACAGTCCCGCTCCAGAAATTCGTCACTGTTCGGGTGATGGACCGTCACCGCCTGGCCGAGGTCGATAACGTACAGCTGTGAGGCCTCGACGACGACGTTGTACTCGGAGAGGTCACCGTGGACCAGGCCGGCGTCGTAGAGCCGGCGGACGTACTCTCGGAGCACCTCGTAGGCGGTGTCGGGGTTCTCGACGGTGACCTCGCCGAGCCGTCTCGCCCGACCCTCGGCGGTCCCGAGGTACTCCATCACGAGGACGTTTCGCTCGACGGCGACCGGTGTCGGAACCCGCACCCCGGCCCGACGTGCCCGGTCGAGGTTGGCAAACTCCGCACGGACCCACGCCAGCACGATCGACTTCTTGTCCCCGCCGATCGACTCGAACCGGGGGTCACCCTCCATGTACTCGCCCATGTCGCGAAAGTCAGAGGCGTTTATGCGGTAGATCTTCACCGCGACAGTCTGGTCGCCGGCGAGTGCGGTGTAGACGTTCGCCTCCTTTCCCGTCGAGATGGGGCCGCCAAACGCGTCGATGTGGCCGTCCTGGACGAGTTTGTACAGCGCCGCGAACGTCGCGTCGTCGAACACGGAGGCCTCGACCTTGAACTGGTCTGCGTCGGTGATACGGTCGCGAAACTGGCTGAACTCCCGGTCGCGCTCCCGGGCGATACGGTCTGCCTCGGTGTCGGTGTAGTCGATCTCCTCCCACTCGTCGCCCGGTGCGGTCTCGTCGGTGTCGAGCAGCCCGTACTCGCCGTCCATCTACCATCGGTAGTGTATCCAGCCTTGAAAATCGTGGGTCTCGGCGGTGGTCAGTCGGCCCAGTAGAACCGGGGTGCGAGCAGCAGGTACGCGAGCGCACACACAAAGAGTGCACGGGGAAACAGCCGTTCGAGCGCCGTCGGGGTGAGGATAGCCCCCATCTGGACGGCACCGAGCACGAGCGCGTCGCGGTCGAGCAGTTTGGGGTACGGCACCGGCGCGAGCATCAGTACCGACAGCACGACTGTCCCGGCGAGCACCGCCGGAACCGCCGTCAGGCCGGCCAGATACGCGACAACGAGAATCGAGGACGCGAGCGTGTTCTGGATGCCGGGGCGGGTCTCGTCCTCGCCGACGTAGACGGTGTACAGCGCGGTCCGGACGAGCGAGAACACGACGAACCCGGCCGCGACGACAGCCGCGACGGCGACCGGGCCCGGGTCCGCCGACAGTGTCAGACCGGTATCGTGCCACTCCTCACTAGCCAAGACGAACACGAACGCCGCCGGGGCGGTTCCAAAGGAGACGATGTCGGCCATCGAGTCGAGGTACGGCCCGACGCGGGTGCTCCCGAACCGGCGGGCGATCACGCCGTCGAGACCGTCCGCGACTGCCGCCAGGAGAACGAGTTGTGCCACCAGACGGACCTCGCCGAGCACCGCCGCCGCGAGCGCCAACACTCCGATTCCCGCGTTCACCAGCGTCATCGCGTCCGCCCAGCCGAGTCTATCGGCCACCTGCAGCGACATACGCGACCGTCGGCGAGCGGGTACAAGAAGGGCGCGGATTCACTCGCGTCCGGCGGTCCGCGGGTCGTCGACAGGAGGGCCCGTCGTGCTGTCGGGTCAGGCCGGTTCGGAGACGGTGCTGTCGGGCACGTCCTCGCCGACACACCCCGGGGGTCACTCGGTTCGACGATGCGTTCATACGCGTCGGACGGCTACGCCCGGACGTGACATCGACAGCGGACCAGCCGGAGATTCCGGTACACGAGGGACAGGAGGCCATCGAACAGGCCTACGCGGAGGCGGAGCGCGAGGGTGTCCCGTTCGTCGCGATCGAGCGCTACGAGAACGGGTACGCGTTCACCTACGACCTGCTCCCGGCGGGGAGACGGCTCACCCCCGCCATCCTGGCGGAGGTAAAGACCAGACTCACCAGTGAACTCGAGGACATCGTCGGTGACGGCGAACTGGCGACCGCCGAGGTGGGCAAGTCGGTCAGCGACTCGCTGGGTCACGTCTCCGTGTTGGCCTCCGAGGCCGCGGCCCGTCGGGTCGCCCACGCCGTCGCGCCGGTCGTACTCGACCAGACAAACTGGACCGAGGCGTGACCCGGTTCACTCCGGGTGTTCGTGGTCGGCCCCGAACTCGGGTGTCTCCTCGTCCGGACCGGCGCGGGCACGGTCCCGTGCGGTCACGTAGATACCGACGAGAACGACCACACCCCCGACGACGGTGAACGCGGTGGGGGACTCGGCGAGCAACACCGCGGCGAGCACGGTCGCACCGACAGGCTCCCCGAGCAGCGAAACCGACACCACACTCGACTCCAGGTGTGCGAGTGTCCAGTTGAGCACCGTGTGACCGAGCAGCCCCGGTCCGACCGCGAGACCGGCGAAGATGAGCCACTCCCGGGCCGGGTACGCAACCAGGGGGCCACCCTGGAGAACGGCGATACCGAACAGACAGACCGTGCAGACGCTGTAGACGATAACGACGTACGGAACCAGCGCGATCCGCTGGCGCAGTGACCGCCCGGCGAGCACGTAGCCGGCGGCCATCACCGCACCCACCACGGCGAGTGTGTTCCCGAGCAACGGGTCCGGCCCGCCGAGGTCCCCGAACAGGTCACCGGCCGACATCACCGCCATCCCGAGAACCGCCACGACGATGCCCGCGATCATGTGACGGCTGAGACGCTCGCGCAACAGGAGCCAGGCACCCACCGCCACGAACAACGGCTGTGACTGTACGAGCGTGACACTCGCGGCGACACTCGTCCAGGCCAGACTCTCGAACCAGGCCGCAAAGTGAACTGCCAGTGCGACACCGGCGAGGCTCGCTCCGAGCAGGTCACGCGCCCCGAGTCGGGCGAACGCCGCCTGGTAGCGCCACACCGCAACCGGCAACAACGGGAGAGTGGTGAAAAGCACCCGGTAGAACGCCGCCACCGCCGAGGGGGCGCTGCTGAGACGGACGAGAACGGCACCCGTGCTGACGGCGAGAACCGCGACCCCGAGCGCGACCAGCGGTGACACCGGCGGCGAGTCCGACACGGATACATCTGTGTCGCCCGCCGGCTTACGGTTTTCCACGACAGACCCCGGCGAGAGTGTCACGGGCGAGAGAGTTTATCTCCGCTCGGGGGGACTATCCTTGTATGCGTGTCACAACGGCGGTATCGTCTCTGTTCACCGCAGTTGTCACCGGGGTGGTGGGGGTGCTCATCAGGGAGTTCGAGATGGTGGAGTTGGTCGCCGGCTACGACCCGGAGCGGGTCACCGACGACGAGGGACTGGCGCGGTTCGTCGGCACCGCCGCGCTGTTTCTGGCCGGACTGACCGCCCTCGTCGGGGTGCCCGAACTCGTCCGACCGGTCGACGGTCAGCCGGTGGTCTACGTCGTGTACGCGGTCGTGACGGTTCTGCTGGTCGGCTACATGATATACGGCGCACGGAGGGACACGTCCTGACCACGTGGGAAGGCTGCTCAGTCGTCGACAGTAGACGACCGGACCTGACCGGTCTCTGCCCCCTGCTCGACCGACACCGGTGTCCAGTGCAGGTCACTGTCGTACGCGAGCGGGGCGTCGTTCTGTGGGTCGAGCACCGTCAACGAGAGCCAGTTGTTGTCGAGGAGGGTCCGGAGGTGGTCGTTTTCCGCCAGGATATCACTCACCCGGTCGACCGGGGCGTGAACCACGACCGAGAGACGGAGCGGCTGGTGGTAGAGCTCGTCGGTGCCGCGCTTGAGTGACTGCAGGGGTAGCCCCGTCATCAGGTCGCCGCCGTTGCCCTGGTAGACGCCGACGTTACCGACGGGGTTGTGGGTCACCTTCGAGCCGCTCCCGTAGGCGGCGGTGTCGACAGTCGCGAAGTAGTACTGTGTGTTTATCCACTGTGTGACGATCATCGGGCCGGTCAGGATAGCCGCGAGCGCGTCGCCGTCGGGGTCGGTCTGCCAGTCGTAGGAGTGGAGAAACACGCGGCCATCGAGGTCGAGGTCGGCGGTGAACGCACGAGGTCCGACAAACAGGGCCGCGTTACCGGCGAGTCCCCACTCCGGTCGGGTCTCCGCCCAGTCGGCCGCGCGGCGCTCCGTCTCGCGAGGTCCCGACCCCTGTGTCCCGGCGAGGCTGTCGGCACGCTCCGAGGCAGCACCGGCCCGGGCACGCCCGAGGTCCCGCCGGAGGCGCTCGATGTCGTCCGCGTGGCTCGCGGGAACGGTGTCGGCGTACAGCACAATCTCGTCGGTCGTCGTGTTGTGCTCGCCGGCCACGAACACCGTGTCCTCGGGGATGTCGAACCCGCGGTCCCGGAGACGGGTCTGGACCGCGTCGTCGTTGCAGATGGTTGCAAGCACACGGGCGTTCGGCCCGCCGGGGTTGCCGGCACAGGCCCCACAGTCGAGGCTCGCCTCGAACGGGTTGTTCGTCGTCTGGCTGGCGTGGCCAATAAACGCGACCACGGGAGCGAACTCCGCCCACCCCAGCAGGTCGAACGCGGTGGCGGCGTACTCGACACGTTCGGCGAGTGTGAGCCCCGCCGGGAGCGCACGGTCGGCTCCGGGGTCGCGGTCGACCGCTGGCGCACAGAACTCGTGTGTATCCGGAACCTGCTCGTCGGCGACCCGACGGAGGTCGCCGACCCGGGCCGGGAGGAGGGTCCGGGCGAGCAGACCCACGCCGTAGCCGGGTGCCGCGCTCTCGACGAAATTGAACGCCGTTACCGCGTTCGACTTGAGTGACTCGAACAACCCGTCGAGCGCGTCGACGGTGTCGGACCAGCGGTCGTGGGTCACGCGCTTTGCGGACCTGCCGGTCGGGCGGTCGGTGATACGGTGTGTTGCATCGACAATCGGCGGGCACGCGTCGACTGTCACGTCGTCGTACCCCTGGTAGCGCATCGGGACGCCGAAGAACCCGGCGTAGCCGTGGGTCTCGTACGCTCCGGTGGCCTCGACGTGCCGGCGGATGCGCTCCGACCGGGTGTCGATACAGAACACCAGTTGGGCGTCCGGGCGCTCCGGGTCCCCGCCGGTCGGGTCGGAGGGGAGGGCGTCGAGGAATCTCGTCCGGTAGGTCCGCTCCCACGCCGTCAGCCAGACCGCCGCCAGTGGGACCCGTTCGTCGTTCCGCTCCGGACCGCTGCTGTCGGCAGTCAGGTCGACGGGCGCGTCGAGCAGGTCGACGAGCGTGAGCCGGACCGCGAGATACTCGAGCAACGTGACCGGGCAGGTCGACCCCCAGTCGGTCCCGTCCGTGGCACGCCGCTTGACGAGACCGGCCCAGCCTGGAACTGCGGTCAGGTGTGGCTCGAACAGCCGCGGCCAGCGCTCGGCCGGGAACTCTGCGACCACCCGTTCGATTGCCACCGCCGGCTCCGAGGGCAGGTCTGCGATAGCGGAGCGGCCAGGGATGGCCCGGTCGTGTCGGGCCACGGACCGGAACGCGGCGTAGAACCCCGCCTCGCGCTCCGGCATCGGCCAGTCGGCCCGCCCCTGGTCGAGAAAGGCCGACAGCCACTTTGTCAGGAGTGTGTCGACACGGTCGGTTGCGTTCGTCGTCGGGCTGTCGGCGGTGTCCATCCGGTCGAGCAGTGTCACCGGGTCGGCGTCGTACCCGGCGGCGTCGAGCTCTGCGGCCAGGATATCGGGGTCGATACGGCCGGCATCCAGGGCCTGCCGGAACAGGTCCGGGTCGGGGTAGCCACGGCCGCCGAACAGCCGCTCTGCCTGTTCGACCGCGTCGTGGAAGGGGCGGTCCTCGAACCCGGCCAGCGGGTTGGCCGTCACGAACGAGTGCAGCGGCCAGACCGGACTGACCGCGGCGGCGGCCGACGCGACGGCCTCCCGGACCCTCCTGTCAGGACTCACTGTACTCCTCCGGCGTGGTTGTCAGGGTCCGGGCCGGTGGCTGTGTGGCGTTCAACAGGAGCACGTAGAGACGCCGACTGCGCCGGTAGACGCCCGTCTCGACGGCGACGTACGCGCCGGCGAACGCGGCCGCGACGCCGGCGTGGACGAGTGTCAGGTCGGCGGGGACAGTGACGAGTAGGTCGTCTGCGAGGAGACCGGTGACAGCGGTGTAGACGGCGGCGTAAACCGCGATAGCGGCGAGAAACACGGCCGGGAGAGCGACGTACCGGAGTGGAGACGGAACCGAGCGCTGCCGGACCACGGACCCGGTGGCGTGGAGTGTCGTCACCACGACCAACCCTGTCAGGAGGAGGCCGCTGTCGACGGCGGTTCCTTTGCCGGTGAGCAGGGCGAACAACACGCCACCGACCGCCGCGGTCGGGACTGTCAGGAGACCGGCGGCGACGCCGGGCGGGTCGGCGGTCGACCCCCCGGGGGTCGTCTGTTCGACGGCACCCCCCGAGCCGAGAAACAGGGACGCCTTGTAGAACCCGTGCAAGACGAGGTGGGTGATAGCGGCACCAAAGAACCCGAGACCGGCCTGCAGTATCATAAACCCCATCTGACCGGTCGTCGAGCAGGCGAGTTCTCCCTTCACGTCGGTCTGGACGGACTTCAGGAGCGTTCCGAGGAGCGCACTCAGGGCACCGACGGTCACGACGACGAGCATGAACCGGCTGTCGGCGCTGACGACCGGCGCGAACCGCAGCAACAAGATACCCCCCGCGTTGACGAACCCGGCGTGCATCAGTGCCGACGCCGGCGTCGGGGCCGTCATCGAGGCGAGCAGCCAGCTCTGAAACGGGACGAGCGCGGACTGGACCATCGCCGCGAGAAGCAGTGCCGTGGCGGCGACGACCCAGACCGGAGCGGAGAGACTGTCGACAGCCGCCGTGGTACCGGAGACCGTCGACGCGCCCGTTCCCCAGACGAGCACCGCGAGCGCGACACCGAGGAGGAAACTGCTAGCGAGAAAGTACCGCCGGGTGTACGCCGCGGCAGCTCGTGCCTGTGGCCACCCCTTGACCGTACCGACGAGGTCGGCCATCACCAGCCCCATCACCAGCCAGGCGACGCCGAACAGCAGGACGTGGTCGGCGGCGACGAGCAACAGTACGGCCAGTGTGAACCCGAACAGACGGCTGAAAAACCGGGTCACGTGTTCGCTGCCAGCCATGTAGCGCCGCGAGTAGCTGTGCACGATACCGGCAAAGAAGCTCACGACGGCCCACAGCAGGACTGTCAGCCCGTCGACCACCAGGAGACCCGCCGGCGTCCAGCCGTCACCGGCCGCGAGCCGCGCCCCGACTGCGCCGAGGCTCAGCAGCCACACCAGCCACACCAGCCACGTGAGTACCGCCGGCAGGCGCGGCGGCGACCGCGTCGCGTTCGGAAGCTGTCCCACCGTCGTTCGGTCGGTGTCCCCTGTCATCGTTTGCTCTCGACCGTCCCCCGAACAGGAGCGGCCCTGGCGGACGGTCGCTCTCGACAACTCGAACGGACTGTGTATTAAGCGCTTCTATACGACCGGAACGTTCTTTCGTGGTCGTGTATCGAACGGGCTGCCGGAACTGTCGGTGGGTGAGCAACAGACCGGGGGTCACACCCTGTGGTCGAACTCGGCGTACGGCGTCGTCTCGTGGCTCCGAACGAGCACCTCGTCTGCGACGGTCAGTCCGAGGTCGAGAAGCCCCTGTGCGACCGGGGTGATATCGCTGTCAGACTCTCCAACGGCGGTCACGAGGAGGTTCTGTTCGCCGGTGACCAGTTCCTGAACCGAAACCACCCCGTCGATAGCCAGTATCTCGGGGACGAGCTCGCCGCGCTCTGGGATCGACGCGGTGCAAAACAACAGCATCCGGAGCGGGTAACCGGACGCTCCGTAGTCGATATCAGCGCTGTACCCCTTTATGACCCCCGCGTCCTCGAGTCGCTGGATGCGTTTCCGGACGGTGCTGTCGGAGGTGCCGGTCCGCTCGGCGATGTCACTCGACGAGGTGTTCCGGGCGTCTGTCTGTAGCGCGTGCAGGATTGCCCTGTCGACGTCGTCGATGTTTCTGTCGGCCATAGGCTTCCGTTCCCGGGCACCGGGCAAAGGAGCTTTGCCGTCGACGGTCTGAGAAGGGGGTAGTCGACGGAGGCTAATCGCTGCAAACGCTGCGTGGCCCCGGTGTCACCGCGGTCGGGAGTGAGTACGTATCGAGAGCGGAGTTTTCGCGTGACACCCCGGGCTAGCGGTACACAGACCGGGTGGTTTTTTTCCCGGTCGCCACAACGCGGCGTATGTTTGCAGTCCCGTGGCTATCGCCTGTCAGGGGGAGACACCACACGCGCGGTGACAGCGGAGCCAGCGACCGGACGCCGAGCGAGGGGGAACTCACACCCCGAGGCTCCGGGACAGGGCCCGGACCGCCTCGCGGGCGAGGACACGAGACGGCCGGGACACCGGTCCACGGAGGAGCAGTCGGACACGGTGGCGTATGCCGGCCTCCGGACCGGACCCCACCGGAGGAAGAACAGTGACAGTCACCGGTGTGTCGGCCGACACGGCGCGTGCCGCCGTCGAGACCACAGACCCACTCCCCGGCACCGCCGGGTTCGCCGGGCGGCTCGACGGCAGACTCGTTCGGGACGTGCTCGGCCGTTACCCGCTCTTTTTCCAGCCCGGGGACACCGAGACGTGGAGCCACGACCCGGAGGCGTTAGTGGAGCCACAGCGGCTCCCCGCCGGACACGTCCACGACGGGACCGGCGGGTCACAGCGGCTCTGGGCACTCCCGACGCGCCCGCCCGTCGACGATGACGACGCAGCGGTTGCGGCGGTCCGTGAGGCGGTCGACACGGCCGTCTCGGCGGTGACCGACGGCGGAGGCGACCTCGCGGTGGCGTTCTCCGGCGGTATCGACTCGGGCCTGCTGGCGGCCCGTCTCGACGCGCCGCTGTACACGGTCGGGTTTCCGGACAGTCACGACCTCGAGGCCGCCCGCTCGGGGGCGGCTCTGCTCGGCCGGGAACTGCGTGTTGTCGAACTCGACCACGCAGCACTCGAACGCGCGATACCACAGGTGGCGACGGCAACCGGCCGAACAAACGCGATGGACGTCCAGATCACGCTCCCGCTTTTCATACTGGCACAACAGGTTGCCGCCGACGGGTTCGACCGGCTCGCCCTGGGTCAGGGTGCCGACGAGCTGTTCGGCGGCTACGCGAAGGTCGAGCAGGCACCGGACGACGACCGGGTGGCCGCTGACACTGTCCGCGGTGCCCGCGACGAGATGCTCCGGACAGTTCCCGACCAGTTCGAGCGGGACCGACTCGCCCTGAGCGCGGCGGGAGTCGAGCCCGTAGCACCACTCGCACACGACCGGGTCGTCGAGGCGGCACTCGGGCTCGGTGGGGAACAGCTCGTGAGAGGTGGGACCCGCAAGTGGGCACTCCGCCGGGCCGCCGACCCGTGGCTCCCCGACCCACTCCCCGGCCGTGAGAAGAAGGCCCTCCAGTACGGGACACTCGCCGCCCGGGAGCTAGACCGTCTCGCCCGGCAGGCCGG
>JAQCNM010000018.1 GCA_028275025.1 Halovenus sp.
CGGTCGACAGAGGGCAGACGAGGGTGGCCGTCCCGGAGCCGTCTCGCGGGCTCCTGTCGGTCGGAATCCAAACTGTCGTGTGCGACGAAACAAAAAACAGGTATGACACAGGCCGACGGTGTGGAGAGCTACGAGGCGCTCCTGTTCGACATGGATGGTGTGTTGATACAGGGGGCAGCGACGCTGCAGACCGTGTACGACAGCGCCGCCGACGACGCGCTCGCGGAACTCGGCGCGGCGGTGCCCGAGACGGAGCGCGCGCCGCTTAGACAGCCACGGTTCACCGATGCGACGGCCGAGCGCTGTCGGGCGGTCGGACTCGACCCGGCGGAGTTCTGGACGACCCGCGAGCGGTTTGCGAGCGTGCGTGCGAACCGCCGTATCGGCTCGGACCCGCGGGCACCGTTCGAGGACACGGCCGTGCTGGCGGCGCTCCCGGAACCGGTCGGGGTCGTCAGCAACAACCGCGCGGCGACCGTCGAACACGTCACGAGCACCCTCTTTCCGGGCCGGTTCGAGGTTGCCATCGGCCGTGACCCGACACTGGAGGGGTACCGCCGGCGCAAGCCCGACCCGCACTACCTCGAGTGTGCCCTCGACAGACTCGGTGTCGAGCGGGCCCTGTACGTCGGCGACCGCGAACACGACATCGTCGCGGCACACCGCGCCGGTATCGACGGGGCACTCGTCCGGCGCGAACACGGTCCCGTCGGGGCGCTCGACGAGACACCGGCGTTCGATATAGAGAGTCTCGAAGCGCTACCGGAACTGCTCGACGCCTGATACTGTCGGACGTAATCTCCGAAAGATATCCGCCACCCGGGGTGACGAAACTCTTCGGGGGCTTGGGTCCGACAGTATGAGCTACTGTCGCCGGACCTCGTGTCGGCCGAACCCGTAGCGCAGGCGGTTGGCGAGTCGCCGGGAGAGCCGCCCGTCTCCGTCACCAGTCACACGGGAGCCGAACCGCTCGGCGAGCGCCTGGTAGATGAGCGGCAGCGGCACCTCCTGTTCGAGGCTCTCCTGGACTGTCCAGGTGCCGGTCGATCCGCCGGCGACGTGGTCGGCGACGTCGCCGAGCTCACCCCCCTCCTCGCGAAACGCCTCCTCGCAGAGTTCGAGTAGCCACGAGCGCACCACCGCCCCGTTGTTCCAGGTGCGGGCCACCGCCTCGAGGTCGAGGTCGTACCGGCCCTCGTGGAGCAGTTCGAACCCCTCACCGTAAGTCTGCATCAGGGCGTACTCGACGCCGTTGTGGACCATCTTGACGTAGTGACCTGCCCCGCTCGGCCCCATCCGCTCGTGGCCCGCGGGCCCGGGTGCCACCGCGTCGAACACCGGTGTACAGGCCTCGTACGCCCACCCGGGACCACCGACCATCAGCGAGAACCCGACCTCCGCGCCCGCTGGGCCGCCGCTGGTCCCGCAGTCGAGATACGCCGCGTCGGTCGTCTCCGCGCGGCGCACCGAGTCCTCGAAGTGGGAGTTGCCGGCGTCGACGAGGATGTCCTCGTCGGTGAGAGAGCCGTCGAGTTCGTCGAGCGCGGCGTCGACGGGGTCACCGGCGGGGAGCATCAGCCAGATGCGCTTTTGCTCACCGAGTGACACCGCGAGCGACCCGAGGGAGTCGACCGGTGTCGCGCCCGCCTCCGCAGCCGCCGCCACCGCCTCGTCGTCGATGTCGAACGCCACGACGTCGTGACCCGCGGCGAGCGTCCGGTCGACGACGATACGACCCATCCGCCCGAGTCCGATCACGCCGAGTTGCATACCCGTTACTCGCCCGGCGCTCAAGTAGGGGTTGTGGTTCACACCCTGCCGACCCGGCAGGGGAACACAACTGTTCAATACAGGAGACACCTATCGGAGTCGATGCCAGCCCTGGAGATGGAGTGGCGTGACGTGTTTTTTGCGAGCTACCCGGTCGACCCGGAGACGGTGGCCACACGCCTCCCGGACCGGCTCGACGTCGACACGTTCGACGGCGACGCGTACCTCTCGGCCGTTCCCTTCCGGATCTGTGATATCAGGCCGAACGGGCTGCCGGCGGCAGTCGGGCTGACCACCCCGGAGCTGAATCTCCGAACGTACGTCACCTGCGACGGTGCGCCGGGGATCTACTTTTTCAGTCTCGACGCCGACGACCTGTTGGGGGTCGTCGGGGCCCGCCTGTGCAACCGGTTACCCTACTACTACGCCGACACGACCTACGACCGTGGCACCGAGACACGGTTCCGGAGCAGCCGGCGCACACCGGGGGCACGGGCACTCGTGTTCGACGCGAGCTACGGACCCGTCGGCGAAGCCGACCAGCCAGCCCCTGACACACTCGCGGCGTTTCTCGTAGAGCGGTACCGTTACTTCACCGAGGGGTCGGACGGGAGAGTTCGCTACGCCGATATCGGGCACGAGCCCTGGACGGTCCGTGACGGCCGGTGGACGGTCCGGCAGAACGGCCTGTTTCGGGCGAACGGGTTCGCCCAACCGGGGTCGGAGCCGGTGTTACTTCACAGCCGCGGGGTCTCTGTCACCGCTTCCAGGAGCAAACTGTGGAGCGGGTGACCCGCCGGTGTGGCTGACCATCGGGCTTTTGCGGAGCCGGTCACAACGAGAGCTATGGTCGAGACGAAACTCACGGCGGCCCGGGAGGACCTCGCGACCCGGGAGGGGGTCCTCGTCGCGTTCTCGGGCGGTGTCGATTCGAGTGTGGTGGCGGCGCTCGCACACGACGCGCTCGGCAGTGACGCCGTGGCCTGCACGGCACGCAGCGAGACCCTCCCCGAGGCGGAGCTCGAAGACGCCCGGCAGATCGCGGACGAGATCGGTATCCGCCACGATATCGTCTCGTTCAGCGAACTCGACAGCGAGGCGTTTGTCGAGAACGACGACCAGCGCTGTTATCACTGCCGGTCGATGCGGCTGGGTGCGATGTTCGAGCGGGCACAGGAGCTCGGACTCGGGACCGTCTGTGACGGAACAAACGCCTCGGACACGGGCGAAGGGCATCGCCCCGGACTGCAGGCAGTCGAGGAACTCGACGCCCACTCCCCGTTGCTCGCACACGACATCACGAAAGCGGAGGTGCGGGAGGGTGCCCGTCGGTACGGGCTCTCGGTCGCCGACAAGCCGTCGATGGCCTGTCTCTCCTCGCGCATCCCGACGGGGCTCGAGGTCACCGAGGAACGGCTCTCGCGCATCGAGCAGGCAGAGCAGTTGCTCCGGGCCTGGGGGTTCGAGCAGTTCCGGGTGCGCGACCACGACGGTCTCGCGCGCGTCGAGGTCGGGGCAGACGAACTCGACGTGGCACTGGACCCCGCGTTCGCCCGGGCTGCCCACGAACACATCGGCGACCTGGGGTTCGACCACGTCACCCTCGACCTGTCGGGCTACCGGACAGGCAGTGTCAGCCCCGAAACCGCCGGCGACACCGAGGAGTCGTCCGGTACTGTCGAGTGACCGGTTGTAGCGAGGTCGTGTCCCGGGTGCGGGCAGCGCCAGGGGTCAGGCCTGCTCGGCGACCCACCGGTCGGAGTAACGCTCCCCACAGGCACAGGCGACGTACGCGTGAATCACCGGGCCCTCGGCGTAGAGCCCACCGACGGACTCGTTTTGTTCCTCGGCAAACGCGAAGATGAGTCGGGGGTGGTGGCTCTCGGCACCGGCGGCCGGGCAGGTGGCGTCGGCGCCGTCGCGGGCGACCGCTCCCTCTGTTCCCATTGCGTCCTGTGCGAGCGCCATCGGGTCGATACCGGTTGCCTCCTGGAAGATACCGCGTGCCTGCTCGCCATCGAGGAGCAACACGATACCGCCGGAGATAAACTCGCCGTGGGCGGTGAGTGCGTCCGGGTTCGAGAGCGTTTCCTCGTCGAGATATATCTGCACGGCATCGGGTCGGCGGCCGGCGAGAAACGCCCCGCGGTCGATGTCGTCTGTCACGGTCCCTGGTCGGCGGGCCGGAGGAATAAGACCCGTGATTCACCAGTTTCCACCCAGAGCCGCGGAGACAGCCCCCCGTCCGGAGGGGTGGTCGCCCGCTCCGCGGCATTTATACCGGCGGACACCCGGCGTTCGGACATGCTAGACAGCCTGCTCGGCCGGGACAGCCTGAAAGCCGAGATCGACGAACTCGACTCACAGGTCGAACAGCTGAGAGCCGAGCGTGACGACTTAGAGCGACAGCTCGAGAGCGCAGAGGCCCGCCGCAGGCAGGCCGTCACGGAGCGACAGGAAGCAGAGCACCGCGTGAACAAACTGGAAGACCGCATCGAGCAACTGGAGGATACCGTCGACCGACTCCGGTCGACGGACACGACACTGTCGGTTCGTCGGGAGACGACTCTCCGGGGCGGTCGACTGGACGCGCTGCTGGAGCGGTTGGAGTCAGTAACAACGGGCCGGGAGGGGGCACTGAGCGCGTACGTGGCCGACGGCCACGACATCCCGCGGGCGGTGCGGGAGGCGTTCGGCGAGCAGACCGTGCTCGTCTCCCGGGCCGCGCCGTGTCTCGCACTCACTGACGACGCCTCGCTCGTCGCCGCCTGCCTCCGGGTCCCGGTGTCGCCGGAGCCGTTTGTCGAGTGGGCCGACCGCTTCCAGATCGACCGGGACTGGTGTCAGCCCCGGGGGCGGTACACGCTCGCACTCGTTCGGTCTGACCTGTTCGCCATGGGCACCTACGAGGCTGACAGACGGACTGCCTTCCACGGGTTCGACAGCGCGCTAAAGAGCCAGCACTCGAAGGGTGGGTTCTCACAGGCCCGGTTCGAACGCCTCCGGGACGAGCAGATAGACAGTCACGTACAGCGGAGTCTCGCGGCGCTCGACGAACACGAGACCGACCGGCTCTACGTCGTCGGCGAGCGGTCGGTGCTCGGGGAGTTTATGAGCCGGGCCGACGCGACCGCCGCCGTCGACGCGACCGGCGACCCGGAGGACGCGCTGGCAGACGCCTGGCGCGAGTTCTGGCAGGTCCAACTCCGGATTGTATAGCTCCACGACACACCTGCTCCGCTCGCGTTGGCTTACTACATGTTTTCTCCACAGAATAGAAGATAGTAGACAGATAACAGCGGATTGAAATACTATCTCAAGAGCAGAACTGTACACAGCAGTAGCAAGCACAGTCCACAAAACAACCAATACTGAACTACGACGTAGATTTCTCTGTATTTCTCCGTAGGTCAGTTGTGTATATACTTACGAGTGCTCCAAGGAGTGTTATCCAAAGGCCAAATAACGGATCAAAGTTAAACTCAGAGAGTAGTACAGTAACGGATAATAGGACTACGCTACCGTCCCACAATTGGGGTCGGCTTTTTCAGCTTGAGCTTGTTTCATAACTACATCCGTGTGCAGTCGTCGACGCGTCTGCGGTGACTGTTCCCGGGATAATCATACCACCAGAGCTACTCGAACCCGTCTGATGACTGCTGTGTTGTGGTCGCGGAGAGCTACCGCCGCCCGAGGGTGAGGTACCCGGTGTGGCCGACACCGGCCGTCGTCGGGCGGGTGCCACGGTCGTCGAAACTCATCTCGCGTTGGATTGTCTCGAGGGTGCGGACGTTCTCGAGACCGGCAGTTCGTGCCCGGTCGGCCACCTCGCGGGCGTCCTCGACGAACGGTGAGTACACCGCAACCGACCCGCCGGCCGCGAGCAGGTCCGGCGCGGCCGTCACCACGTCCGGGGCGTCACCGGTGTCGAGTGTCACGGCGTCGAGGCCGGCGTGCTCGTCGAGGTGCTCGGTGACGTCGCCGGCGTGGACGGTCACGTTGTCCGCAACCCCGGCGAGTGCGACGTTCTCGCGGGCCACCTCGGCGAACTCCGGGTCCACCTCGTAGCTGTCGACAGTCGCACCCAGACGGCCGAGGGTGACCGCGAGCACACCAGTTCCCGTGCCGGCGTCGAGCACGCGGTCGCCGCGCTGGATACCTGCCAGGCCGACGACCAGCCCGATATCGCGAGGGAGCATCGGCGCGCCCGTCCGTTCGAGGTGGTGAAACAGGTCCGGCCCGCGGAGGCGTCGGGCGACGAACTCGGTCCCGAGGTGTGTCTCGACAGTCTCGCCGTGTTCGACGGTCTCGGGCACCTCCAACACCCCGAGATCCGTCTCCAGTGTCTCGCCGGGTTCGAGTAGGTACTCGCGGTCCTCGTGGAGAAAGAGCAGGGCCACGCTACCCGAGCCGGTCGATCGCGTCGGCGGGCCGCCCGTCGGCCGCCTCCAGGGCCTCACGGGCCTGTGGGGCACTCACACCGGCGGCGTCTGCGACCATCTGGATGTCCTCCCGCGGGATACCGTCGTCACCACCGTCGTCGAGTTCACCGGCCCGCTCGCGGGTTTCGGGCTCGCCGACGACGTTGTAGGTCTGTTGCCCCTGGGCGTCCATGCGCTGAACCTCGGCGTCGGTGAAGACGAGGTCCTCGTCGGCCGTCCGGATGACGACCTCCTCGGCATCGATATCCTCGATGTCGATACCCATCTGTTTCATCATCTGCTGCATCTTGCTCGGGTCGAGTCCGCCGCCGCCTCCTCCAAACATACAGTTACGTTCGCCCGTCAAGATAAAAAGCCCTGTGTTGCAGTCGCTCGCGGGCGGTCAGGTCGACGGGGTCAGACGCAGAGCCCGTCGGACAGGGGCAGACCCGTCCGGGGCGTGGCCGGAGCAGTGACGAACGGACAACGCGGTCAGTCCTCGAGTGCGTCGGCGATGCGGTCGACGGAGCGCCGGAGGTCGTGGACCTCGTCGCGAAGCTTCTGGAGCTCGCGGGCGAGTTCCTCGTTGCCCTCCTCGCCGCCGGGCCCGCGTCCACCCATGCCGCCCCCACCCATCATACCGCCCATCATCTCGGCAAACGGGTTTCCACCGCCCATGCCGCCGCCACCCATCCCGGGGCCGCCGCCCATCATCCCCTCGGGCGGGCCGCGCTCACCCTCGCCGTCACCCTCCTCGGCGCGGCGCTGTCGGATCTCTTCGACCCGCTCGCGAAACGACGTCTCCTCCTCGCTGCCGGACTGCTCCTCGCCCTCTGCCTCGGTGCTCGACTCCTCGTTGTTCTCGTCGGTCATACGTCCTGTTCCGGTGCTGGAGGCAAAAGGGTAGCGCTCCGGTGGCCGGGCGACAGACGGCTCCCGGCACACGCGACGAGACCGACAGCCCCAAGCCCGGGGAGTCGAACCGACAATCCGATGAGCGACCCGGAGACGGACCCGATGGCCGACTACGAACGCCTGCGCGGTGACGCGGGGACAGTGTTCTCGCTACCGCTCGACAGAAAGGTTGCTGTCGCGGTGGCGGGGCTCGCCACCGCCGCGTCGTTCGGTCCCGTTATCACGGCACAGTCGGCGGAGGTGCGCGCACTCGAGAACGGTCCCGGGGCGGCCCTGAATATCGTCGGCGGAGTGTCGATTCTGCTCGGCGTCGTGTTGATGTTCATCGGCGGGACCGCACTCGTGGCCCAGCGGTACTACGTCGGTCAGGCGGTCGCCGAGGAGGAGCGGCTAAAGTGGTTCCTCCGGATCGAGGACCTGTGGATGTGGGTGCTCACCCTCGGGACGATCATCACGGTACTGTGTATGTCACTGATGCTTCCGGCGGCACTCTCGCTGGGCTCGCCCGAGGCCGTCTCGGACGCCGGGTTCGGCATCTACAGCGAGTTCGACCCGCTCCCGTTTGTTATCGGTGCGTGGCTGGTCTCGGCTATCGCGGGCGGAGCGTTGACGATTGTCGGCGGCGGTTGGCTCTGGGTGCGTTACAGTCTCCGCCGGGGTTAGTCGACGAGGAGCCGGTGTTTGTCGGCGACCGCGTCGGCCTCGGGGAACTCGCCGCCGCCGAGCAACCCCCGGGCGGCGCGTTTACCCCACTCGACAGCCGGCTGTGTGAACGTCTCGACGCCGTAGAGTTCACCCGCGAGGATGCAGGCCGCCTCCATGTTGAACAGCAGGTCACCGAGCCCGCGGGCGTCGAGCCGGTCGATCTCGATACGGACGTTCGGCCGCCCGGCGGCGGCGAGACTGGCCTCGGTCGCCTCGAACTCGGCGTCGAGCAGGTCACCGAGCGTCGTCCCGCCGAGGTACGCGAGCGGCTCGATGTCGGCGTCGGGGATCGGCCGGTCGGGTCGCTCCCGTGGCCGGAGAAGCGTGACGAGCTTGTCCCGCGGCCCGGCCCGGTAGAGCTGGAGCTGTGAGTGTTGGTCGGTCGCACCGAGAGCACGCACGGGTGTCTGCCCGCCGCCGTTCTTGCCGAGACTCTCCGCCCACAGCTGTGCGAACCACTCGGCAAAGGGCTCCAGTCGCTCGGTGTACGGCAGCATCACGTTGATACCCGCACCCCGCTGGTCCAGTGCGTAGGCCACACCACCGTAGGCGTAGGCTGGACAGTCGAGAAGCGAGCCAGAGAGCCCGGCCGCAGCCTCGGCCGCACCGGCCAGCAGTGCCTCGATGTCGTGGCCGTGGATGGCTGCCGGCACCAGCCCGACCGAGGAGAGCACCGAGAACCGGCCGGGAACAGCCTCTGGTGTCGACAGCACCGGCAGGCCGTGTGTCTCGGCGAGTGAGCGCAGGGGCCCCGCCGTTCCCGTGGTGACCACCGTCCGCTCGGTCCAGTCGACACCGGCATCGTTCATCGCCGCCCGGACGACCAGGAAGTTCGCCAGTGTCTCGGCGGTGGTCCCGGAGCGCGAGACAACGTGAACCGCGGTGTCGGCGAGTGGCAGGTCGGCGAGCGTCGCCCGGACGTGCACCGGGTCGACGTTGTCGAGCACGCGGTGGTCGACCGGTGCCGGGCCGAGGCCGGCCGAGAGCGTCGCGGCACCGAGCGCACTCCCGCCGATACCGACCGTCAGCACCGCCTCGGCGTCGGCAACCGGTTCGACCGCCTCGCGAACCGCCGCGGGGTCGGTCTCTGTCGGCAGATTCAGCGCCGCGTAGCCGAACGACCCCTGGTCGCGGCCGGCTACGATCCGCTCGTGGGCCGCTCCGACCCGGTCGTCGAGCTCCTCGAGCCCCGCCTCCGCGACACCCGGGTCGGCAACCGCCGCCAGCGCGTTTCCGATGTCGACCTGCATACCCGCTACTCGAGGGGCGGGCGGTTAGCTCCTGTGGTCGGTCCGGAGCCGAAACGCCGAAACACACACCCGGTCTAACCAGGGTATGACCGGCGACGAGACGGACAGCGGGAACGAGGCCACCGACGAGAACGTGGCAGAGAGCCACGACCGACCCGACGACAGCAAGCAAAAAGACGAACAGGAGGACACGGCCGGGATGCACGGCGAGGCGTCGACCCGGGCCGACACGGGCGAGTCGTCGGTGGAGCTAGACGCTCTGGTCGACCGGAGCGAGGCCGACCCGGAGACGACCACGGGGACGTTCTACGTCAAGCACGCCACGGACAGTTCGGTCACGCTCCACGACATCGACACCGCACAGATACTCACACTCGCCGAGAACCCCGGGGTGGAGAGCCACGAGATTATCGAGGCGACACTGGTCGCACAGCCCCCGATGGAGGTGGCGTACCTCGTCGACGAGATGACCAGGCAGTACTCGGTTCCGGTCGAGACGAGCCCGGAGCCGCCGACCCGGCAGGTCCGGGAGACCGCCGCCGAGATGGACGAAACACAGGCCGCCACCATCGAGCGCGAGGGCGAGGGCGAGATACACGTGCTCCGTGTCGCACCAGAGGATGTCGACCAGACCGCAACGGAGGTCGGCGACGACGAGATGACGTACAAAAACGCCGCCCGCTGTGGCATCGACCGTGTCGAGATCCGCACCGACGAGACTGGTATCGTCAGTGTCCGTTACCTGCCCTGACCAACAGACGGGTGTCGGAACCAGTCTACCCGAAGAAGGCGAGTTCGTGAATCCGCGGGTCCTCGCGTAGTTCCGGGTGAAACGCCGTCGCGAGGATGTTGTCCTGCCGGACCGCAACCGGGCGGTCGTCCCACTCGGCGAGCACCTCGACAGACTCGCCGACGCTGTCGACGACCGGTGCACGGATGAACACCGCGGGAAAGGGGTCGTCGAACCCGCGCACGGGAAGCGGTGCCTCGAAGCTGTCACGCTGGCGCCCGAACGCGTTGCGTTCGACAGTCACGTCGAGCAGGTCGAGTGTCTCCACGCGCTCGTCACCCGAGTCACGGCTGAGAAAGATGAGCCCCGCACAGGTCGCGAGCACCGGTCGACCGGCCACAACGTGGTCACGCATCTCGTCGACGATACCCTCCTGGTGTGCCAGCCGCGAGATGGCTGTCGACTCCCCACCGGGCACCAACAGCAGGTCACACTCCGGCACCAGCCCCGACTGCCGTATCTCGACCACCTCGACTGTCCGGCCGTGTGTCTCGCCGGCACGGCGGATCGCCTGTGCGTGCTCGCTGACGTCTCCCTGCACCGCGATTACTCCCGCGGTCACCGACATACACGAGGGTAGGTTCGGTTTGGGAAAAAATCCCCCGGTCCGACCCGGGGCGAAACCGGTGACCGAGCCGCCTGTGGACAACCTGTCGCCGTCGGAGATCGTGTCGTCGGGCAGGCCGGTTTTTCCTCGTGGCCACGGCAGACTCGCCTCTGTGTCACCCTGGCACAGCCTTTTATCCGCCTGGGTCGAACTGTGGACGTGTTACTCCCCGCGTCGCCGCTCGCGCTGGCCGGGGTCGCCGGTGTGTTGTTCGTCGCCGGGACCGTCAACGGCATCGCAGGGTTCGGGTTCGCGCTCGTCGCCACGATGGCGCTCGCCACGGCTGTCGAGCCCGCGACGGCGGTGGTGTTCGTCATCCTCCCGATTCTGGCGGTCAACCTCACGCTCGCGGGCGAACTCTCGGGCCGGGAGGTACGAACCTGTGGCGACCGGTTTCTCCCACTGCTTGCCTCGGCTGCCCTCGGCGTACTCGTCGGGATGGTCGCACTCGGTGCGCTGCCGGACGGGCCCCTGCGCCTGGTGTTGGGTGGTGTGACGCTCGCGTTCGTGGCCTCCGTCCAACAGCGGGTCACACTCCCTGGTGGGGCAGCCCTCGGCGGCCCGGACGACCGGGGGGCGGGACTCACCGCGAGCACGCCCGCGATGGCAGCCGTCGGCGGTGTCGGCGGTGCGCTGTTCGGCGGCACCAACGTCGGGGTGCAGTTGGTGGCGTATCTCCGGGGGTTCGAACTCTCTCACGACCTGTTCGTGGGTGTGGTCGCCCTGCTCTTTCTCTCTCTGAACACGGTCCGTATCGTCGCAGCGGCTCTCCTCGGGCTGTACCCCGACCCGGGTGTTGCGCTGCTGTCGGCCGCCGCGGCCGTCCCGGCCGTCGGCGGTGTGCTGGTCGGCAGTCGTCTTCGCGGCCTGCTCACACCGGAGCTCCGTCGGGGTGTGGTGCTCCTGTTGCTGACGGTCATCGCCGTGCAGCTACTCCGGACCGGTCTCGGGGTGTGAGCGGTCACTCACAGGCGGGCAACACGAGCCGAACAACCGTCAGGTCGGTATCGGTTCGCTCGTACTCGAGGTCACCGCCGCAGGCCTCGGCGGTCCACCGGACGAGCCAGAGACCGACACCGCTGCCGTGTTGGAGCTGTGTGATGTCACGGTTCTCGAAGACGGGGCCCCGTTCGTGGTGTGGGATGCCGGGGCCGTCGTCGACGACCTCGACGTGAACCGCCTCCTCGACCCTCTCGGCCCGGACGACAACCGTGGGGTCGTCGCCTGCGTGCGCGAGGGCGTTCTCGACGAGTGACTCCACCGCCTGCTGGAGGTGCGGAACGGCGAGCGCCGAGAGTCCCTCGGGAACCTCGACACGGACGTCGTCGTCTCTGTTGCTGGCGGCGGCGACGGCCGGCCGACACAGCGAGCAGAGTTCGTGGGGTGCGACGTTACGCCCGTCATCGAGGACCCGTTCGAGGGGCCGTGTCTCCTCTCTGAGTGACGCGATCTGCTCGGCGTGTTCGGCGATTGTCTCGGCCGTCTCGCTGACCGTAGCGTCGTCACACTCCGAGAGCGAGTCGGCGAGTGTCAGTATAACCGACAGGTCGTTGCGGAGGTTGTGCCGGAGCATCCGGTGGACGACCTGGCTGTGGCGTGCGTACTGTCGTTGCTCGGTGATGTCTGTGTAGATACCGAAACTGTACGTGCTGTCGTCACGGTTCGTTGGCACAGTCCGCAACAGGAACTCTCGGGTTCCGGTTGCAGTCTCCCGGCGGACGATAGCCGTGCTCTGCTTGCCGGCGCTGGCACGGCGGTCGAACTCCTGTGCTCGTTGGCCGTCTCCGGGAACGATAACCTCGTTGAGCGGTTCGCCGAGCACCGCCGACCGCTCGTGACCGAACACTCGCTCGAACGCCGGGTTCACCTCGCAGATAACTGGTCGCCCGTCGACCATCTCTGCCTCCACGATAGCGTCCTCGATGCGTTCGAACAGTTCACCGAACCGTTCGGTAACACTGCGTCTACCGGCCCGCTCGTCGGCCGCTTCCGGTTCGTCATCTGACATAGCCTTTCTGACTGTTTCCAACCCGCACCGTGGTTGCGCTCTGGTGCCCGCGCCAGGTTCGTGGGTAGCTGAGCCGTTCTTATCCGTGAGTATGCAGATACGCCCGACGCATTTCAACGTTCGCCATAGTAGTCACTGAAATGACTACAACGGAGCAGACACCACCGAAGCGGGTGCTGTGAGAGACAACGGGCCCTGTCGTCACCACACGAAGGTCCGTGACCGGCAGCGGGGTTGGACGGCTCCAGCGGTTGGGAGTCAGGTAACGGGTGACACAGAAGCTTTTTGCTTTCGGCAGCACAAGTTCACATAATGGGATTTGGTGGTTCCGACCTCTATCGACAGCAGATACTCGACCACTACAAGAACCCCCGCAACTACGGTGAACTCGACGACGCGACGTTTTCACACGCGGGCGAGAACCCGATGTGCGGTGATACGATCGAGATGGACGTTGTTCTCGACGATACGGAGACCGTCATCGAGGCAGTCGCCTTTCAGGGTGACGGCTGTGCCATCTCGCAGGCGTCGGCGTCGATGCTCTCGGAGGAGCTCGTGGGGATGGAGATCGAGAAACTGCGGGCGATGGACCGTGACGACATAACCGAGATGCTCGGGGTCGATATCTCCCCGATGCGCGTAAAGTGTGCCGTGCTCGCCGAGAAGGTCGCACAGGACGGGGTCGACATCCACCTCGGCGAGAAGGAAGCAACCGACCTGACGATAAGCGACGAGTGAGTTGCCTCGGGGTAGAGACGAAACGTCTCGTCACGAGAGAGCATCGCCCCGGAAGACCCCGGAGGAGTTCTCGACCGCTGTGTTCTCGGCCCGGTCGATAGACTGTGACTACGCGAGCAGCGGCGCGGGCGGTCTGCCAGGGAGTTCGTCGCGGTCGTGAGAGGCCTCGAAGTCGAGGTCCGGCCCGGCGGCGATGATGCGGGTCGGTGTCACGTCGGGATGGGTCGTGTAGTAGTGCTCTTTTATGTGGTCCATGTTGACCGTGTCGGCGACACCCGGCGTCTGGTAGAGGTCACGCAGGTACGGCCAGAGGTTGTCGTACTGGTGAATGAACTGCGTGTTGCACATAAAGTGAGTGTGATACACCTGGTCGAACCGGACGAGTGTGGTGAACATGGCGATATCGGCCTCGGTGAGACGGTCACCGGCGAGATACCGCTGGTCCTCGAGCACCTCGTCCCAGTGGTCGAGCGCGTCGAACAGTTCGGTGACGGCCTCGTCGTAGGCCCCCTGTGACTGGGCGAAACCGGCGCGGTAGACGCCGTTGTTGATCGGTTCGTAGACCGCGTCGATGATACGGTCGACGTCCTCGCGGTAGCCCTCGGGGTAGAGGTCGACATCGCGCGTGGCGTAGGCCTCCATCTCGGTGTCGAGCATCCGCATTATCTCCTCGGACTCGTTGTTGACGATTGTTCCCTCCTCGGTGTCCCAGAGCACGGGGACGGTCACCCGGCAGGTGGCGTCGGGGTCTGCCTCCTGGTAGCGTTCGCGGAGGTAGTCGCTGTCGGCGACCGAGTCGGTCGTACAGCCGCTCTTTTCGGGGGTGAACTGCCAGCCACCCTCGTCGCGGAACGGGTCGACGACGTCGACCGAGATGGCGTCCTCTAACCCTTTCAGCGCGCGGGTGACGAGCGTGCGGTGTGCCCACGGGCAGGCGTAGGAGACGTACAGGTGGTACCGACCCGATGCTGCCGGAAACCGGGCGTCGGGGTCGTCCCGGATGCGGTTTCGGAAGTCCGTCGACTGTCGGACGAACTCACCGTCGTTGTTTGTCGTCTGGTAGCTGTCTGTGCGCCACTTGCCGTCAACGAGCATGTTCATACTCATAGTAAGGGAGCGAGACGGAAAAACACAACAGTTCGGGTGTCCCCTGTGGCTGGGCCGTGGTGACCGGAGAAAGTGACTTGCCGGACCCCGTCGTACTCGCCCGCGTGAGTGGTGCACGTGTCGTGCACGAACCCGCGAACGGGTCGGGCGAACGCACCATCGCGACGGAGGTCGAGCGTGCCGAGTCACGGCTCTCGCTGGCGCGGGGGCTGATGTTCCGTCGGTCGATCCCCGAGGAGTTCGCGCTCGTGCTGGAGACGGGACAGGGGTCGCTCGGAGGGCCGGGCCGGCAGAACGTGCACATGCTGTTCGTCCGGTTCCCCTTGGACGTGGTCTGGCTGGTCGACGACGAGGTGACGCGGGTCGCACAACTGCGCCCCTGGCGGGGGTTCGCCGCCGCCCGCGCCGACCGTATCCTCGAACTGCCGGCCGGCAACGCCACAGCTGTCGAACCCGGTGACACCGTCCAGGTCGAACACGACGGACGCTGAGACGGCACGGACACCCCGGAACGGGTCGACCCGTGAGGGGGGGCGATGTCGCAGTGTTTTTAGGCCACAGCACGAACAACAGGTATGCGATATCTCGTTGCAGTAGACGGCTCGGCGGTGAGCGACGAGGCGGTCAGCTACGCTGCCGAGCACGCGGCGGCCACCGGTGCGACGCTCGTTCTCGGGCACGTCATCACGAACGGGGCGGAGTTTGTCGACGGCGAACTCGTCCGGCCGAGCGAGGAGACACTACTCGAGGCGGGCGAGGATGTGCTCGACAGGGCCCGCGAGCGCGCCGAGTCGACCGCCGACGTGACCGTCGAGACAGAGCTGTTGAGCGGTCGTCCCGCGGACGCCATCGTCGAGTTCGCCACCGACGGGGCCGACGCTATCTACGTTGGTCACCGTGGGCTGTCGAAGAAACGCGAGCAGGTGGTCGGCAGTGTCGCAAAAACGATCGTGGACCGTGCGACTGTGCCCGTAACCGTTGTTCGGTGACTGTCTCTGTCCGGCGGTCGACACGAGTCGGACGGCTCGTCTCGTGGAACTGGGGGCTGACGGGACGGCGCTACCCTTTGATGTTACAGACCGGGTAGGTCCGGGCGACCCGGTCGCCGATACCGAGGGCGTCGGACACACGGACAACCTCGTCGACACTCTTGTACACCCCGGGAGCCTCCTCGGCGACGGTCGCGCCGCTCTCGGCCCTGACGTAGATGTGGTCCTGCTCGCGCAGGTCGTCCACTACGTCCCCACCCCAGTACTCCTGTTTGGCCTGGGTGCGTGACATGAGCCGACCGGCCCCGTGGGCGGTCGAGCCGAACGTCTCCCCGAGCGAGCGCTCACCACCCCGCAGGACGTAGCTACCCGCCCCCATACTGCCCGGGATGATGATCGGCTGGCCGACACTGCTGTACGCCGGCGGAAGCTCCGGGCGGCCGGCCGGAAACGCCCGCGTCGCACCCTTTCGGTGGACGTACAGCTCTCGTTGCTCGCCGTCGACGTCGTGGCTCTCTTTCTTACCGATGTTGTGGGCCACGTCGTACAGCAGTTCCATCTCCATCGCCTGCCAGGGGCGGTCGAACACCTGCTCGAACACCTGTCGGGTCTGGTGTGTGATGAGCTGGCGGTTCACCCACGCGAAGTTTATCGCCGCACACATCGCCCCGTAGTACGCCTCCGCGAGCTGTGAGCCGGCCGGTGCGGCCGCCAGCTCCTTGTCAGGCAGCTGGTTCAACAGCCCCTGGTGGGTCTGCTCGATGTCGCGCAGGTAGTCCGTACAGACCTGGTGACCGAGACCACGGGAGCCACAGTGGATGAGCACCACAATCTGGTCTGGCTCCAGCCCGAACGCCGCGGCGACGTCCTCGCGGTAGATATCGGTGACACGCTGGACTTCGAGAAAGTGATTACCGCTACCGAGGCTGCCGACCTGGTTGCGCCCGCGGTCTTTCGCCCGTTTCGAGACCGCCGAGGGGTCCGCGTCCCGCCGGACCCCCTGGTCCTCACAGTGTGCCAGGTCGGACTCGACACCGTACCCCGCCTCGACGGCCCACTCAACCCCGCGGTCGAGGATATCCTCGACGGGCCCAGTGTCGACGATACCCCCACCACCCAGCCCCGTCGGGATACTGTCGAACAGCGCGTCGACGAGGCGCTCCTCGTGGCCCTGTACCTGCTCGTAGGAGAGATTAGTTTTCAGCAGCCTGACACCGCAGTTCGAGACGACGAACCCGTTCGCCAGGAAGTTGTGCGCCTCGTGCTCGACACCGATATCGTAGACAGTCGTCTCACCAGCCTCCCGGATCTCCGAGACAGTTGTCTCGACCGTGAGATTCTCCGCAACGGACAGCTGCTCGCAGTACTCCTCGAACCCGGGGAACTCAGCCGGCAGACGGGAACGGCCGTCGCGCTGCCCCCAGACACCCCGTTCGGTAAACCGCTCGTTGATATCGAACTGTGATTTTCTCTCCTGGGGAGAGGCCCCACCGTCTGTGAGTGCGTTAGCCTCCACGGTGGCCTGTGTGCGCTTCTGTACTGCCTGCTCTTTCGATTTGAGATACTGAACTGCCTTTGCGGCGAGTCGCTGTTTCTCCCGGTTGTACGTGTAGCCGACTGTCGAGTAGAACCTGACGAGATTCTCCGGACTGTTCGTCACACCGAGGCGGAGTCGCACCGTGTCGTGTTGGCTGTTGCTGTCGGTATCGAACCGTTCGAGCGAGTTTGTCTCGATGCCGAGACTGTCGAGAAACGCCGCGATGTCCTGCATGAACTGCTCACCGGCGTCAGCGGTTGTCGGGACTCGTGTCTGGGAGATCTTCGGACAGTAGAGGGTCGTCTCGTGCTGCGCTGCCGGTGCGTTCATCTCGGCTCCAAAGTACGCGGAGAGGTACAGTCGCTTCTGCCAGTCGGCGAGGCGGTCGAAGTACCACGGTGTGGTGAACCCTGATTCGACTTTCCTGCCGGCCGGTGCCCCGAGCTTCTGCATCACGAGCTGGAGGGCGCGCGAACCGGAACGGATACTATGCTCTGTCGCCTCGAACGTCGTCCCGTCGAGCTCGTGTGAGCGCTCGCGCGAGTGGATTGGCGAGGCTGTGAACCCGACACGCTCGATATCTCGCCCGATCGCTTCGAGGTCCGCAGGGTCACCGTAGAACAACGTGAGACCGGCGTTCGTGAACGCACCGTCGCCGGTGTGGCGACCGAGGAGTTTGAGCAGATGCTGGAACGTCTCGTCGGTCGATTCGAGCGGCAACACGTCGCGCTCGTTCAGTACCCGTCGGATCTGTGGGTTCTCGTCGGCAAAGTCCCCCTCTGTCAGCAGGGTGAACTCCTCGACCGGTTCGTCGTCGATACCGCGAAACGGGCTCACGTAGACCGTGTCGCCCGGTTCGAGGTCGCCGAGTTCGACCATCCCGTCTGGCGTCAGAAACGGGTGGTCAGCTGTCGCCTCGACGGTATCTCCGGTTTCGGTTTCGAGTTCGTGGACTGTCTGGCCCTCCCGCTCGGTCAGCAGTCTGATACCCGATTGCCTCTGCCCGTTCTCGGACGCGACAACCGCCTGTTCGGTCTCGAAGTCGTCCACGAGGTCCGCGATCTCCCGCCGTCGTCCGAACTGCAGGCGAACGTCAGTCTCGCCCGGGAGGCAGTTGATATCGTAGCCGATCGCTCCGGGGCTGATACAGCCGGTCTCGGCGTCGATTCCGGCGACACCGCCGACGGGGAACCCGTACCCCTGGTGGGCATCGGGGAGCGCGAGGGCGTACTTCTGAATCCCCGGCAGGTGAGTGGTGTTTCTCAACTGCTGGAGGCTCTTGTCGTCCCCGATCTCCGCCAGCAGGCGCTCGCTGGCGAGCACCCGACCGGGAACCCGCATACCGTCCTCCTGCGGGAGTTCCCAGACGTGCTCGCGGACCCGCTCCAGGGTGAACTCGCCGGTCTCGAACGTGTTCATGTGTGAGTATCACTCGGGCCGGGAGATAAAGTGTCCGGCGGTATCGCCGGCGGCCGGCACGCGGACGGGACACCGGGTCTGTCAGAAACTGCCAACGGGCCGGTCGGTGTCACGTCGTGCGATTCCCCGTCTCGGCGTGTCTGACGCGGGTCTGACGCGGTTTGATAACCGAGCAGCTAGTAACAGTGAGTATGACTGTCCGTCGGGGGGAGTTCGACCGCATCCGGTCGGTGTTGAGACAGGCCCAACCCGAGGAACCGCTGACCGCACGGGAGATTGTCCAGTTACTCGACGAGCACGGCGAGGAGTTCGAGAGCGCCCACCGTGTCGCGACAGTGCTCGGCCGGCGGGCCGATGCCGGCGATATCGAGGTCATCCGGGACCGGCCGTACCGCTACCAGGTTGTCGATTCGACGGGGCGGAACAACTGAGCGGTCGCCGGGGTCAGGTCAGGTACGGATCGGCGGCTGACCGTCGTCACCGACGAGGACACTCGCCACACCGGTACCGAACGCCCGGGCGACCGAGCGCGCGCCGGCACCCAGACGGTCTGTGATACCCTGGGCCGGTTCGAACGTCTCGATACGGAGGTCGTCGACGCCGATACGATCGGCGAGACGGTCCTCCATCTCCGCGCGGGGACCACAGCTGTCGACGAGACCGTTTCTCGTGGCCTCCCTACCGGAGTAGACCCTGGCCTCGGTGTCGCGGACGAACGTCTCGTCGAGGTCACGACCCTCGGCGACAGTCTCCACGAACGACTCGTAGGAGTCGTCGATGAGCCCCTGGATGTACTCCGCGTCGCGGTCGTCGAGTTCACGCCACGGCGACCCCGCGTCCTTGTACTCGCCGGCGACGAACCGCCGGTAGTCCAGGCCGAGCTTCTCCGCGAGTCCGGTTCGGCCGAGCTGTGAGCCGACGACCCCGATGGAGCCGACGACACTGTTCTCGCGGGCGTGGAACTCGTCACAGCCACTCGCGATCCAGTAACCGCCGCTTGCAGCCAGGTCCTCCGCGTACCCCACTGTCGGGCCGTCGAACTCCGCGACAGCCCGGCGGATGTCCTCGCTGGGGACGACCGCCCCGCCGGGGGTATTGAGCTTCACGATCAGCGCCTCCGCGCTGCCGTCGGCGTCTGCCTGCTGTATCTGCTCGACGATGTCGTCTGCCGATGCCGCGCCACCACCGACCGGCAACGGTCCGATGTTCTCGCCGTCCCGGGTAATAACGTCACCGACCTCCACTTCGGCAACGTTGTACGCGGGCAACAGCGAACCGGCCAGCCGCCCCGCGACGACGATACCGGCGACGGCAACGGCCACAATCAGGAGTGACTCGACGGTTCCGAGCGCGGTAAACTCCGGAACCGCCCAGAACAGTGCGACACCGAGACCGGTCGCGAGCGTCGCACCGACCAGTACGACTGTGAGTCTGCCGAGTAGACGTGCTGTCGACATACGGGCCGGACTCCAGACTCCAACAGTAATATATCTTGTCACGGGGGCTCCACCGGCAGAGGGCGGTGTCGAGGTGGGTGTCTCGCTCCCGGCCTGTTCGACAGTGTGACCCCCACTCGACAGCCCGGTCGTCGGCAGGGGTGGCCGGTGGTGGAGTCCCCAGACAGTCCGGTCGTCAGCGGGGGTGGCCGGTGGTGGAGTCCCCCGACAGCCCGGTCGTCAGCGGGGGTGGCCGGTGTGTGGACAGGTGGTATCGTCTCTCCGGCGGTGTCTGGTCACACCGCGGAGGTGCCCGTGTCGGTCGGTCAGGCGTCGGTCGCCTCGTGGAGGCGCTCACCGCGGTGGAGGCGGGTCGCGATCGAGAAGGTCTGCTCGCTCTCGCGCCGGGTCGGTGTGTGTGCCGCGAGGTAGCGGGCACCGGCGACCAGGGCGAGTTGTCGCTCCTCGGCTGCCGAGACCGCGCCGAACCGACGAACGGCCGCGCCGACGTGCTGGTTCGTGTGGAAGCCGGCGTCCTCGCGGAGCAGTCCCTGCCCGAGAGCTCTCTTGAGACGGGTGGGGTCGCCGTCGGCGTCGAAGTGCTCGGCAACGAGCCGACCGGCGCGGTCGACCGCACCCTGCTCGTCGAACGCGGCGAGCAGGTCCTCGCGGATCGTCTCGGGCTCCCGCGTCGAGTCACCGGGCCCGGGAACCGGGGCGCGCGGGCTGTTCAGGAACCGGTCGAGGTACACCGACATGGCACCGTCGAAGCAGGCCCGGTAGAGCTCTGTCGCGTCGGTGCGGTCGGCCAGTTCGTGGGCGGCGTTCGCGTAGACGAACGTGTGGTGGACCGTGTTCCAGTCGTTGAACTCGTTGCCGGTGTCGAAGTACGCGACCCGGCGGGTGGCGGCCCGGGCAACCGCGTCGGTGAGCTCCTGCCGGGTGGCACCGGCAGCGATGGCGTCACAGAGCGCCTCGACGATGACCGCGGGGTCTGTCGAGAGCAGTGTCTCGACGAACCCGTCGGGCTCGGTCCAGGTCGCTCCCGCACCCGCCGCGACGAGCTCCGGAAGGCGGTCGTGGGCGTCGAGACAGAGCGCGGCGACGTCGGTCGGCTGTCGCCACGCCGACTGCTCCTCGGCGCGGGTCGCGTCGGTGAGGAGCGGAACTGTCGCGGCAAGCACCTGCGGCGCGAACTCCGCCCAGCCGAGGTGTTCGACCGTCGAGAGCGCGCTGTTGATGAAATCGAGTGTGTGGCTGGTGTTCATGTACAGGTGGTCGGTCGCGGCGGTGACGAGCAGTTCGGTCACCTCGCCGGGCGGGAGCGTGTCGACGGCGGTCAGGAGACACCGCTCTGCGCCGTCCGCGTCGCGGACCTCACAGTTCCGGCGGAACCACGATTTCAGCCGTGCCTTCGGGAGACGGTCGTTTTCGAAGGCCGGCTGCTGGAAGCGCGGCGGCTCGTCGGCGCAGTTGTCCGCGACCGCGGTCACACCGGTGTACATCGCCCGCCGGCGGTCCCGGCCGCCGACAGTCCGAAACAGGTCGGCCATGTAGGATACGGTCGTCAGCCCCCGGCCCCAGCCGGCCGCGCGGTATCGCGTTCCGAAGTTCACCGCCGTCTCCAGCGGCGTCTGGAACCCATCGTCGGCCTCGTCGAGACCGAGCACCGCCTTTGCCATCACCAGCGACAGGTTCTCCTGTAGACCGTCCGCGAGCCGATTGCGCCACCGGGTCGCCGGCGGGACGTTCGGCTCCGGGTTCGGGTCGATGTAGACCGTGTCGTCACGTATCTCGACGGGAAAGGTCTGGACATCGTCGGCCCAGGGGTCGAACGTGTCCCCCTCCGCGAGTTCGAACCGTGCGTGGTGCCAGTGACAGGTCAACACGCCGTTCTCCACCGAACCCTGGGCGAGCGGGAACCCCATGTGTGGACACCGGTTGTCGACTGCGTAGACGGTGTCCTGGTGGTGAAACAGTGCGACCGCGGTGCCGTCTGCCGACACTACCGTCTGCCCGTCGCGTTCGAGTTCGGACCGATCTGCGACCGGGACGTACTGGTCTGTTGCCATGCCCTGGCTATCGGGTCGGGCGTAATTGAGTGCTTTGCGGAAGTTCGGGTCGACAGCCCGTCCGGACTCAGCCGAGTACCCGCGTGGCCGTTCGCCGGTAGAGCCGCCGACACCGGTCGAGCACGTCCAGGGAGACACTCTCCGTCGCGGTGTGTGCCTCGCCCGGTTCGGCCGGGCCACAGACGACACAGGTCGTGCCGGCGTCGGCCAGCCACCCCGCGTCGGTCGCGTGGGGCTTGACCACGGCTCGGGGGTCGCCAGCCTGTGACTCGCGGGCGGCCCCGAGCACGGCCTCGGCAAACAGTTCGTCGTGGCAGGCCATCGGCGGTAGGTCCTGGTCGAGTTCGTGTCTCACCCCCGGTAGGTCCGCGAGCGGCGCACGCTCACCCGGGACTGTCCGCTCGTCGACCGTCACCGTACACCGCTCCGGAACGACGTTCCAGGCCGAACCACCCGCTATCTCCGTGACGACGAGACTCCCCGACACGTCGTGGCCGAGCACCGTCGTCTCGGGTGGGGCCAGGTCACGCAGTGCGTCGATAGCATCGCTCGCGGCGTGAATCGCGTTCTCCCCCTGGTCGGGTTCACTCGCGTGTGCGGCACGCCCCTCGGCCACGAGTGTGCTCGCCCGGCGGCCCTTGTGGGCGATAGCGACGTCGGTCACCCCGGGCGCGGAGTAACCGGTCGACCCCTCGCCGACGACCGCGTAGTCGGGGGTGAACCCGTCGGCGATAGCCGCCCGTGCGCCGCGTCCACCGACCTCCTCGCCGGCGAACGAGGCAAACACCAGCCCCGGGCGGTCGATGTCACGAAAGGCGAGCATCGCGGCCGCGACGGCACCTTTCATGTCCGCCGCTCCTCGACCGTGGAGGCGGCCGTCCCGGCGCTCGACAACGTAGGACTCACCACTGACCTGGCTCTGGTCGGGTGGCACCACGTCGTGGTGGCCGACGAGCGCGAGCCGGGTGTCGGAGCCGTCGGTCGCCCGACGCCGGGCGATGACGTTCCCGTGGGGGTCACGCTCGACGGTAGCGTCGGTGTGGTCGCGCAGCCACGTCTCGACGTGGTCACCGGCCCGTGTCTCGCTCTCGTGGCTGGGTATCTCGACCAGGTCGTGGGCGAGTGTCACCAGTTCCGTCATGCGTTCTCGCCGCAGGTCAGTGGTCGTGACCGGTCATCTCGGCGAACGTCCGTCCGAACCGCTCCTCGAACAGTTCGAGCGTCTCCGACTCGGCCGCGGCCAGGGCCTCACTCGGTTCGCCCTGTGCGTGGTGGACCGCACCGTGAACCTGCTGGGCCAGCCCGATCATCGCGATGTCGCCGACGACCTCCGGTGACGTCTCCTCGCCCTCCCGCAGGAGGTCGACGAGTGCCACGGGGACTGTCAGTTCGTCGTTCGCGTCGTCCGTCTCCAGGCGTACCGTAACAGTGTCTGCCATGACCAGGTTTCGGCAGCCGCGGATAAACGTCTGTGGGTCGTGTGTCAGACGACTACCCGAGGGCCCCGCACACCACGGGGGTCTCGGCGAGCGGCAGGTCACACGGTCTGCCGGTGTCTGTCACGGGTCATCGCACGGGCGATTTCGGCGGCCCGGCCGCGATGAGAGTGTGTCGGTTCGGCGGGTGTCCGGCCGGCGGGGGCGTCTCGGCGGTCGCCGTGCCGGCCGTCTCAGGGACTGAGCCGTTGTCGGTCCCGGGGGAATATCACCGCTTCGCGGATGTTCTCCAGCCCGAGTATCGTCATCAGGAGCCGTTCGGCACCCAGCCCCCAACCGGCGTGAGGGGGCATCCCGTAGCGGAACATCTTCGTGTAGTACTCGAAGGCCTCCGGTTCGAGCCCCTGCTGTTCGAACCCCTCGATGAGCTGCTCGTGGCGGTGCTCACGCTGGCCGCCCGAGACGAGCTCCAGCCGCGGGTGCATCAGGTCGAACCCGGTCGACAGTGTCTCGTCGCCGTCGCGGTCCTTTATATAGAACGGCTTTATCTCGCTCGGCCAGTCGGTGATAAAGTAGTGACCACCGACCTCGTCGCCGAGTGCGCGCTCGGCCTCCGTGGAGAGGTCGTCACCCCAGGCGAGCGGTGTGTCGAGTGCGCCGGTGGCGTTGATGCGCTCGATGG
>JAQCNM010000036.1 GCA_028275025.1 Halovenus sp.
TAGACCGGTTCCCAGATGTCCCAGTCGAGTTCCGCCATACTCCCGTTCGCGTCCTCGGGTTCGACACCGGGGTACTGCTCGAAGAACTCCTCGGCGTTTGCGACACCGTCGTACTGGCTGAAGTCGTGCCCGCTGTCGGGGTCGGGCAGCACCTGCGGACCGGTCATCCGGTCTCCATCGAGAGTGACACTGTTGTCGTTCACGTTGTTTCCGCCGTCTCCGACCGTGGGGCCGTCGGAGTAGACGCTGTTGAATATGGTGTCTTCCCCGCCGGAGGGTTCACCGATGCGGCCCGCGATCCCACCGGTCTGGAGCGGGTCGGTGAACTGCTCTCGCTCGGTGCCGTTGAACACCTCGGGACTGTCCACCAGCGAGAGAGTTCCGTCCGCCCAGTACATCTGTGAGAGGTCGCTCGGGTTGTTAGACGTCCATCCGGTGATACCACCCACGGAGGACGGCCCGGAGACGTCGGCCCGCGAGTAGCCGACGGAGAACTTCGTGTCGAAACCCATCCCCCCGAGGAGGCCACCGATTCCGAGGTTCGGACTGTCGGTGGTCTCCTGCCAGGGGTGTTCGTCGTCGTCGTCGAGCACGACCGGTTCGTTTCCGCTGACGTTCGCGGTGGAGACGAGTTTGTTCGTCAAGTCTGCGTCGTGGCCGTGTCCGATGAGTCCGCCGACCTGCTGGTACTGTGACTCGACGTCGCCATCCACGGAGATCTGTTTGAACTCGCCGCCGGCACCGCCGACGAGCCCGCCGACGACGGTCATTCCTCGCACGTCGACGTCGTCCAGAACGAGGTTCTCGATTGTCACACCCTCTCCAACAGCACTCCCACCGTCGAACTTCGCGGTGATCGCAAAGAGCCCGACAAACGCGTCGTCGTAGCGGTCGATCGTCAGGCCCTGTATCGTGTGTCCCGTTCCGTTGAGGTCACCGGTGAACGCGGTGCCCGCGTCACTACTCGCGTTTACCTCACCGATCGGCACGAACCCGTCACCGCTGTTCCAGTACTCGGTCCCGTGGGCGGCGATATCGTCCACCAGGCGGTAGTTGTCCCCGAGGCTGTCCTCCCAGCTGCTGTGGACCGGCTCCTCGTCGTCGATACACTGGAGCTGGTCGACGTTACTGATCTGGTAGGGGTCCGTCTCGGTTCCTTTGCCGCCGTCGTATGTAACGTCACTACAGACCGGCCCGGAGCGCTCGACCACACCGACCCCCTCTGCGCTGTCGTCGTTCGTCTCGACCGGCACCCAGTCCGTTATCGGGTCACTGCTCTGTGTCAGGTCGAACGAGACTGTCTCGGTCCCGCCACTCGGGATGTCGACTGTCTTGTTCACCACGGGCCCGTCGGCGAGCAGGTCCGACACCGAGGGGTCGATTCGAACCGGCGCGTCGCTGACGTCCTCAGTGCCACTCGGGTTCTCGAGGCTCACCGTGACCGGCACCGTCGAGTTACTCGGCAGGGTCTTGTCCACGCTGACGTTTGTGATGAGCGCCTCGGGCAACCGGTCGACATCGAGTGTCGTTGTATCGTCGCCGGTGTCGATTGTCAGCTCGGTCGCCGCGTCGATACTGGCGTCGAGTGGCACGTTCCAGGTGAGGCTGGTGGTGTTTGTCTCGTTCGTGCCAAGCTGGAGCTGCTCCGTGTCGACCACGTCGCCGCTCTCGAACAGGGCGACTGTCTGTGTGGCGTTCGCCCCGGTGTTCGTGATGGTCGCGCTCACGTCGAACGGTTTGCCGGGGAGTGCTCCGGCGTCGAGTGTCTGGCTGCTGTCGATGTCGAACGAGGGTGGGTCTACCACCGTAACGTTCGCGTTCTCGGTGTCGTCGAGGGTGAACAGCTCGACCGGGGCCGTGTCGTTGAAGTTCTTTCGCGGGTCGAACCGCAGCGTGACGTTCACCGACTCCTCGAACGGGTAACGGCTGACCTCGTCGACGGCAACGAGGTCGAGTGTGTCACCGCCGAGGTCCGCCGCCGCCCCGACAAACGACCCGTCCGCGTAGCCCGTCCCGGTGTTGTTGATACTGGCGTTCAGTTCGACCTCGTCGCCGAACTGTACCGGGCTCGTGGGCCCCCGGAGACTGTCGATAACGAGGCGTGGCTGCTGTCGCGGTGGCTCCGGGTCGCCGACGACGGTCTGTGAACACGCCCCCTCTGCAACGAGCTCCCGAACGTCGTTCGTCGTGACGCTACCCCCGTCTGTGACGACACAGACCGAGACGTCGTCGGTGAACTCCCAGGTGTCCGCGCCGTTGCCCCCGACGTCACTCTCACCGGTGTCGAGAGCGGGGGTGTCGAAGCGCCGGGTCTCTGTTCCGGTGATGTCCGTCCAGACCGTCTCGTTCGCCTCGATGGCACTCCCCCACTCCACCGACTCGTTGAGGATCAGCCACCGTTCGTTCTGGACAACCGCGATACCGTAGTCACTCCCATCGCCTCCGGGTCGGAGCCGCATCGGGCTGCCGTTGTTACGCAGGGTGAACCCGGGGTCGGCCGCCGAGATGTTCCCCTCGGCGTCGGTGTTGTAGAAGAGCGGGGCGACACCGGCCACACCGGAGTAGAGCACGTCGGTCTGAAAGTCGGGGACGCGCAGGGCCTCGCCGCCGAAGATCGGGAACTGCAGTTCGACACGGTCGTCCCCGACAACCACCTGGTCCTCGGGCAGTGGCTCTGTCATCCGCTCGGTGGCGTACGTCGCCCACGCCTCCGGGTACGCGGTCTCGATAGTGACGGTGATCTCGACGCTGGTGGTCGGCACGAAGTCACGAACCCCGGTCAGGGTCCGCTGTCTGGCGACCATCTCCTCTATTCGCTCCGAGAGCTGTCGTGAGCCCGCCCGGTCACGCTGGACGAGCGTCTCCGAGTCGAGTGTCTGACCGAGTCCGCTGAGGCTGGTAAACGAGAGGTCGATGTTGGCGAGAGCCACCTCGTTGAGAGTCTGGTAGTCGAACTGTGGCTCGGAGATAATCTCGGTGTAGTTTCCCTGCTGCTCGAGCAGCAACCCACCCTGATACACCGTCGTGGCCCCACCGTCGGCCCGGTGTGTGAGTGTGCCAAGCTGGAGTGTAGTCTCGTTTGTCATGTTCTCGGCGAGGATGTCCGCGGCGGTGATGTTGCGCCACCCTCCGCTACCGGTGGTCACGTTCACCCCCCTCGGGAGGGTCGTTACGTTGACCGTGACCGTTCCCTCGTCGGGGGTTATCTCGATGTCCTCCCGGGCGGCGTCGGGAACCTCGAGCAGCGCCCCGGTCTCCGCACCGATGAGCCGGTCGCTGATCTCCCGCACCGCGTCCTGGCCCTGCCGGTTGTCGAACTCCCGGCCGGCGTCGTCGAACAGCAGGACCCCTATCCCGACGAGCGTGGTCCCGAACAGAATCACGAGCGAGAACACGAGGACAGTCCCGAGTATCTCGGACTGACCCCTCCCGTCGCGCGACTGACACCGGAGTCTCATGCGTCGTGTTTCGGTGTTCTGAGGGTTAAGCGTGCCGCGCCTGTATCAGGAGTGATAATCTGAACGTGCGGTCGGTGACCCCGGCACAGACCGGCAGACCGGAGTCGGTGACCCCGGCACAGACCGGCAGACCGGAGTCGATGACCCCGGGCGGCAGGTTACTCGAGCTGTGTGAGTTCGACGGTGACAATCCGGACAAAGGCACGGTCGGTGTTACACACCCACCAGTTACCGTCGTCGGTCCAGCCGGCGTCTGCGAGGTGCTGGTTCCAGTTCTCCGGGGCCGCGCTCCCGGAGACGTCGATGCTCACGTTGCCGTCGACACTGGTCTGTTCGACCCCACCGTACTCCGCCTCGAAGGCGGCAAACCCGTTTGTCGCGGCGATAGGCGTCCCAGCGGGGGCCCGGGTCGGACCAATCGCCACGTCGCGGTCGAACGTACCGCTCGTCCGGATGGTGTCGGTCGTGGTCAGCTTCACCAGTGAGACAGTCGCCCGCCCGTCGTCACACCGGATCGACGGCCCGTAGGACAGCCCCAGCGCGTCGGTCCGGAACACCGCACCGGCCTCGAGCCCGAGCGACCGGTCCTCGAAACGGTGTTCGAGGGCGTTTGCCTGGAGCGCGAAGCTGTCACCGGAGCCGCCGAGCGCGGCACCCAACCCGTCACCCTCGAGTGTGAGTGTGGTCTCGTTGACGAACAGCGTTCCGTCGCCCGGAACGAGGTCGAACCGCTCGTAGGGGTCGCCGCTCCGGTGGATATCGTCTATCGTCGACCCGGCGGCCTGGAGGCCGCGCTCGCCGTTGACGACCTCCTGGTTGTCGCTGAACGTCGTAATCGGCTCGAGCGCGACCACCGAGACCAACCCCACACCGGTGATGATGATGGCGAAGGTCAGCGAGAACGCGAGCACGTCCGAGACAGCCCGGTTCGGTCGCCCACCACTCATCAGTCACACCCCCCTAAGCTGATGACAACGTTACCCGTGGTGGTCTCACAGAGGGTTACCCGCAGGTCGGGTGCGTTTGCCTGTGACGCCGCGAGGGTGGTGTCCGTCTCCAGGTCGACTGCGGCACTCCGGTCGAGGCGGGGCGACTCGACGACCACACCGTCGGCGGTGAGTTCGACGGTGTAGGAGTACGACCCGGCGATACTGCGCGGGTACCGCAGGTCGACTGTCGTTCGGACGTCTTCACCGGTGGCGTTGAGTCGGTCGAGTGTGGTGACCTGTGAGGCCACACTGTGACCGATCTCGGAGAGCTGTGTGTCGGCGACCCGCCGCTCGTTCGACTCCACGAACGGTCCCGCGCCGAGCAACAACCCCGAGACGAGCACCGTCGTGATAGCGATCGACAGCGCGTGCGAGACTGTCACCGAGATCGCCCGCTCGTCTCCGGGGAACGGCGACCAACCGGTCATCCGTCTTCCGCCTCGTAGAGTGTAAACGACGACTCGTGGGTTACGCTCGGGTCGACAAACGAGATATCGAACGACGGGTTCACGTCGATATCGATACCGTCCCCGTCGACGCAGGTCGCCTGGTCGGCGTCGTCACAGTCGCCGCCGGCCGCCGAGAGCACATAGGAGAGTGTCTCCACGCTGTTCCCGTCGACCTCGAGTCTGACCTCGTCGTAGCTGTCCGCGAACCCGACGTCCCGGACGGCACAGGTGTGCGGGCTCGAACTGTCGTTCCGGGGTTCGGTGACCGTCACGGTCCCGGTTCCCGCGCTGAACTCGACCGAGACCGTGGCGTCGTCGATGGTACCGAACCCACAGTCGAAGCCGTTGTCCGGGTCCGTGTCGTCGAACGAGACGTCGTCGGTTACGTTGAGTCTGTCCGTCTGTGAGGCGCTGTCGAACACGAGGCTGACCCCGCTGGGGCTTCCCAGGTCGACACCGGTCGCGGTCAGTGACACCACCGGAAAGAGCAGCCCCGTTCCGACGGAGATGCTCCCGCCAGGCGCGGAGCCGAGGACCGTCCCGTTCACACTCGTGTCGATAGCACCGTCGGGAAAGACACTGCGGTTGTACGCGACCGCACCGGGCTGAGACTCGTTTGACAGGTAGTCGACGTCGATTACGAACGCCCGGTCGGACGCGACGATGCCGTTGTACTCTGTCTCGTAGGCGTCGACGACCGTCTCGAAGGCGCTCGTGTTGACATACGGGAGGCGGTCGTCGGCGGTGGCGGTCGCGGCGGTCGTCAGGAACAGTTGCCCGAGGTTCGCTTCGATCTCCCCGCTGGCGCGCTCGACGTTCTCGAGTGACTCCGCGTCGACCTCGGCGCTGATGCTCGGCGAGGAGTGGACGGTGTTCAGCAACACCACGCTCGCGAGTACGACCGTGGCGATGACAATCGCACCGACGAGCAGTAACTGCCCCCGGGAGCGGTCGGTCACCACACGACCACCCGGATTGTGACGACACCGTACAGTTCACCGTCCGGGTCCTGGTTGTCGAAGTAGAACCCGCCGTCGGCGGTGGCGTTGTCACCGACGTCGGCGAGTGTCGTCCCGCTGGGCGAGCAGGCGGCTCCGCGGAGAATCTCGTCGGACTCGGAGAGGGTGACCCGGGTCGAGGCGGTCGCCGAGGGACGGTCGAGCGGGCTCTGTAGCGTGAGCGAGGTCGAGTTGATACCGTCGCCGACCGGGTAGTCGAGCTGCACGGCGAACTGGGTCGCGTTCGCGAGCGTGTTGTCGAGCCACGCCTCGAACGCGGTGTCCGGTGCGACACCTGGAATGAGCAGTGTCGGCCCTTCACGCCCGACAGTTCCCGGTTCGTTGCTCTCGTCGTTTGCAACACAGGCCGCGATGTCGTCGAGCATCCCCTCCTCCTGTGCGGTCACGAGCACGTCGTCGGCCTGGGTGCGGAGGTCGTCGAGTTGGCGGTCGGTCCCGTCGGTCCACGGCGCGATATCCACGGCCTGCATCCCGAGCACGAGCGCGAGCGCGAGCACCAGCACACTGATGACCGCCTCGAGCACGTACGCCTGCCCGCGGTCACCGCTGGCTGTACCCACGGTTACCACACCTCCACCCGGAGGAAACAGCCCGTCTGGCAGGAACCGCTGCCGGGCGGGAGTGTGACGACCCGGGTCGCCGCCGCCACGGGGTCGTCCACGCGGGCCGAACCGCCGCTGACCGGGGTTCCGTTGCGCTCGATTATCTCCCCGCCGGTCTCGAGTGTGACGTTCAGATTCCGGAACGAGGGGATGCCGGTCCGGGCACGGAGGCTGTCGAGGTAGCTGTCGTCGAGAGAGTCCCCGTCGAGTTCGAGCACCCGGTCGCCAAAGACCGTCGCGTTCTCGGCGACGATGCGGTCGGTGAGACGGTCGGCCATCTCGTCGTTGTCGGCCCCGGAAGGGCTGGTAAAGGGGCTGAACAGCGGGTCGAAAAGCGAGAGCACGAGGATGATTGTCACGAGTAGCAGTGTCGTCCCGAGCAGGAAGTCGTACAGTGTCTGTCCCCGGTCTGTCATGGTCCCGTATCGAGCAGTCCGCTGACACGGTCAGAGCGCAGTTCACCGAGGCTCCGTCGCGCGACGGCGAGTCGGGTAGCGTCGAGAGACCATCCCGTCGAACCGACGAGCAACAGAACCGCCGCCTCACCACCGCCGCCGGAGACGGCCTCGACGAGAACCCAGACCACCAGCGCGATTGTCGCGAGCGGGATGGCGTATTTCACACCCGAGACCAGGTCGACGTTCCGGATGTAGCCCGCGACGATCGCCGAGATCAGCGCCTGGATGGTGACCGCGTGGAAAAACAGCATCGAGAGGAACTCGGTGTCGATGGAAGCACCGAACTGGTCGGACTGACCACCGGCACCGCCCTCCGCGGCCTGTGCACTCTCCGAACCGGTGAGGGCACTCATGCTGTCGAGAAACTGCACCTGGAGCAGTGCCATCACCGCGAGCAGTGTCATGTAGGTCATCATGATGATGACAACCTGCATCAGCGTCCGAGAGCGGCGCTCGCGCTCGATGTCGTCCTGATTCTCCGAGGAGGCGGCGGCCGTCGAGAGCACGTCTTGGATCTGGCTGGAGGTCTCCTGGGCCTCACTCACCAGTTTGACCGTCCGGGCCAGCCGCGGGATGTGGTACTTGTTGTTGAACTCACGGAGCGTGTCTTTCAGGCTCGTCCCGTAGTTGACCTTCGCGTACATCTCCTCGAACTCGGTGGCGAGACGCCCCGAGGAGGTCTCGGAGACGACCTTGAGCGACTCGAGGAGGGTCATCCCGGTGTCGTTCGCGCTGGCGAGTTTCCGGAGATTCTCCGAGAGGTTGCCGAGTACGGCACGACGCGACCGGACGTTCCACTCGTGAAACACCGCGAGCGGCAGGAAGTTGATGTAGAGTGGGAGGTAGATCCAAACAAACGTTCCCCAGATGACCTGACCCTGGACGGCGTTGAGCGACGTCGGGGCGTTGTTGGTCAGGACGGCGGCAGCCAGGAGCACTAGCGTCAGCGGCACGGTAAACAGGAGCACGAACACCGGGTGGTCACGAAAGAACAGGTGTGGGGCGCGCAGAATCTGGCCGAGTTCGTAGCTCCGGTGTCGGCGTTTGATACGGTCGAAGACGCCGTAGGAGCCGGCGTACTCGTCGACCAGGTCGGTGTTGAGCGCACTGATACCCTCGTCGATAGTAAAGTCGTCGTCCCGTTCCGGTCGGATGTAGCCGTCGCCGAACTCGTCTGAGGTCGCCGTCGAGACCAGCACCAGAAACGCACCGCCTATCAGTGGTATCAGCCCGTAGACGGTCATCATCAGCATGAACTCCTTGCTGCCACTGCCCATCATCCCCATTATCACGAGCACGATAATCAGCAACAACGGGAAAAGCGAGAGTGTCATGTACATCTCGCCGAACAGTTCGAGCGTGTCGAGCTGTCGCTGCTGTTCTTGCTTTGCGGTCCGGATGTGCTTGTCCTTCTGGTCTTTGAGGAACTGTCGCATGTTACCCCCGGAGTCGAGAATCGAGAGCATGTCGGTCAGAAACTGGCTGAACGGCTCGCTCGGCGTCTCGAGTGACTGGTTGCGCACCGCAGTCCGGTAGTCGGTGTCGAAGTACTCCGTCTCGAGGACAATCGACTGGAACTCCTTTGCAACCTCGCCGTACGTGTCCTCGGCACGGTCGGTCGCTCGGACGATCTCGAGCTGGTTCATCCCACCGACCGACAGCGCGTACATAAAGGCGATCGTCTCGGGCAGGAGGCTGTTTATCTCGCGTTTCCGTTGGTTCGCACGGATGTACGGCAGCGAGACCAGCGACGCGAACCCGAGGGTGAACCCGATACTGCCAAAGACCAGTCCCGATATCAGCAGTATCAGTGGTGTCCGGACGACGTCGAGTACAGCCGAGAGCACGTCGGGGAGGGGTACGCCGACGGCACCGGGTTCGAGCACGGTCCGGGCGAGCAGCCAACCGACAAACGAGCCCAGCAACCAGAGGCCGAACCCCACGAGGAGACCGACCGCAAGCGCCCGCGAGAGGTACATCTCGACACTGCTCGACATCCGGGCCTGTGCGAGTTTCCGCTCGAGTTCCTCGACGAACTCGCTCTCGTCGCCGAACAACCGCTCGTACAGCGGGTAAAACGCCGCCTCGACCGAGGACTGTGAGAGCGTCGACGGGTCTGTCGGACCACGACTGCTATCGAGACTCATTCCGCCCCCTCGTCCACCTTGGGGACGAACTGGCCGAAGTCGAGCCCGCTCTCGTCGGTCTCGTCGACCCCGCTGTCGTCGAGCCCTTCGAGCGCCGAGGCGAGGTCGGTGGTGTCGACCTGCCGGTACTGGTCGAGCACCGGTTCTCCGCGCTCGAGCACCCGCTCGGTCTCTGTCAGCATCTCAGAGGGCGGATCGGGCCGGGGAACGAGTTCCTCTTTTTGCTGGTCGATATCGATCTTCACCGACTCCATCTCGCGCAGGTCCTCGAGTGACCGCTCCAGCCGGTTCTGTGAGATAATCGCCAGGATGGACTCCGGGTCGTTTATAAACGCCTGGATCGTCGCCGCGACCTCGGTGTAGGTGTTTATCTCCTCTCTGATGAGGTACGCGAGCACCAGTTTGCGCTTGAACAGTTCCTCGTCGAGTTTCTCCTGTGTCCAGCCGCGGTCGAACTTTATCTCCTCGAGCGTGCTCGAAGAGCCCATCTGGATGAAGTCGTCAGTTTCGGCGCGCCACTCGTAGACATCCCGGACGTTTATCTCGTCGTTCTCGGGGGTGTACTCGTTTATCTCGGTGAGCACCTTGTTCCGGCGGACCTTGTGCCCGTCGACGCGGGTCTGGGTCTGGATGGAGACGAGATCGAGGGCGGTGAACAGCGTCTTCGAGACGTTGATCGGGTCGGTGGTGAACCGTTTTATCACCTCGCCGACCGAGTCGGCGTGGAACGTCGTGTAGGTCGTGTGGCCGGTCGACATCACCTGGAACAGTGTTCGCCCTTCCTCGCCACGAACCTCACCCATCACGATGTAGTCCGGGCGCTGTCGGAGCGCCGCCTCCAGCAGGTCGAACTCGTCGATCTGGCCGGCCTCCTCCTGGCCGAAAGAGGGGCGGGTCACACTCGCCACCCAGTTACGCTGTGGCAACTCGACCTCGCGGGTGTCCTCGATGGAGACTATCTTCGCGTTCGACGGAATAAAGAGCGAGACCGCGTTCAGACTGGTCGTCTTGCCGGAGGCGGTTCCGCCGGCGAAGATGAGCGCCTTGTTGTTCTCGATACACAGCCACAGAAACGCCATCTCGTCGAGACTGAACGTGTTCCAGTTGATGAGATCGACCGGCGTGAACGGGACGTCGTTGAACTGACGGATCGTGTAGTTCGTCCCGTGGTCGGAGACCTCGGTGCCGAGTGTCAGCTGGGCACGGGAGCCGTCGGGAAGTGTCGCGTCGACCTGTGGCTGACGCTTCGAGATACCCATACCCGAGCGCTGTGCGAGTTTCACGACGAAGTTGTCGAGTTCGTGCTCGCCGTGGCTGACGTTCGAGATGATCTGTTCGTGGTCACCGTGGTAGACGAACACCCGGGTGTTGTACCCGTCACACGAGATATCCTCGACGTTGATGTCGTACTTTATCGCGTCGATACGGCCGTAACCGATAAAGTTCCGCTTGAGCACGTACAGCAGCTTCTCGACCTGGTACTCCGAGAGCTCCCGCGAATCCTCCGCCAGTACCACCGGCTCCGGTCGGGCCGAGAGCCCCGAGAGGGCCTCGCGTGCCGTGTGGCCGGCCGACCCGTCGTCCGTCCGGCCGAGTAACCGCTGTACCGTGCCGAACAGACGGCCCCGCCCGCCGGAGTCGTCGCTGTCGTGGAGGTCGTACCGTTCGAGCAACTGCTCCGTCTCCCGCTGGATAACCGCCGCACGGTCCCCGTCAGACCCCTGCACGACCACCTCGTCGTCGGAGTACTTTATCGCCTGTTTGAGTTTCCGTCCGAGAAACTCCTGCAGGTCGTGCTCTATCTCTGTCATGTGGGGCTCGATGACGTAGTACTTGTACTCGTTTTCCTTTGTCGATTTGAATATGAACACACAGGCGTACGGCTTGTTCACCCAGTAGCGGTTCTCCTCGACGAAGTGGCCCTTTTTTTCCTGTGGGACCGCCTTCTCGAGGTCGTACCGGTTGACGAGTGTCGTTGTTCCGTCGCGGTTCGTGAAGAACGCGTCCTCGTCGACAGCCTCGTTGACGTCGACAGTCCGCTCGTCGATCAGGTTCGACAGCGAGGTGGCGACAGATTCAGCCGTCGCGAGCCGATTCGTCACCTCATCTGGGTCGAACCCGAGGTGCTCCGCCGGGTTCGCCTCGCCGAGTACGGTGTCGTGGTCCTGCGCGAACTCCTCCCAGGTGTAGAGACCCTTCGTGACCGACCCCTCGGGAACGTCGAGTGGGCCTACCGCCGCCTTCAGTGCCCGCGCCGCATCCGCGCCCTTTCGCAACCGCTCACCGGTTTCCCGAGGGTCGAACCCCAGGTACGCGCGTCGGTCGAACGACCCGCCGTCGTGTTCCTCGCGGCGGAAGTCACTCCAGGAGTACTCACCGACCATCGCCGGGTCGGTGGCGCCGACCGAGACACCGCTTCTCTCGTCCCCACCCTGTTCGTCGATAGCCATTAAGACCCACTAACCGACAGCGGCAAAAAAAGCCGGCGCGTCGTTATCGGATATAATAATAATCGAGAGCGGCTGGTCTGTCGACAGCCACGAGACGGGGTACACCACACCGTGGGTCACACCACCGAGAGCGGTTCGAGGGCTGTCAGACGACGACACCGACCAGCAGGTACGCAGTCAGGTAGGTACCGGTCGCACAGACCAGCGCCCGGCCGATACGGTGACCGAGTAGTGGGCCGTCGAACCCCCGTCGCAGTGCTGTCGAGAGCCCGGTCAGCACGACGGCGAGGACGAGCACGTACCCCCCGACCGGGCCGCCGAGCCAGCCCAGTGCCACCTCCTCGCCAAACGCCTCACCCGCGATGCCGTCGGCGAGTGCAACCGTCGCACCGGCGACCAGCGGACCGAACAGCATCGCCGTACTCGAGAGGGTTCGGCAGACGTAGGCGAGGTCGTGGTGGGCCTCCTGCCGGATGCGTCGGAGCTGCTCGACGTGGTCGGCGAGCGCGAGTAGTGCCTCACCCGCCGGGCGTCCCTCGCGGGCCGCGAGTGCGAGCAGTGCCACACTGCCGCGAACCCGGGGGCTGGGGAGGCGGGCGAGCGCCCCGTACGGGCCCAGAAACGCCTGCCGGACGCCGACGTGAAGCTGGCGTTGACGGCGTGCACACGCCCCGAACGCCTCGCCGAGCGGCCCGTCGAGTTCGTCGGCGGTCTCCGCGACGGCCGTCTCGACGGGCTGGCCACCCGCCACACGCCGACCGGCGAGAGTCAGTGCGTCGCCGAGGTCACGCTCCGCGGCACGTATCTCGGCGTAGACCGCCACGACCGGCCGGTAGCGCAACCAGAGGGTCACACCGCCGCCGAGCCCGACGGCCGCGACCGACGGGCCCCACGGCGGAAACGTCGCCCCGATAGCCAGCCAGGCGGCGACACCGACGGCCGGACCGGCGACGACTGCACCGCGCCCGGTCGTGGCGTCGGGGTGAGCGCCCACGTCCGGCGGGGGGAACGCCACCGGGCGCTGTGCGAGCAGCCAGCCACCACCGGTGAGGAGCAACGCCGGCAACAGCAGGTTGTACGCGAACACGACCACCACCGGCACGACAGCCAGTCCGACGGCAGCACCCGCCGGCAGCAGCGCGATAGTCGCCGTTGGAAGCAACACCCCGAAGGCATACAGTGCGGTCGTCGGGCCACGGGTGTCGGCGGCGAAGCTGCGCATCCGCTCACGGGTCCCGTCCAGAACAGTCGTCAGCGCTCGGTCGAGCAGTTGCTCGCGGTCCCTCGGTGGCGCACTCCCGGCGGCCGACACGAGCGCAAGCGCCCGCCGGAGCGGGGGGAACAGCCCTGCCCAGGCCGCGCCGAACCGCTCTAACCCGGTGCCACCGTCGTGTCTGGCCCGGTAGACGTGTTGTGCCAGGCTGGCCGCGAGCAGACCCTCGCCGGACGACGCAGCAAAGCTCGCGGCACGCTCGGGTGCAGGTGCGAGTTTCATCCGTAGCACCGCCCGGGACACGAGGGCCGGAGCGTCACCGAGTGCGGTCGTCCGGCGGACCTGTGCGAGGAGAGAGGGGAGCGTGTGTACGGCGTGGACGGCAACAACACCGAGCAGAGCGGCCGGAAACAGTGCCGGCGGGCCGACGAGGGAGAGCCCACAGGCGGCGGTGAGCACCCCCACGACGGCTCCCGTGCCGTAGCCCGCCCGGACGAGCGTGGTCGGTGACGTCTCCCAGTCGAGCACCGACACCGCGTCACACAGCTCCTCGCTCGGGGTGACAGACCGGGGGTACAGCCGCGCGAGCGCGGCGACGAGGTAGCCGGTGAGTGCCCGTTGGAGCGGGGGTCCTGGTGCCGCGCTCGGGCTCATCGTCGGGCGTGAGTCTCGGTCACCTGTGGGCCACCGGTCGCACCCCGTGTCGCGAGCGCGTCGAGAAGCCGACCGCGCTCGGTCAGCCGCTCGCGAACCGCGGCGTAGGACCCGCTGGACCCGGCGAGCCCCGCCACCAGCCGGCTGTTGCCGCGGTCGACACGACCGGTCGAGACCAGGCCGTCTGCCGTCCGCTCGAACAGCGGCTCGAAACGGGGCTCGTCACCGCCGACGACCTCCTCGACGAGCCGGACCCGACGGCCGCCGGACGCGTGTTCGACTGTCACCAGCAGGTCGGTCGCGCCGAACGACGACGCCGGCACCCCGAGGTCCGAGACGACGCGCTCGTAGACCGCCTCACCCCCGTCACCGTGGACGGTGCCGAGCACGGCCTCGCTGTTCGCCCCGACCCGCATCGCCTCGTACAGCACCGCCGCCTCCTCGCCGCGAACCTCGCCAACCGCGAGCGCGCCGTCGCCGAGACGGAGCGCCGTCCGCAACGCCTCGGCGGGGGAGAGCTGTTCGCCGGTCTCGCCCGCGAGAAGCGCCTGCACGTCGTGACCGGCAGACTGGAGCGGGCCGACCGGGAGCTCTGGGGTGTCCTCGATGACGACAGTCCGGACGTCCGGGGGGAGCTCCCAGAGGAGCGCCCCGAGCAGCGTCGTCTTTCCCGCACCGCGGGGCCCGACCGAGAGAAGGGAGCCACCGCGCTCGACGGCTACCGAGAGCAGCGCCGCAGCGGCAGGGGTGAGCGTGTCGTTCTCGACGAGTGCGGGCAGGGTCCAGACGTCGCGGTCCTGTGCCCGGAACGCGAACGCCGTTCCGTTGCTCGCGGGGTCGGTCACACCCGCGACCCGTACCCGGCGGTCGGCGACGGTCGTCGTGGCGTCGAGCGTCGGGTCGGCACGCGAGAACGCCCGGCCGCTCTCACGGCGGAACCGCGAGGAGAGCCCCTCGAGTGCCCGTGTCGTCGGTCGGATATTGGTCACCAGCGTCTCGCCGGCCACCGTGACGCGGAGCTTGTTGTCGGTCGCCGGTGCAGTGACGAACACGTCGGACAGCTCCGGGTCTGCGAACAGGTCAGAGAGAAGCCCGTACCCGCGGGTGTGTTTCGCGAGCACCGCAGCGACCCGCTCGACCGGGGTCGTAGCCGTCCCGGAGTCGTCGACGGCGGCACGCACAGCGCGGTCCGGAGCCCGTTCGCCGCCGATATCGCCGGTCGCGAGTCGCTCGTAGGCCGCCGCGAGCGTCGACAGTGCGGCCGTGTCGAGGCTGCTCTCGACTGGGGTGAGCTGGTAGCGGTCCGGTCCGTTCCGGCCGTACCGACGGACCGTCGCACCGGTGGAGAGCTCGCGAACGGCAGACAGCTCCGCGTCCGGTGGCGGCAGCTGTTCGACCCGCCAGCGGCTCACCGTCGGTCCCTCGGAGGCCGCCAGCGCGGTCTCGTAGCCGCTCGCGCGGGCAGCTAGCTCTGCCAGCCCGGTCTCGGCGGCGATATCGGCGACGGCGTCGGCGCGCCCGGTCGCCTCGCGGGCGGCGGCCAGCGGGTCGGTTCGGGCCCGCTCGGCGAGTCGTTCGTCCCGAAACACCGCACGCTCGGCGAACCGGCCTGCCGCTGTCAACAGCGCCGCGGCGTCGTCCTCGTAGCGGCGCTCGACACCGACTGTCTCGACCCGGACAGTCGTCGCATCGCGCTCGGTCAGGGCCTCAACGACCGTCGCCCGGCAGTCAGACTCCTCGGCTAGCCGGCCCCCTCCCGGACAGTCGGCCGCGTCGACGGTCAGCACCTCACCGTCGAAACACAGCTCACAGCCACAGCGGCCCGCACCGGCCGAGCCGAGGAACCGCTCCCGAAGGTCCAGCACGGGTCTGACTGGCCCAGTCACCGGATTTAAACCCTGGTGTCGGCCCGCCACCACGCCAGTTCGACGAGTGAGTGCCCCCGTCGCGGCGGCCAACGGTGTCGACCGCCTCACGACCTGGTACGCCACCCCCCAGGTCACCGCCGGGCGGTGTGTTGCCGGTCGGGGGGGAACCGGGCGGCCGTGGCGAGTGCACCCACGAGAACCAGTGGGCAGTTTCCGCGTACCTGCCACTGTCGGTCGAGTGGGGCCGGGAGTGGCCGCCAGCCCACACTCCGGGTCGCTCGCCGGGGGGAAGGTGGAACCGGTATCCTCTTGACTGGGGACACGGAAGCCGGTGTAGATGGTCGTGACGACGGGGTTGGTGACACTTCTCGTTGCCGCACTCGCGAGCGTGTTCATGGCCTGGACGATAGGTGCCGGCTCCTCGGGGTCGACCCCGTTCGCGCCGGCGGTCGGGGCGAACGCCATCTCGATAATGCGGGCGGGGTTTCTGGTCGGCGTGCTCGGCCTGCTCGGGGCGGTGTTACAGGGTGGGAACGTCACCGAGGCCGTCGGGACCGAACTGGTGACCGGCGAGACACTCTCCGGCGGGGCGGCCGCAATCGCGCTCGTCATCGCGGCGTCGCTTGTCGCGGTCGGTATCTTCACCGGCTATCCAATCGCGACGGCGTTCACCGTGACCGGTGCGGTCATCGGTGTCGGCTTGGCGATGGGCGGCGGCCCGGCCTGGGAGAAGTACAGCGAGATCGGTGCACTCTGGATCGGAACACCGTTTGTCGGCGGTGGCGCGGCGTACGTGACCGCGCGTCTGCTCCGGAGCGAGGCACGCTCGACACTGCGCACGCTCGGCGTGCTCGGCGGGGTAGTCGGTCTCGTACTCGGCAACGTGCAGTTCGTCTTTCTCGCGTCGGGGAGCGCCCAGGCATCGCTCTCGCGGGTGGTGACGGCACGGCTCGGAGGCGGGGCGGTCGCGTACGCCGGCACGTCGCTTGCGGTCGCACTGCTCGTCGCTGCGGTGCTGGTCACCCGGGCGAGACAACACCCCGAACGGACACAGCGGCGGTTTCTGCTGGTACTCGGTGGACTGGTGGCGTTCTCGGCCGGCGGCAGCCAGGTCGGGCTCGCCATCGGCCCGCTCGTCCCGCTGTTCGACGGGGTCGACGTTCCGCTGGTCGCGCTGCTGGTCGGCGGCGGTCTGGGGCTGCTGGTCGGCTCCTGGACCGGTGCACCACGGATGATAAAAGCACTCTCACAGGACTACTCCGCACTCGGCCCACGGCGCTCTATCGCCGCACTCATCCCCTCGTTCGCGCTCGCACAGACGGCTGTCTTCTTTGGTATCCCCGTCTCGTTCAACCAGATTATCGTCTCGGCGATCGTCGGTAGCGGTTACGCGGCGGCCGGCGGCGACGGCGAGGTCAGCGCGGCCAAACTCGGCTACACCGTGCTCGCGTGGGTCGCCTCGCTGGTCGGGGCCTTTGCCCTCAGCTACGGGGCGTTCGCGCTCGCAACGGCCGTGCTGTGACCGGGCGACGCCGGGAACGATTTACTCCGTCGGCCCGTACCGGGCGTATGGACGGCAGAACAGGCCACCGTCGGGGAGGCGTCGTGTCGACCGGACCGGCCACAACAGGCCCAGGCCGTCTCCGGACAACCGGTCGAGCCTCGCCGCGGGTCGGGCACGGATGCCGGCAGACGACACCGCCGGGGTGGTCGGCGTGACCGGACCACACCAGGGTGAACAGACGGTAACCGCCGGGACGTCACTCGACGGGGCGTCGGCCGCTGTCGTGCTCGTCCACGGCCGGGGGGCGACCGCCCGCGGGATGCTCGGGATGGCGACGGAGCTCCCCGACGGGGTTGCGTACCTCGCACCGCAGGCCGCGCGCCGCACCTGGTACCCGAACTCGTTTCTCGAACCGGTCGACAGAAACGAACCCGGTCGTTCCTCGGGGCTTGCACGTCTCGACGAACTGGTCGAGCGGGCCGGCGACGCGGGTCTGGACCCCGGGCGGGTGGTGCTGGTCGGGTTCTCGCAGGGTGGCTGTCTCGCCAGCGACTTCGTCGCCGGTAACCCCCGGCGGTACGGAGGGCTGGCGGCCCTGTCGGGCGGTCTCATCGGCGAGTCCGTCGGCCGTGACAGCTACGACGGCAGTCTGTCGGGGACCCCCGTTTTTCTCGGCTGCAGCGATACGGACCCACACATCCCCGCCGAGCGGGTCCGCGAGACCGCGACGGTGTTCGACGAACTCGGCGCGGACGTCGACGTTCGCCTCTACGAGGGGATGGGTCACACGGTCAACGCGGACGAACTCGCGGCGGTCTCGGGGTTGATCGAGAGAACACGCAAACGCTGAGCGGAGCTCTCGGGCAGGCCAGACGAGCTGTCTCGGCGCGTTCGGGGGCGGTGAGACGGGGAGCTCGAACCCGAACGACCGGTCGAGGTCACGGGCCGTCCGGAGGAGTCGGTCCACGAACTCGGAGTTGGCGTGACTGTCCGTGCAGAGCTCGTCTGTGCCGTCTGTGGCCGCCCGCTTGCGTTGCTCGTACTCCTCGCGACGCGCCGGTCGCTCCCGCACGCGGCAGTGGCCACACTCACCCGCCAGCCGTCGTCCGACACCGCGAAGACGACCTGTTCGGCGTGGTACCCGCGCTGTCCCGACCCGTGAGAACACCGGGTCCGGAGCCGGGTTCAGAGCCCCCGGCGTTCCTGTGCCAGAATGACCAGCATCGACAGCCCCGATATCAGGAGCAAGAGCAGCGCCGGCACCGCCGCGTACTGGTAGAGGCCGCTGTTCTGTGCGTCCCAGATCTGGGTGACGATGGTCTCGAACCCGGTGGGGCGGAGGATGATGGTCACCGGGAGCTCTTTCATCGTGGTGAGAAAGACGAGTGCGGCACCGGCGACGATACCGGAGCGAACCAGCGGGAGTGTCACGCGGCGGAACGCACCCAGTGAGGTCTCACCGAGCACGCGGCCGGCCTCGACGAGGTGTGGGTCGACCTGGAGCAGAGAGGTACGGGCGGAGCCAACCGCCTGGGGGAGAAACCGGACCACGTACGCGAACACGAGAAGCGGAACCGTCTGGTAGACGGCGGGCAGGGCGTCGCCGGCCGCGCCGTCGAAACCGGTCCCGAAGTACACGAGCGCGAGCCCCAGCACGACCCCGGGAACGGCAAAGCCGACGTACGTGAGCCGCTCGAACACCAGCGCCAGCCGGCTCTCGTGGTTGGCGGCGAAGTACGCGACCGGGAGCGCGAGCAGCGCCGCGACAACGGCCGCCGCGGCCGCGATACCCACCGAGTTGACCACCTGTATCCACTCGAAGCTCTCGTTCGGTCGGTAGCCCTCGCCGGCGTTGCGCACCCACAGGAGAAGAATCCAACTCGGTACCGCGAGCGCCGCCGTCGCCACCGTCGCCGGAACCAGCATCGCCGGCCACCGCCACAGCCCGAGGTCGACCCGGTTTTCTGTTCCGGTGGTGCCGCCACTGACAGTTCGGTTCGAGCGAACGCGCCACTCCAGGGCGAGCACCACGAGCACCACCGCGAGCAGTTCCAGCGAGAGCAACGCCGCGTAGTCGCTGCCGAACTGCTGGTTCTCGACGTAGATCTGACGGGTGAACACCGGGAGCCGCATGATCGCAGGGGTCCCGAAGTCGGAGAGGGCATACAGTGCAGCCAGCAACGCACCCGCGGCGACCGCCGGTCGAACCTGCGGGAGTATCACCCGGCGAACCGTCCGCAGCCGGCCCTGATTGAGCGTCTGTGACGCCTCGACGAGCCGGTCGTCGAAGGTGAGCAGCGCCGCCCGGGTCGTGAGATAGACGTACGGGTACGTGTAGAGGGTGATAGCGAGTGTCGCCCCCGGGAGGCCGTATATCTCCGGCACCCGCTCGACACCGAGTGGTGCGAGTAGAGACTCGAACTCGCCGCTCGGGCCAAACGCCGAGACCAGCGCGAACGCGCCGACGTAGCTCGGAATCACCAGCGGAAGCGCCGCCACGACCGTCCAGAACCGTCGAAACGGGAGGTTCGTCCGGACGGTCAGATACGCAAGCGGCACGCCGAGCAGGATAGAGAAACCGGTGACCAGCCCCATCAACAGGAGACTGTTGAGCAGGATGTCGAGCGTCTCCGGGCTGGCAGTCAGTTCGAGCGCGCGGGCGAGTTCGACGTCTTGGACCCGGATAAACAGCCAGAGGAGCGGAAACACCATCGCCGCCGCGATCGCACCGCTCACGAGCGACAGCCCGACCGGAACTGCCCGCCCGGTTTCCTCCGGTTCGACCACCTCCTGCTCTGTCACTGTTCGACCCCGTACACGACGGTGGCGCTCCGACGGATATAAGAATTTAGGTTTCCCTAAAACATCCATGGAGCTGACGCGACGCGACGCGGTCGCCGCCCTCGCCGCCATCGCTGGAGGAGGGGCCACAGTGGCCGTCTCCGAGCGTGTCGGGGAGAACGGCGACCCCAGAGAGCCGGAGCTACCCGACGACGAGCGGGTCCAGGGGGCGCTGGTCGCCGTTGCGGAGGTGGTCTACCCGGGCGAGCTCTCGGGGGTGGAGACGTTCGTCACGGCCTTTGTCGGTTCGCGGCTGTCGACAGAGCCACACGCGAGCGGGCTCCGGGCGGCCGTGGCGACACTCGACGACCTGGCCGAGCGCTGGCACGGCGACCGGGTGGCCGAACTCCCGCCGGAGACGCGTGAACGCCTGCTCGGGGAGGTCGGGGCAGACACCGCCGAGTCGGACCCCGACGGGACCGACGCCGAGCGGGTGCGCTACTACGTGGTCAACGAACTGTTGCTCGCGCTGTACACGTCACCGACAGGGGGCGAACTGGTCGGTATCGAGAACCCGCAGGGACACCCCGGCGGGGTCGAGAGCTACCAGCGGGGGCCACGATGAGCACCGGGGCAACGAGAGAGACAGACCGCGACCGGTCACCGGTCACCGGTGTGGATGTCTGTGTGGTCGGGGCCGGGCCGGCGGGGGCGCTCGTCGCAGACCGCCTCGCCGGTGAGCACGAGGTGGTGGTGCTGGACGCCGGCCCGCGGTTCGACCCAGCCGACCGACTGCGCCGACAGGAGCGGGCGATCCGGCCGGCCTACGACCGGCCGGACGTGTGGGACGGTGGGGGTGACCGGGACGCGTACTCGGCCTCGGGAGAGTGGTTCTACCCTTTGAACCACGCCCGCGTAAAGGGTATCGGCGGGTCGACACTCCACTGGCAGGGGATGGTGATGCGCCTCCACGAGGACGACTTCCGCTCGGGAAGCACCCGGGGTGTCGGCCCGGACTGGCCCATCGGCTACGACGACCTCAGGCCGTACTACGCCGCGGCGGAGACAGAGCTGGGTGTGGCCGGCGCGAACGACAACCCCTTTGGGCCGCCACGGGACCAGCCCCACCCGATGCCCGCGTTCGAACCCTCCTACAGCGACTCGCTGTTCGCCGAGGCCTGTGACGAACTCGGCATCGCGATGCACTCGGTGCCGAACGCCCGCGCCTCCGAGTCCTACGAGGGGCGGAGCGCCTGCGTCGGCTACGGGACCTGCCAGCCGGTCTGTCCCTCCGGCGCGAAGTACGACGCCACCGTCCACGTCGAACGCGCAGAGGAGCAGGGCGTGACTGTTATCGACCGGGCACAGGTCCAGCGGCTCGAACACGGCTCCGACCGGGTCGAAGCTGCGGTCTACGCCACCCCCGACGGCGAGCACCGCCAGTCGGCCGACGTGTTCGTACTCGCCTGTGGCGGGGTCGAGACAGCCCGCCTGCTCCTGTTGTCCGCCTCCGAGCAGTACCCCGACGGGCTGGCAAACACCAGCGGCCGGGTCGGGTCGTACTTCTTCGATCACCTGTTTGCCGGTGTCGGGGGTGTCCTCGACGAGCCGACCCGACAGAACCACGTCGGCTTTCTCACCAGCGAGTCCCACCAGTTCTACGACGAGGCCGACGCAGACGTCGGGCCGTTCAAACTCGAGTTTTTCAACTACGCCGGCCCGTCACCGGTCGAACTGGCACTCACCGGCGACGACTGGGGCGACGACCTGCTGGGTCGGGTCCGTTCTGCCTACGGGAACCACGTCGCCATCGGCGCTCTCGTTGAGCAACTGCCACGCCCGGACAGCTACGTCGGTCTGGACCCGGAACAGACCGACGAGCACGGCAACCCCGTTCCGGACGTCCACTGGACGGTCGGCGACCGGGCGCTCGCGACAATCGAGCGGGCAAACGAGCGCCAGCGGGAGATTCTCGAGACGCTGGGCGCCGAGATAACCTGGACAGTCGGTCCCGAGGACACCGGTCCCGCGTACCACCATATGGGGACGACGCGGATGGGTACCGACCCCGAGCACAGTGTCGTCGACCCGGCCTGCCGGACCCACGACCTGGAGAACTGCTGGATCGCATCGAGCAGTGTGTTCCCGACCGGCGGGGCGACGAACCCCACACTCACCATCGCCGCACTCGCACTCCGGACCGCCGACGCCGTCGACGCGGCGCTCACCGGCGACAGTTTTTAGGCCGACCTAAAATATTAACTGCGCGAGCAAAGAAACAGGCACATGGGCCAGAGTCGAGAGGAGCAACGAGACCAGGCAGAGAGCGGAGCCACCGAGCCGACGAGCGACGGCGGCGGGACAATCGACCCGGCGAGCAGGGAGGACGCCGGCGACGGGCAGGCGTTTACTTTCGCGGACGTGAGTGTGGTGATGGGGACGTACAACGAGGCGGCGGCCATCGAGACAGTGCTCTCAGACATCGAGCGGGTGACAGACGGGCAGGCGGAGGTGGTCTGTGTCGACGGGTCGACCGACCGGACTCCGGCGCTCGCCCGGGCACACGGCGCTCGCGTCGTCGAGCAAGAGCCACAGGGGTACGGGGTGGCGGTGGAGACGGCACTACGCACCCCCGACCGGCCGGTGGTGGTCACGACAGACTGTGACGACACCTACCCGATGGAGCAGCTACCCGAGTTTCTCGACCTCATAAACGAGGGGTACGACGTGGTCAGCGGCGACCGCCTCTACCACGGGGCGGAGGCGATGCCGGCGTTCAACAGGCTGGGTAACCGGCTGTTCGCGGCGGCGGCGAGTGCGCTGATGGGACGGCGGGTTCACGACACCACGACCGGGATGCGGGCCTACCGTCGGTCGGTTGTCGAGGCGATCGAATGGACGGAAAACACCGGTCTCTCGGCGGAGTTGCTCATGCGGCCGGTGATGCGTGGCTACGACGTGCGCGAACTCCCCATCGCGTACCGCGAACGGGCTGGCGAGTCGAAGCTCGACCCGCTCACAGGTGGGGTCGCGATCGCGACCTCGGTTCTCCGGGTCGGGCTCGCGGAGCGACTCCGCCGAGCCGGGTAGGCGACACGCCCGGTCCGGGTGGTGAGCCCGGCGGTCGGGTACGGCGGTACTCGGTGTCCCACGCGGGTTTTCGACGGCGGGTCCGGGGTGTCGCGACAGCGGGCCTCAGCCGCTCGCGGACCGCGTCTCGTTGGCCGCTGTCAGCGTCGTCTCGAACGAGACCCCGTTGTAGGGACTGGGTCGGTCAGGGAGATACGTGCCCTCGTAGCCGCAGTCGTCGACCAGCGCACAGACGGTGCGCTCCGGGGGCCAGACCGCCTCGACACCGTCACCGGTCGTGCGGACAGCTGTTGCCTGGCGGTAGGTCAGACTGTCACCGGTCGGTCCGATCAGACGGACGAGCACGACGAGTTCGTCGACCCGGTCGGTCGGGACGCGCGCCCCGACCGGTGTGTCGTCGACGGCTGCGAGCCGCGCACCGCCGCCGTCGAGGCTCCACTCGATATCGATACTGTCACTCGGGTCGGTGACCTGGTGGGTGGTCACGCCGGCGTCGGTCTCGACGCGGACCCGCGCGCCGGTCACCCGCTCGGGAACACCGACGGTGGTCTCACCGTCGAGGCGGGGGGCCGCCCGGAGGGAGAGCTCCTCCAGCAGTGGGGTCACCTCCCGCTCGGCCGGGTCTGCCGTCCACTCACCCCGGTAGGTGTAGCGGTAGTGTGTCCGGTCGGGGTAGGTGTCGAACATCTCGAAGTTCCCGGGCGGGCCACGGTCCGTGACGTAGACCACGTCGCCGTCGAACCCGGGGTCGTTTCGGAGGTACTGGAACGGGTGGTTGAGCCAGTCGCCGTACGGCGTCGGGAGAAAGACGAGTGCGTCGTCGAACTCGGCTGTCTCGAACGGCTCGTAGGCGTCCTCGTAGGTGGCGGTGTGTGCGGCGTTGCGTTCGAGCGGGCCGACGACGAGGGTGGCACTCGCCCCGACCAGCAGACAGGAGAGCACCACCGCGAGTACGACCCGTCCCAGTCCCGCGGGCGGGGTCACAGAGTCGGGCAGTCGCCCGCTCGCGCGACCGGTGACGGCACCGCGGGCCCGCCAGAGGGCGAGTGCACCTGCGGCACCGAACACCGCAAGCGGGGCGAGCAGGTCGAAGTGGTAGAACGGGCCGAACTGACCGAGCAGTCCGTCGGTCGGGTCACCCGGGGTCGCGAGGATGTTGTGATTGCCCCAGAACAGGAGGTTTCCGGCGGGGACAGTCACGAAGAGGCCGCCGAGTAACAGGCGGGCAGTCCCGCCACCGGAGCTCACGGGGAGCCCACCCGACAGCCGGCCCGGCAGGAGACGGCGAGCGCGGGTGCTCCCCACGAGGCCGACGGCGGCGAGCGCGGTGCCGAGCGCACCGGCGGGTCCCCAGCGGGTCAGGAGATACCACAGCACCCAGAGATTGGACCGGACCGCGACCGGCAGCGAGTAGTCGACGGAGTAATCGAGGATGCGACGACGGCCGAGCCCCGGCCCGTCTCGGGGAGCAAACGCCTCGTAGGGGAAAGTGAGCGCGGAGCCGGTGACGGCGGCGTTGTACGTGAGCGTGAGCGCGACGAACACGAGCCCGACAGCGGCGGTGGCCGCCTGTCGGTGGAGAGCGGGCGCGGCGAGCAGGGCGGCCGGGCCCGCCTCTTCACGAAGCACCGTCCACAGCTCCGACCCGGCGTGAGCGAGAAAGGGGAGTGCAAAGAGCAACGCGGTGTACGGTCGCATGAGAAAGCCGAGACCGATAGCCCCGCCCGCGAGGAGGGCGCTCAGACGCCGACCGGTGCGGTGGGCGTGCAGGTACGCGACGGCGAACCCGAGGGTACAGAGCGTGGTCGGCGCGTACGGCAGGAACACGGAGGAGGTAACGAGTGTCATCGGCGCGGTGGCGAAACCGGCGGCCGCGAGCAGCCCCACCCGGCGGTCGAACGCCATCGCGCCGAGTGCGTACACGAGTGCCACGTTGCCCGTCGTGACGGCCCCGAGTGCTACCCGGGGCTCGCCAACGAGTGCAATCGCAGCCGCGTACAGCCCTGCCGGGAGCGGCTGGTACTTTGGATACAGTCGGCCCTCCTCGGCGACGAAGAACCACGGCCGGACCGCGTCGGTCAATTCGCCCGGAAACAGCTGGAACTGCCCCTCGAGCAGCATCGCGGCCTGCTGGAGGTAGACCCCCTCGTCGTGGTTCGAGGAGTGATAGGGAAACAGCTCTGTCGAGACGAGAACAACCGCGACACCGGCCAGAACTGCGACGAACGCCGCCAGTAGGTGTTCACGCGGGTAGGCCGACGGGTGGAGTCGGCCACGAACGCGGTCGAGCACGGTCTGGAGTCGGTCGAGAGGGGTCACCGCCGGTCAGAGCTGTGCACCGGCGTCGCGCATCAGGTCGACCGTCGCCTCGAGGTCCGACAGCGCCGTCAGGTCGATCTCGGGTAGCGCGAGTTCGTCGACGGTCGGGAGCTCCCCGACCGGTTCGACCGCGGGGATGGCCGGGTACTCGAACGTCTCGACGGCAAAGTACTCCTGAACCTCCGCCGAGAGCAGGTGCCGGATGAAGTTCTCCGCAAGCGACGGGTCGTCTGCCTGGTCGACGACCGCCGCGCCGGCGACGTTGAACGTGGCACCGGCGTCACCGGCGGTGAACGCAGTGTCGATAGGGGCGTCCGGGCTCCCGTCGAGCACCCGCTGGATGTAGTAGTGGTTGGTGAACCCGGCGTCGAGCGCACCGTCTGCAACCGCCTGAGCGACCGCGAACTCGTCGTTGTAGGGCTCGATACCGTTGTCGACAACGGACTCGACCCACTGCCGGGTTCGGTCGTCACCCTCCAGTATCCGCATCGAAGTAATAAACGCTTGACACGAACCGTAGGAAGGGGCCCAGCCGAGTTGCCCGTCGAACCCTTCGTAGGCGAGGATATCGTCGGGGAGGTCGGCCTCGTCGTAGGTTTCGGTGTTGTACGGGACCGTACGGACCCGACCGGAGGTGCCGACCCACTCCTCGGTCCGGAAGCTCTCCGCCGCCGTCGAGCGCACCCCCTCGGACAGAGTCCGGGTGCGGCCCCGGTCTGCCAGCACACCGAGTGACCCCGCGTTGACCGAGAAGAACACGTCGGCAGGGGTCCCCGACCCCTCAGTGAGAATCGTGTTCACGTGTTCCGTCGACCCGGCGTAGCGCATATCTAAGTCAAGGTCGTCGTAGGTCGCATTGAGGTGTTCCTCGACCGCCCCGACGAGAAACTGATTCCGACCCGAGTACACCGTCAACTGGCCACTCAGGTCCGGTAGCTCCTGGATCGTGGTACCACCGGGCTCCGGTCGGCCGGCCCGGCCCGAGCCGATGAGCCCTGCCTCCGGGTCGTCGCCCTCGATAAAGCCGAGACAGCCCGCGAGCCCCGTCACACCGAGCGCCGCCGCACCGGCCAGTAACTCCCGCCTGCGCGGGGCCCGACCGGCTGTCGTGTTGGTTCTCTCCATATTTTAGGCTAGCCTAAACTGAAGTTATATCTGTCGGTTCAGCGGTCGGCGTCGGGATACGCCGGAGCGCGGCAAGGCAGTCCAGCCAGTCGTGCATGTAGGAGCCGACGTGGTGGAGAAAGCCGCCGTTGCGGTATGTCTCGGGGTCTGCCGCGAGCAGCGCGTCGGCCATCGAACGGTAGACCGCCGCGTAGCTCTCCGCGTCGGCACCGGCGTCGTCGACTAGCCGCCAGATGTGCTCGTTGAGTTCGAGCCCCGCCACCTCGTTGTGGAGGTCGTCGAACGTCGACCGGGGTGCCTTGTTGTGCTCACAGAGCGGCCGGCCGTTGTAGATCTGTTTTCCGAGCACGTCACAGGCCCGCTTGAGGAACACACCGCTCCAGATATCGTCGAACCGGCCGACCGACCACTCGTTGTCGTCCATCGGGAGCTGGTAGAACGCGGGGATTATCTCCCGACGAAAGGCCAAGTTCATCGAGCAGACAGTGAGGTAGTTGTCCGGCGCGGCGACAAAGTCCTGTTCGAACTGGTCGGCCTCGGTGCGGGTCTGTGCCTGTCCCTCGAGATCGCCGTCCATCAGGATGCGGACCGCGTCCAAGTCCGGCACGTTCGTCCACAGCCCCTGCGAGGCGACCACGTCACCGTGGTCGAGACGGGCGGTGTCGGTCGTGACCGTCTCGTCCATCGCCGAGTAGGGGTAGCCACGCGGGTACAGCCCGTGTTCGTCGGCCGCCTGGTACAGCACGTTCACCCACTGCTCGTCGGAGGCGACCGACTCGACGGGCCCCTCGTGGGCGAGATTCGACAGGTGTCGCCCGAAGAAATCCCCCGCCCGCGGGAGCGTGTCGTCGTCGATGAACACACCGTACTCGAACGCGGGGTTCGCCCACATGTACAGCAGGCCGAAACTGGTCTCGGCGTGACTGGCCGCCGGCACGACGTGACTGTAGCTCTCGACGCCCCTGTCGGCGTACCACGCTTCGCGGCGCGGGCCGTCGAACACCGCACCCTCGACGGCCAGTTCCGACAGCATCGCGCGCATCTGCTCTGTCTCACAGAACTCCTCGGTCACCAGCAGGACGAACAGCCGCGAGGTGTCGAACCCGTGCTCGCGGGCGTTCTCGACGTAGGCGCGCACGCAGTCGTACTCCCGTATTGTCGGGACGACGACACAGATATCCGGGCCACACCCGGTCTGATTGCTCATGTCCACGTTATTTTAGGCTGGCCTAAAAAGTCTACGGGTCGGTGTCCGCAGGTTGTCCACGGGCACTCCGGGGCGAGACGTTCAGAGCGAGTGCGGCCACACCGCCGCCGGCGAGCGTGACGAGGTTCTTCAGGGCGTGGTCGAGAACGGCGGCCGCGAGCGCCGTGGCACCGCCGACAGGCGAGACAGCGACCACGAGCGCGGTGAACGCCGCCTCGTAGAGCCCGATACCACCCTGGGACAACGGGAGTACCTTCGCGAGGTTGCCGACGGTCACGGCCAGCGCACCGACGGCCACGACTGCAGGTGTCGAGAGGGTGCCGCCGTCGACGAGAGCCGCGAGCACCAGCACCGCGGTCAGCACGTCGAGAGTCCAGACGGCGAGGCTGTCGGCGGCGACCCGTCCGAGCACACGTGGGTCGGTGGCGACCACCCGCAGGTCGGCACCGAACTGGATTACGGCGTCGACGAGCGCCCGGGCACGGGGGTGGTCGACACGCCGTCGGAGGGCCGGGCCGGGGTGCCAGTCCCGTCGGGCGAGCGCCGCCGTCACGGCCGCCCCGAGCAGTCCGGCAACGGCGACACCGACGGCCCCAGTGAGAAACCGGCTGTCGGTCCCGATAGCACCACCGCCGAGGGTGACCCAGGCGAGCGCCACCGCCCCGAGTGCCGCGAGCGCGAGCAGGTCGAACAGACGCTCCACGGCGAGTGACGCGGCACCCGTCGCGTAGGGAACATCCCGGCGCGTGTTGAGCAGGTACGCCCGAGCGCCGTCACCGGCCCGGGCCGGCACAACGAGGTTCGTCGCCTGGCTCACGAACACGGCGGCGGTGAGAAAGCCGACGCGACACCGGTGGCCGGTCGCCCCGAGCAGTGTGCCGTACCGGCGGCCACGGAGCGGCCAGGAGAGCAGATAACCAACCACGGCGAGTGCGAGCAGTCCTGGGTCGGCCGTCCGGATCACCGCGAGGACACGCGACAGGTCGAGACGCCCGGCGGCGACCACACCACCTGCGGTCAGCACCAGGGCCGTACCGAGGAGGACCGTCGCTCGCCGGGCGCGGGACCGGTCGGACGCGGCGGCACCGAGCATGTCGTGTCGGACGCTCCCCAGGTTTTTAAGCTCACCTAAAAACTCGCACCGGGGGTCGCTGTGGCCGGTCCTGGCCGGAGCGCGGCGGTCTGCACAGACACGAGTTGAGCGCACATGTGTCAGTACGAAAAACGTATCACGGCCGGTCGACGACCGCGGGTTGTTGGAGCGGGTCGACGGAGGCTGTGAGCACGTCGAGACCGACAGACGGCGAGAACACAATCGTTAAGAAGGACTCCGGATTACACATCAGTAGCGGGATGGGATAGCCAGGAGATTCCGGCGGGCTCATAACCCGCAGACCGGTGGTTCAAATCCACCTCCCGCTACTCTGTGGCGAACACCCTCGTGAGCCACTGATATCCCGCGTGGATTTGAACGAGACCGTGAAGCGACCGCAAGGAGTGTAACGGGCGTTGCTCGAATCCACCTCCCGCTACTCTGTGGCGAACACCCTCGTGAGCCACCGATATCCCGCGTGAGTCCGAACCGCAGTTGGCCGGTGGAGGCGCAGAGGCGATGGTGGGGTCAGTCGTCGTCGAAAACAGTCGGTAGTATTATATCCGGGGTCGCTCAATCGGAATGTACGCGAGGTTCGAGCACACGGGCGACGGTGGGTTCGAGCCGGGGTAGGTAGAACCGATGACAGACGAACCACTCACGATACTGATTGCCGACGACGAGCCGGGGGTAGTAGAGCTGTACGGGGTATGGGTGCAGGGAGAACACGAGGTGCGAGCGGCAAGCAGCGGGCCGGAGGCGCTCGAGTTGCTCGACGAGACGGTCGACATCGCCTTTCTGGACCGGCGGATGCCGACAGTCGACGGCGAGGAGATAACTGCGGAGATCCGGGAGCGCAAAATCGGCTGTGCCGTCGTGTTGATGACGGGGGTCGAACCGGACTTTGGCCTCGTGGACGTGGACTTCGACGCGTACCTGAGAAAGCCGGTGAGACGCGACGAGTTCGAGGCGACAGTCGAGACGCTGCGTGACCGGCCTGTCGACGACGAACAGCACCGCCGGTACCAGGCTCTCGTTGCGAAGCGAGAGCTGCTCGACAGAGAGACCACCCAGGTCGAACGGAGAGAGAGTGACGCCTACCAGCGGTTGGTCGACCAGATTCGGGCGGCGGGTCGGGCCGTCGACGACGGAGCCGTTGCTCACCAGACATCACCAGATGGGTAGCGCAATCTTTTTTTGCGCTAACGCGATACGTACGGCCACAATGGTAGGTGTCCGTTTTACATCGCGACCCTGAGAGACGCCTGCCAGTTCTGCTGGAGCTGGAGTCGCCCAGCAACAGCCACGGTCCGCCACAGTCGAGAGAGCTCCCATGTCTGAGAGCATCACTGTCGTCCTGCCGGACGGCTCGGCGATGGAGGTAGAGCGCGGCGCAACCGTCGAGGATGTCGCCCACGAGATCGGTCCCGGACTCGGCCGGGACACAGTCGCGGGACTGGTCGACGGAGAGCTCGTCGACAAGGTCACACCGCTGACCGAGGACTGCGAGATCGAGATTGTCACCCCCGACAGCGACGAGTACCGACAGGTACTGCGCCACACTGGCGCACACGTGTTCGCTCAGGCACTCCAGCGGCTCCACCCGGAAGCGGAGCTCGCGATCGGGCCGCCGACAGACGACGGGTTCTACTACGACGTGGCAAACGTCGACCTCGACGCGGCGGACCTCGACGCGATCGAGGCGGAGATGACCGAGATTGTCGCGGCCGACTACGCGCTGGAGCGCGTCGAGTGTTCGCGGGCGGAGGCGTTCGAGACCTACGATGACAACCCGTACAAACGAGACATCCTCGAGACTGAGGCTGCCGGTGAGGACCCCGTCTCGTTCTACGTGCAGGACGGCTGGCGGGACCTCTGTGAGGGGCCACACGCCGAGTCGACGGGCGAGATAGGGGCGATCACGCTCCTCGAACAGTCCGCAGCCTACTGGCGCGGCGACGAAGAAAACGACCAGCTCACCCGCGTCTACGGGACCGCCTTCGAGTCCGAGAGTGAGCTAGAGGCGTATCTCGAGCGCCGCGAGCAGGCACAGGAGCGAGACCACCGCAAACTCGGCCGCGAGATGGACCTGTTCTCGGTGCCGGCCCACTCACCGGGCTGTGCACACTACCACCCCAACGGGATGCGGGTGCGCCGGGAGCTCGAGGAGTACATCCGGGAGAAAAACAACGACCTCGGCTACGAGGAGGTCCGAACACCGGAGCTGAACAAGGCCGACCTCTGGAAACCAACCGGTCACTACGAGGCGTTCAAGCAGGAGGGTGAGATGTTCGCCTGGGAGCAAGACGACACCGAGTACGGTCTGAAACCGATGAACTGTGCGAACCACGCCCACATCTACAGCGAGGGGCAGTACTCATACCGGGACCTGCCGGTGCGGTTCTCGGAGTTCGGCACGGTCTACCGCAACGAGCAGTCGGGCGAGCTCTCGGGGCTGCTCCGGGTGCGTGGGCTCACCCAGGACGACGGCCACGCGTTTATCAGGCCCGACCAGATCACCGCCGAGGTGACCGACACGCTCGAGATTATCGAGGAGATCTACGATCTGTTCGACCTGGAGGTGCTGTACAAGCTCGAAACAAAGGGCGACGACGCGGTCGGGGGTGAGGACATCTGGGAGCAGGCCACCCGGGGGCTGCGTGACTCACTGGAGACACTCGGGCTGGAGTACGACGTCGAGTCCGGCGAGGCGGCGTTCTACGGGCCGAAGATCGGGCTCGACGCCCGGGACGCGCTCGGCCGGGAGTGGACAATCGGGACCGTCCAACTGGACTTCAACATCCCCGAGCGACTTGGTCTGAGCTACGTCGGCGAGGACAATCGGGACCACCAGCCGGTGATGGTCCACCGGGCACTACTGGGGAGTTTCGAGCGGTTCATGGGGGTCATTATCGAGCACTTCAACGGGAACTTCCCGCCGTGGCTGGCACCCGAGCAGGTGCGTATCCTGCCGGTCTCCGACGACAATCTCGGCTACGCGAAGCGCCTGCAGAACCGTGAGCTCTCGGCGTTCCGGGTCACCATCGAGGACCGCTCGTGGACGGTGGGAAAGAAGATACAGGCCGCCCACGACGACCGGGTGCCGTACATGCTGATTGTCGGTGACGACGAGGTCGAGAACGAAACTGTCTCCGTGCGAGACCGTTTCGAGGAGCAGCTCTCGGGACTCCCGGTCGAGCAGTTCCGCGACCGACTCGCGACCGAGATAGACGAGAACCGTGTCGAACCCGGTATCGTCGAGAGAAGCTGAACCACGACCAGCGTCCGCTCGTCGGCTGCCGCGGGGTCAGACCCAGTGGCATCCGGTGTGACTTCTGTGAAACAGGTTAGGCGGTCTCGCCGGGGACTGTAACCACCTGACAGTCGAGTTCACTGCGGAGATACTGCTCGATGTCCGGGTCGTCGACGAGTCGCCGGACCATCGAACGCCACCGACTCACCTGCTTTTTGCCGATAACGACCACGTCGGCCCCCTGGATAGCGATCTCCTCCAGGATAGACTCCTCGACGAGCAGGCCGCGCCGGACGGAGTAGCGCGTGTCCGACAGCGCGCCGAACTCGGACTCGACGGCGTCTTTGAGCATACTCCGGGTGACACGGCCGCCGTTCTGGTAGAGGTCGATGTGTAACACGGTGAGAGCAGCGTCCTCGGCGTCGGCGGTATCGATTCCTTCCGACAGCGTCGCCCGCGAGTGTCTGCTCAGAGGGTATCGAACGGGGACCACGACCTGCGTCATCGGCCGCTATTGTCACGGGGTCTATGTGAGACTGTCGGTCCACAGCGACAGCGGTTTGCCCACGCGGGACACCAACAGGGGTATGGAAGCGTTCACCGGGCCGGACGACCGCACGCTCCACGTCGACCGCACGGCGGGCACACGCGGTTCGAAAGGGCCGTTCCACCCTGTCTACACCGACAGACGTGGTGACACGCGCTGGGGCTACCGCTGTGGGAACTGCAAAACTGTCGACAACGCCGTCGACGCGATGGGTCGTGTCCACTGCAACGAGTGCAGCAATCGCACGAAAGCCGAAGACTGGGACGCCGTCCACGAGTAGCCGACTGTCGGGAGGCGACACGCTGTCCACAGCCGTCGGGTTCGGCCGACCCACTGGCTCAGGCGGGGTTCTTCCGGGAGAGACCGCTCCCGCAGATCGGACAGCGGTCGTGGTTCTCCCCGAACTCCCGGCCACAGCCCTCACACTGGAACTGCCAGGCGCGTTGCTCGTCGATACCGTCCCTGGCGATGACCTCGAGCGCGAGGTCGAGCTTCTCGGCGACATTCTGCATCGCGTAGTCGTCGGTGACCAGTCGGCCGTCGAGTTCGAACGTCGCGGCGAGCAGGCGGAGGTCCGTTCGTGAGAGTTCGGCGAGGTCGCCGGTCTCACGGGCCGCCCGCTCGATGCGTTCGACAGTCTCGCTGTCGGGGATGTGCATGTGCATCCCCGACCCCTCCAGGGCGTCGAACCGGTAGGCGTGTTCACCCTCCAGTTCCTCGCGTACGAGCGGAACGGAGGCGACCTGGCTGTCTGTGTGGTACTCGTGAATAAACGCGGAGGAGTCGAGAACGTACATCCGGGTTACCGTTCGACGATCATGTGGTCTTTGACTGCCTGGACCCGGTGGACGGGGATGCGGAGTCGACCGGCGTCGTCGCTCTGGAACTCGTCGCCGCGGTAGGAGTTGGCCGGTTTGACGACGAGGTCGTCGAGCCGTCCCGTCTCGATGTTCATCGTGATGTTGTACAGCATGCCAATCTCGGCACCGTCCGACCCCATGACGGCCTTACCCGAGAGGTTCTCCGCGAGTAGCTCTGTCATAGCTACTCTTTCTGTCCCCTCCTAATTCAATCTTGCCGTTGTTCGGGGCTCACAGGGGGTCTGGTGGACCGAGACGGGGTGACGGATACAGGGTCGAGACGGATACAGCCAGACGGGTCGGAGTGGTCTTTGACCCGGACGACCCGGCAGGACCCCGGAGCACGGGGTGGTATAGTCATTGTGTAGCATGAGGGTTACACTTCCGGAAGTATTATCAGCAAGAGCGTCTTTGCTCTTAGTGCAATGGCAGAAGGAACGGTTGACTTCTTCAACGACACAGGCGGTTACGGTTTCATCGAGACTGAGGATGCGGACGAAGACGTGTTCTTCCACATGGAGGACGTCGGTGGCCCGGACCTCGAAGAGGGACAGGACGTGGAGTTCGAAATAGAGGACGCACCAAAGGGGCCGCGGGCAACGAACCTCACCCGGCTGTAAGTCGGCTGCGTGTAGTTTCTCCAACACAGTATCACTACGGTGAGCGGCGTGGCCGGTTCTACCGGTCGAAGAGTCGCTCCGAGGCCAACTCGGCGCCGTCGACGAGTGCGCCGAGTTTCCGCCAGACGATATCGGGGTAGACGACGTTCGCACCGTCGACGACGGTCGCGAACCCACAGTCGGTGCCGGCCACGACCCGCGTGGGGTCACCGACCGCTGCCGCGAACCGTTCGAGACGGTCAGCGACGACCTCGGGGTGTTCGACGATGTTCGACTTGACATCGACGACACCCGGGACGAGTTGCCAGTCCTCCGGGAGCGGGTGCTCCTCGAAGGTGTGATGCTCGTGTGCGTGTCGGGGGTTCGCCCCCTCGACCAGTAACCCCCCGACGTCGGCCTCGTAGAACAGGTCGACGAGCTCTGTGAGGTCGATATCGTGGTGGTGTGGGCCCGGGTAGTTGCCCCAACAGGCGTGGAGACGGATCTGCTCGTCGGGCACACCCGCAACCGCACGGTTCAGCGCCTCGATGTGTGTCTGCACACGCTCACGAAACGCCCCGACCGACTCGTTCTTGTAGGTGAGTGTAAACCCGGCGAGCAGGTCCGGTGCGTCGATCTGTAAGGTCGCACCGGTCTCGGCGACGAGTTCGTACTCGGTTGCGAGCGCGTCCGCGAGGTCGAACACGTACTCGCGCCGGGAGTCGTGGTGGGTGGTCTCGGTGAACCGCAGCACCGCCCCGGGCGAGGGGACGGTGTGAAACCGGCCATCGAACCGGGCGTCCGTCTGTTCGACCGCCGTCTGGAACCGGTCGAGCTCTGTCCGGAGCGCCTCTGCACCGACGTACGCGACATCGTCGACCGCAACCGGCCCACCGATGTTCTCCGACTCCCCGACGACCCGCTCGCCGTACTCGGGGTAATCCTCGAGGTCCGACGGCCACTCGCGCTCGACGGTCCCCTGTCCGAAACCGTCGAGACGCTCGGTCACGTCGACGGCGTAGGAGAGACGGCTCTGCTCGCCGTCGTTCGCGATGTCGAGTCCGACCTCGGCCTGCTTGCGGACGACACCGCGAACCGCCTCCGCAACCGCGCGCTCGAACCGCTCGCCCCTGTCCGACTGTGAGAGCAGCGTCTCCAGTTGCGCCGGTCGCGGCAGACTGCCGGTGTGGGTCGTCTGTATCCTGTGTTCGGCCATCGAGTGGTTCTGTGCACCCCGCCCACTAGTAGGTGTCGACCACACGCGAGGGGTTCACTGCCACACAGAGCCAGCGAGTGGTGCGTGAAAGCGGTGCGTGAACTTATCTACCGTCGGGCCGAAATCGGGGTACAGATGGACCCGACCTCGGACCTCGACGAGGGCCGCGACGCCGAGGACGTACCGGCCTGTGAAACCTGCGGGGACCCGCTGACCGACCGTCCGGACCGCCGTGTCATCACCTGGGTCGAGGACGACCAGGTCCGGAGTGTGCAGTTCTGTGACGAGGACTGTCGCGAAAACTGGACCAGAGAGTAACCGTCGCCGCGACGGCCGGCGGTTTCGCGGATAGCAACACGTATCCCCCCGTCGTTCGACCCAACAGACATGGAACCGGTCGAGGTGACGTCGTGTGTCGTCTACTCGCTGTTCGTGGGGCTGTGGACCGGGAGCGTCCTGTTCGTCGTGCTCGGTGTGTTGCCGATGGCACGACGGGGGGAGCTGAACGCGGCACCGCTACGGTCGGTCGCGGGAACGTTGCGGTGGGTCTCGCGGCTGAGCGCGGTGGCGCTCCTGCTCGTGGGCGCGCTGATAGCAGCCGCCCGGTACACCGGTGGCCCACTGACGGGAACAACCGGCGGGCAGTTGGTGGTCGGGATGGTCGTGCCGTGGGGTGTGCTCGCCGGGGCGGTGGAGGTGGGGACGGGCCGTCTTCGGAACGGCACGGAACGGGACAAGGTGCGGGAGCCGGCACGGGGGGCCTGGCGACTGTTTCTCCTCGCAGGGGCGGCGGCGGTACTGTTGCTGGTGGTCGCCGGGCTGTTGGGGGCGTGGACGGCTGGCTATCTCTGAGCGAGGCTGCCGAGCACACCGACGAACCCGGCGGCCACGACAGCCAGTCCGGCCAGAACTGTCAGGACCGTGCCAATCCCCGGGTCGAACGCACTCGGTGGCCCGACGTGACCACCCAGGCGGACGATGTCGGCGTCGCTGTCCGGAAAGAACCACGCGAACAGGCCGAGTCCAGTACCGGCCAGGCCGAACAGCAGTACCGCAACCCGAGCGGGAGTCGTCCAACGGACGAGTGCTACCGCCGCGGCGAGCAGGCCGAGCACGACGACAGCCTCCGGAACGAGTTCGAGTTCGCGCGCGGAGATGTCGTCCGGGGCACCGCGGCTGAGCGTCTCACCGGTGACGGTCACCCACGGGAGAAGATAGCTCCCGACCAGCCCCGCCCCACCGGCGACTGCCGCGGGTCTGAGGCCCGCGCCGAGGCGTGTCAGACCGTTTCTGCCGTCTCCGGATGACCCGTTCTCTGCTGGCTCCACGCTCCGGGTACCGGCTGTCGGTACAAAAACGCGGCGGGTGTGCTACGCAAACAGCTGTCGGGCGTCGTCGATAGCGCCGATCAGCGCGTCGATCTCTGCTCTCGTGTTGTAGATGTAGAACGATGCCCGGGCCGTCGCGGTCACGCCGAACTTGTCGTGGAGCGGCTGGGTGCAGTGGTGGCCGGCGCGAACCGCGACGGAGTAGTCGTTGAGCACCTCGGAGAGGTCGTGGGCGTGGACACCCTCGACGTCGAAGGCGACGAGCCCGCCACGGGGTTCGCCCGCGGGCGGACCGAACACGTCGATATCGTCGAACTCGCCGAGTCGTTCGAGCGTGTACTGTGCCAGTTTCCGCTCGTGGCGCTCGACGCGCTCCATCCCGATGTCGTCGAGGTAGTCGGCGGCGGCCGCCAGCGCGATTCCCTGCCCGATGGCTGGGGTTCCGGCCTCGAACTTCCAGGGCACCTCGTTCCAGGTTGAGTCCTCGAACGTGACCCGTCGGATCATCTCGCCGCCGTAGTTGAACGGCTCCATCTCCTCGAGCAGCTCCTGTCTCCCGTAGAGACAGCCGATTCCGGTTGGTCCGGCCATCTTGTGTCCCGAGAACGCGTAGAAATCTGCCCCCATCTCCTCGACGTCGACGGGCATCGTGGGTGCCGACTGTGCGCCGTCGATAAACGCCAGCGCGTCGTGGTCGTGAGCGAGGTCGGCGAGGTCGCCGACCGGGTTGATCGTACCGAGCGTGTTCGAGACGTGGACGGCACTGACCATCTCGGTGTCGTCTGTGATGAGCTCCGCCGCGTGCTCCATGTCGAGGTGCCCCGTCTCGTCGACACGAATGTACTCCACCTCGGCGCCGGTACGCTTCGCGATCTGTTGCCAGGTCACCAGCGAGGCGTGGTGTTCCATCTCGGTCGCCACGATGCGGTCACCCGGACCGAGCTGGTCCAGCCCCCAGGCGTAGGCGACCAGGTTCTCGGACTCCGTGGTGTTGCGCGTGAACACGAGCTCCTTTCGCCCGCCACTCGCACCGATAAACTCCGCGAGGCGGTCGTGGGCCTCCTCGTAGGCGATGCTCGCCTCCTGACTCAGCTGGTGGAGGCCACGGTGGATGTTCGCGTTTGTCTCCCGGTAGTAGTCGGCGATCGTCTCGACAACCGGCTCCGGGGTCTGTGATGTCGCTGCGTTGTCGAGATACACGAGCTGCTCGCCGCCAAACTCCCGCTGCAGTATCGGGAAATCCTCACGGATTGCCGCAACGTCTAGGGTGTCCGGCTCGGTCGTTGCCATTACCTTCCGTACGGACCGGATGGGGAACTTTATTTCGGTTCGTGTGAACTCTGCTTGCAGTTGTAACAACCCCGCTCGGGATGCAGGGCTGCCGGGGCTGTCGTCTCCGTGCCGGCAGGTCACCCATCCACGACAGCACCGACCGTGTCGGCTCCGACAGGGTGCAACAGTGGTCGTACCGGCACGTGAGTCCGGGTGTGCTCGCGGGGCCTGCCCGGTCCGGGTATCCGCGCCGAGAGCCCCGGTAGCTGTCGACGACCGACTGCTCGCTGTCGAACCCGCCGGAGGCCCAGTAGCCCCGTCAGGGTAGCCCTCTTGGAACGCAGTGACGGTGTGGGGGTGTGAACTGGTGTTGCGAAACTCCACCGTGGTCCCAGCGGTCGGGAACGACCCGGGCACTGTCGCGGGCCGGAGACAGCAGGCCGGTCGGACACCGGGGAGCCGACACGGCCGTCCGGAGAGAACAGCTCGACCGACAACAGACCACAGCCGGGCTAGTGAGAGTCGTGTGTCTCGGCGTTATGCTTATGTACCCACCGGGTGAGTCAACCGTATGGGTGTACTCGATTCGTTCGGTGCGCTGGCGAGTGCGGTGCTCGCTGCGCTTGTCATGTTGGTGTTCGCCATCCTGAGTGTGTTCGTCACGGTGTTTATCGTCGACGTCGCAGTCGACATCGCCGGCCTGGACCCGGTAGAGGACGGGTTCATCGTGCTCGGCGCCAGTATTATCGCCGCGGCGGCGATTATCGCTGGCGGCACCGGCTTTGGACTGCCGGAGGACGACTCCGGGTTCTGAACCCAGGTCGCAGTGCTCGCGACGAACTCGGTGCTGTGAGACACTGCCGAACACCGACACACCGTGATGGTGAATCGGTCGTCCGGTGTGGTACCCGCGCCGAACGGCCGACACCCCTGTTTGCAGGTCAGAACCTGTAAACCACTACGGGGCCGCCACACCGGGGGCAGGCCGTTGCACCGGCAGAGAGGTTCTTTCCGCAGTCTCGACACTCGACGTGCTCCGTCTCGGTCGCCCGGTCGCCGCCGTCCGTCATCGCTATATCCGATCTCATGACTAACGCCCTGTCTAACGTACCCACGGTATTGTCGCCTTGGTAACCGTACACATTCGCCGCTTTCGGTACGATGATGTCAGAGTCGTCGCCTAGATGGTGGGCGAGTCCCGGCGGGAACTTACACTGTGTCGGCGAGAGGGGCGGTCGGCGGGTCCACACGGGGCGGTTCGGGCGGCACGGTATCGACACGTCGACCGTCGCTGTTGCTGACAGCCGTGGCTGTCTCGTGCCGTCGGTGCGAAACGGTTTTGTTCACGACAGGACTACCAAAGCTGAATGCAGTTCGCTCCCCTCTGGCGGTGGCGTGTGCAGCACCTGGGAGCGGACAGTATCGTCACCCCGGTCACCCGGGCCTAACCTGATGTGACTACGGGGCGATGCTCACTCCCTCTCCTGGCATCGCCCGTCAGACAGCTATCCGACACACCAGTCATGACAGACACACCAGCGTCAGAAACAGAAACTACCGACTACAGCAACGGAGAGGCCACCGTCACGCCGTACACCGTCGAGGGTGAGGTCGACTACGAGCGGTTGCTCGACCGTTTCGGCGCGGACCGACTCACCGACGAACAAGTCGAACGGTTTCCCGACCACCCGATGATCCGGCGTCGGGTCTACTACGCCGGGCGGGGCGTCGACCGGTATCTCGCGGCCGCCGAGGCCGGTGACACCCACTCTATCGTCACCGGTGTCGGCCCGTCCGGGCCGATGCACCTCGGTCACGTGCTCGTGTTCTATCTGGCCAGACGGCTCCAGCGGGCGACCGGGGCACACGTCTACATCCCGCTCTCGGACGACGAGAAGTACTACACGAAGGAGATGAGTTTCGAGGAGATAAGCGCAGCCACGCGGTCGAACCTGCGTGACCTGCTCGCGGTGGGGTTCGACCCCGAGCGGACGCGTATCGTCGTCGACCGTCTCGACGCCGACGTCCTGTACCCACACGCGGCCCGGGTCGCCGGTGATATCACCCAGTCCACGGTCGAGGCCGTCTACGGCGACCCACCGAACGTCGGGTTCTCGTTTTACCCGGCGATGCAGGCCACGCATCTCGTGCTCCCCCAACTCGTCCACGGACGCCACCCGACACTCGTGCCCGTCGCTGTCGACCAGGACCCACACGTCCGGGTCTGTCGTGACGTCGCCGGAAAGGCGCGGTACGACGTCTCGAAACCGGGTGCCCTGCTCGGCAAGTTCCTCCCGGCACTGGACGGGCCGGGAAAGATGAGTTCCAGCGGCGACACGCCCGTTATCGAACTCACCGACGACCGCGAGACCGTTCGCGAGACGGTGATGCGACACGCGTACTCGGGTGGCCGTGTCGACGTCGAGGAGCACCGCGAACACGGGGGTGACCCGTCGGTCGACGTGGCCTACCAGTACCTGTACTCGTTTTTCGACGCCGACGACGAGCGCGTCGAGCGACTCGCCCGCGAGTACCGGGCAGGCGAGTTGCTGACCGGCGAGCTAAAGTCGATTGCGGCCGACGCTATCACCGAGTTTCTCGCGGCCCACCAGCAGCGCCGGGACGCGCTCGGCAAACTCGAACGGGAACTGGACCGGTACCGGTTGCGCGAGAACGAACGAGAGCGGTTGCGTCCGTCGGTGCTTTGATATTCTCGCCGTGTTGGAGCGTGAGGACTTTGTGGATGGTTTGTCGAACTCCAGAGTGAAACACGGGGCTGTCTCCTTGGTTTGTCGGAACCCCCGAACCCGGCGAGACCTACCCCGTGATGGAGAACACCGCTGGTGAGTGGAGACAACAGCAGGGCGTGTCACGTTCCTGCAAGTGGGAGGGCGACAAACGCCACGTAGGATAGGGCGGTTGCGACCGAGGGACCGATTATCCAGAACGCGACGAACCGCACGACAGTCGAGCGGTCGAACAGTGCTGTCGCGTCCCGGACGTGTTCGGGGGGCTCCTCGCCGGCGCTCGAACCGTCGGGGGTCTCGGCTGCCAGCGCATCCACGGTGAGGTCCGCTTCGAGGTCGCCCCGCACCAGGTCGCTCGCCGGTGTCGGGCGCGTCGCACGACCCCAGCCGAGTCCGACGATACACATCACCGTCGCGAGAGCCAGGCTTATCGGGACGCCGAGCGCCGAGGCCACGGTCGTGATACTCGCACCAACGACCATGACGACTGTCGCCGCTAACAACGGGAGGTCGGTGAGACCGTTGCCGACAGATTCCATCGTGCGGCGAGCGATCGTGAACGCACCGAGGCCGATGGCGACGGTCCCAAGTCCGACACCCGCGTCGACGCCGATGAGACCACCACCGACGAGCGGTGCGACCGCGTTCGCGACGTTGCTCGCACCGGCACTGAACGCCATGTAACAGGCGATGACCAGCACGAACCCCGTGCTGAGCAGTTCACGACGTGTCGTTCCCGGTCCCAGTGTGGGCACGGGCAACACGCCGGAGCGGTCGAACACCAGAAGTGGCCCGTCCGACTGTTCGAGCGCGACCTGCCGCTCGAGAGAGGGGTACAGGTAACGGCCGATAAACGCCCCGAACCAGAACCCGAGCAACGGCGCGATGAGCCACCACACCATGATCGAACCGACAACGGCGTAGTTCAGTTGCCCGGTGGCGAGCCCCAGTCCGGCGATAGCACCCACGGCCGTCATCGATGTCGAGACCGGCACACCGTACAGGTTCGCCAGCAACATCCCCAGTCCGATAAACCCCAACACGACGACACTGGCCTCGGCAGAGAACGCCGCCTCCGGTACGATGGTCCCACCGAGGGTGTCGATGACGTTACGACCGACCGTCCACCCACCCAGAAAAACAAAGAACGTCATCAGCGCCGCGGCGGCGGTCTTGTTGACGAGTTGAGCACCGATAGGCGGACCCCAGGCGACACCCGTCGACGAACCACCGATATTGAATCCGACGAAAACGCCGGCCCCGAGAGCGACCAGAAGAAGTGCAGAGACCATACTACAACTCACACGGGAACTCGTCATATAGATTCTGATTGTGTCGGCTCGGTGCCGGCTACCGGACCCCCGGCTATCCGTGAGTGAGAGACGGCGGCTCCGACCGGAGACTGGGTGCAGACACCGGGAGTCGGCGGTTGCGGGCACAGACCAGGGCTGCTGGTGAGCACCGGCGCGACCGTGGGCACGCAGAACACGGTGGACGTCGAGACAACAAACGACTAACCGATGCTCGACACGCTGGACGGTAATCGAGGTGGCCTGGCGCGAATCACGCGTGAGGGAGCCGACACAGTCGACTGCTCCCCCCGAGGCGGCCCACCCCTCGCGTGACTGTACGACGGGAGAGGTCGACAGACGGGGGTCAGGCTGGACGGCAATCAGACGCGTGGCTGTCTGGCAGTTGCCACTGGGGACGTAACGTTTTAGAGTAGTGCCCGGGGAGGGCTCCGAACCCTCGATCTCCGCATGTCCCAGGTTACGGGAGCGGAGGATGCCGCCGTTGTGAAACCCTATGAGTGCGGCGCTATGTCCAGCTAAGCCACCCGGGCGCACAAGACGGTAACGGGGTGTCGGTCTTTAACGTTCCCATTACGGGTCGCGGGTGTCAGGCGTCGACACCGATCGCCGCCTCCACGCTGTCGAACCCGTCGCGCTCGAGCAGATCGAGGAGACCACGGTTTATCTCGCGGGCGATGGCCGGGCCGCGGTAGACAAAGGCGGTGTACAGTTGAACCAGTCGTGCGCCGGCACGGAGTTTGCGGTACGCGTCCGCGGCGGTCGAGACACCACCGACGCCGATCACCGGGGCGTCGACACGGCGTGCCACGTACCGGACCATCTCGGTCGCCCGGGCCTCTATGGGCTCGCCGGACAGCCCACCCTCCTCGGCGCGGTTCGACGAGGCGAGCGACGACGGTCGCTCGGTGGTGGTGTTCGTGGCCACGACCCCCTCGAGGTCGAACTCCGTGACCAGCGAGAGCACGTCGTCGACCGCCGGGGCCGGGAGCTCCGGGGAGAGCTTCACGAGTAGCGGAGCGGCGCCCGCATCCCGGAGTTCGGTGAGGATGTCCACGAGCGACTCCCGGGTCTGTAGCTCGGCGAACCCCTGTGAGTTGGGGCAGGAGACGTTGACCACGAAGAAGTCGCCGGCGGTTACCTGCTCGTAGGACTCGCGGTAGTCGGCGGGTGCGGTCGCCGGCGGGACGTGCTCGGACTTTGCGATGTTGACGCCGACGGGCACGTCGACGTCGAACTCGAACAGGCGGTCACCGACGGTCGCCGCACCGTCGTTGTTCAGTCCCATCCGGTTTATCAGCGCCCGGTCGGCCGGGAGTCGGAACAGCCGGGGCTGTGGGTTGCCGGATTGGGGCTCTGCCGTGACACCGCCCACCTCCACGAACCCGAACCCGAGTGCCGCGAGCGCGGGCGGCAGGCGTGCGTTCTTGTCGAAACCCGCCGCGACGCCGACCGGGTTCGGAAACTCGTGTCCGAACAGCTCCGTCTCCAGGCGCTCGTCGGTGACGGTGTAGTAATCGGTCACGGCACGGAGCAGTGGTGTCCGCTGGAGAGCAGCCAGTCCAGTGTGTGCGAGCCGGTGTGTGGTCTCCGGTGGGAGCCTGAACAGGAGCGGTCTGAGTTTACTGTAGAGCCGACTCATCGGCGTGGTCACCGACCCCAGTGCCCAGAGTTCGCCGTCGAGCCTGTCTGTGTCTGTCTGCCGGACGACGTTCTCACAGGCCCGGCCGACCACCGCGTCACCGACCCCCGTCCTGACAGTCCGAGTGTGTCCCCGCGCCGGCTCAGGCGGGCACTGTGACAGCTGCCGTCCTCGCCTCTCACACCACCGGGACCGAGCGTCTTTTTTTCTACCATCTCGGTATCTCGTTTCCGACTCACCGAAGCACACACTTAAGTGTACCGTGCATCGGTCGACAGAGGGCAGACGAGGGTGGCCGTCCCGGAGCCGTCTCGCGGGCTCCTGTCGGTCGGAATCCAAACTGTCGTGTGCGACGAAACAAAAAACAGGTATGACACAGGCCGACGGTGTGGAGAGCTACGAGGCGCTCCTGTTCGA
>JAQCNM010000047.1 GCA_028275025.1 Halovenus sp.
TCCTCCAGCAGGGCTCACACGGCTACCCGCTCGACCTGCTCGGCGACGCCGGCGTCGACATGACCGACAGCCAGCCGATCGAGCAGGCGCTCTCGGTGTACGACGACTACCTCGACGAGTTCGAACAGCTCAACTGACCACGACGGCCACCCCCGCCACACCGGGCAGTCTCGATAACCCCACAGCGACGGCTCCGCGTGCCTGTGGCTCTCGGGTGATTAGTGAATAAACGGAATCCGCGAATACGTCGATTAGGCGTCGGGGCCGGTCGTGCCGCCGATTTCGGCTGAGGTGCCGCCGTCCTCGGACGTGAAGATGATGCGGAGTTCGAAGTCATCGCCATCGGTTGTGACAGTGAATGAGTCACCTGCCGAGACTTGCTCTCCGGCAGAAAATCCTCCACTGCTCGGACTACCTGGCTCACCATCAAGAAAAACGAGTTCTTGACTATTGAATTTGCTATTAATACCAAGCGTGACATTGCTACCACCGCCCTCAGTCTTGTTCTCACCCAGTGAGTCGCCAGAGATACTCAGACGAGCGGCGTCAACGGTCTCTCCGCCAGTCACGGTTACGGTTACGTTGTCATCAGCTGACTCGTAATCGTACTCGAAGGTCACACTCGGCGCTGTACTGTTCGTATCACCCAGTCCGAGGACGAACGCGGCGATGACGGCTGCGAGGATCACGGTGATCGCAACCATCAGTATCACTCCGATAACCGGAGAGACACCGCGGTCGTCGTCGAACAGGAATGTTTTGATGTTCATTGATTGTTATGCGTCAGGGCCGCTTGTGCTACCGACTTCGGCTGAGGTGCCACCATCTTCAGATGTAAAGATGACCTGCAACTCAAAGTCGCTGGCAGTGGTGTTGACAACAAATGAGTCTCCTGCAGAAAATGTCTCATCACTACTATATCCTGGATTCTGTGCAAGATCATCGAGTTCTGTTATGTCGCTGCCAAGCGTCGCTGGATTTGTACTGGTGCCGTTTATAGCAGCACCAAGCGAACTACCGGCAATACTTAATCGTCCAGCGTCGACCGTATCGCCACCGGTTGAAGTGACTGTTACGTTCTGTTCAGCTTCATCGTACGAGAAGTCGAATGTCACACTCGGTGTTGTACTGTTCGTGTCGCCAAGTCCGAGGACGAACGCGGCGATCACGGCTGCGAGGATCACGGTAATCGCAACCATGAGTATCACTCCGATAACCGGAGAGACACCGCGGTCGTCGTCGAACAGGAACGCTTTGATGTCGGACATTGCATCTCAAGGTAGGTCCAGCGTACAAAAGTAGATTCCGATTGTTGATGCTGAGAATGAGCGGTACTTATACTTTCCGCCCGTTCACCCCCGTTTTCGGGGTGTTTTCAGGCTCTGAAGCCACGTGTTGGGGGTATACATTCTCATGAATAGAAACGATGGGTCCACGACGCCGGGCGTGGGTGACTCGGCGCCCGGGTGGGTCGTCGGCCGCGCCCCGGAGGGGTCCACGCCGCGTGCCCGCCGCGGCGCGTTGTGTGTCCCGACCTGTGCTGGTGGGGTAGTGTCGCCCGGTCAGTCCCGGTCCGCGTCGTCGTCGGTCAGCACGATGCTCGGTTCCTCGCCCGCGCGGAAGATGACGTTCTGTCGCCCGACGGGGAGTTTCGTCACCAGGCCGCGGTCGCTCATCTCCGAGAGCACGAGGCTGACCTTCGACTTCGACCAGTCGGTCCCCTCGACGACCGCCGACTGACGCAGTTGCCCGTTGTTGCTGTCGAGCATGGCGAGCACCCGCGCCTCGTCCTCGTCCAGCGCCGGCCGCTCCGGGTCGGCGGTCACCCCGCCCGTGGTGACGGCCCGCCGCTCCGCCACCACAGCCGAGGGCTCCTCGGCCGGTTGGCCGACCAACGCGGCGGGCCCCCCGTCCTCGCCGGTCTCCTCGGCCGCCTGTGCCGTCCGGTCACGCCTGCCCGACTCTCGGGTCTCTGCTCCGGCGTCGCCGTCGGTCGACGCCGGGGCGCTCGAGGGCACCGTCTGCCCGGTCCCGTTTGTCTGTGTTCGCCGGTACCAGACGACGACGGTGCCCCCGAGTGCGAGAAGCGCCGTCGCGGTCGCGAGCGCCGCTCCGCCGGCACTCCCGTCGAGCAATCCGATGGACAGCGAGACAGTGCCCACCGACCCTGGGGGTGTCGCCACGACGGCGGGACTGGCCTCGAGCACGGCACCCGGTATCTCCCAGTGCATACCCACAATCCGCACGAACGGGATAAAACTCTGTATGCCCAGTATCACGATTGAAACCGGAGCCAGCCCTCCCGACCCGGGTTCGGTCGACCCCCGTGGCCGGCGTCGAGTGGGTCGGGTCCCCGTCACCCTCAGACCGGTCGAAAGTCTGCGAGCGACCGGTAGCGCCGGCCTGCCTGGGTTACACTCCCGTCTTACCCGTCTGGCAGCGCGTCGTCGAGGCACTCGACGGGGTGTGGTGGGCGGTCGTCGGTGATGAAATCTGATACCTGTGTCCGACAGGAGGCCCCCGGGGCGACGACCGTGCCGGTGCTGTCCGTGACTTGGTCTTCCAGCAGGCCGGCGATGGCGCTGCTCATCGAGTAGTGTTCGGCCTCGTAGCCGAAGCTTCCGGCCATCCCACAACAGCCGGAGTCGAGCGGGTCGACCGTGTAGCCCGCCCGCCGCAGAACACCGACGGCGTGGTGGTCCCGGGCGACCGCGTGCTGGTGGCAGTGTCCGTGATAGACGAGGTTGCCGTCGCCGGCGAACCCGGCGTTCGTGTCGAGACGGTGCCGGTCCAGGTACTCACAGACGCCGTAGGTCGCGTCGGCGACCCGCTCGACGTCGGGACCCGCGAGCAGGTCGCGGTAGTCAGACTGTAACATCACCGCGTCGGAGGGTTCGACGACCACCACGTCCCAGCCACGGGCGACCAGCGGGGCCAGGCTCTCGACGTTCGTCTCCGCGCGCCTCCGGGCCACGTCGAGAAACCCCTTCGAGAACGACGCCCGACCGCTGGCGGTGACGTCCTCGGCCAGGGCGACGTGGACACCCGCGGCCTCGAGAACACGCACGGCGGCCTTTCCGATCTCGGGGTTGCTGTAGTTGGTGAAGGTGTCGGGAAAGAGCAACGCCTTTGCTGTCGCGACCCCGGGGTCGACACCGGGGTCGCGCTCGCTCAGCCAGTCGACCAGTGTCTCCCGGCGGAACGTCGGGAGATCTCGCTCGCGGGCGATCCCGAACAGTTTCTCGGCGATTAGCCCGCTCCCGGGGAGCCGCTGGAGGAGCCGTGGGAGCGGGGCGAGTGCACTCCCGAGTGCGCTCACGCGGTCCACCTCGGCGAACAGCCGGTCTCGGAGCGTCGTCTTCCCGTCCTGGTGGCGCTGGTGTTGGATCTCGGCTTTCAGCTTCGCCATGTCGACCTCGCTCGGGCAGTCCCGGGCACAGCCCTTGCAGCCGATACAGAGGTCCATCACCTCGGTGGCGAACTCGTCGTCGGTCGGGTCCGCGGGGAGATCGCCGCTCATCGCCTGCCGGAGTGCGTTCGCCCGGCCGCGCGTGCTCGTGATCTCCTCCTCGGCGGCCCGGTAGGTCGGACACATCACGCCGCCGGTGGTCTCCTGTGGGCCGCGACAGCCGCCACAGCCGTGACACAGCTCCACCATCCCCTGCATCCCGCCGTCGTTCTCCCAGCGTAGCGCCGGCTCGAACCCGAGTTCGGCCTCGTACTCCGCCGAGAACCGCAGGTTCTCGGTCGGGGCGGCGACGGTCGCCCGCTCGGGCACCCCCGCGGGCCGGTGCTCGTCGGGGGTGTACCCGCAGACCTGCCCGGGGTTGAGCAGCCAGTCGGGATCGAACGCCCGCTTTAGGTCCCGGAACAGCTCCCAGACGCGGTCGCCGTACAGCCGGCGGTTGAACGCCGACCGCGCCCGGCCGTTTCCGTGCTCGCCGGAGACGGTCCCGCCGTACTCGACAGCCAGGTCCGCCACCGCGTCCGCGATAGCCCGCATCTGTTCGACTCCCTCGACGGTCTTCGTGTTCACCAGCGGGCGAACGTGCAGACAGCCCGGGCCGGCGTGGCCGTAGAAACTCGCGAACGTGCCGTTCGTGTCGAGCACCGCCTGGAAGTCGGCCACGAACTCCGGCAGTCGGGCCGGGTCGACGGCGACGTCCTCGACGAAGCTGATGTGTTTTGCGTCGGTGGTCCGGGAGAGCAAGATCGGCAGACCGCTCTTTCGGAGCTTCCAGACCTGGTCCCGTGCCGCCCTGTCGTGGGCCTCGTGTGTGCCGGTCGCCCGTCGGGGTGCCCCGTCGGTCGGGCCGTCGCCGGTGCGGTCGGCGAGCAGCGCCGCGACGCGGTCGCGGGCGGCCGCGTCGCTCTCGGCGTAGAACTCGACAAGCAGCGCGGCCCCGGTTCCCTCGGGAGTCAACTCGTCGACGAGGTCGCCGAACTCGCCGGTCTCCCGGGCCAGGTCGAGCAACACGTCGTCGAGCACCTCGACGGCCGCGGGGTCGTGGTCGAGAATCGGGGCGACGTCACACATCGCGTCGCCGAGACTCTCGTACCGCAGCAGGGCAACGGACTTTGTCTCCGGGACCGGCTCCAGCGAGACCGTCGCCTCCGTGACGATCGCGAGTGTCCCCTCACTGCCCGCGAGCAGCCGCGCCAGGTTGACCTGTCCAGTCTCTGCCTCCTCGAGGAGACGGTCGAGGTTGTAGCCCGAGACGTTGCGCTTGAGCGCCGGATACGCCGCCGCCACGCTCTCACGCTCGTCGAGCACGTCGAGGACGGCCCGGCAGACGGCCGCCTCGATACCGTCACCGGGTGCCCGCTCCCGGAGGCTGTCGAGTGAGCTCTCCCCGAAGCGGGTCACCGTCCCGTCCGCGAGCACCACTTCACACGACTCGATGTAGGCGTCGGTCTTGCCGTACTGGAGTGAGTGTGCCCCGGTGGAGTTGTTGCCGATAGCCCCCCCGAGCGTGCTCTTGTCACCCCAGGCCGGGTCCGGTGCGAACTTCAGCCCGTGTGTACCGACCGTCGCGTCGAGGTCGCCGAGCAGGACACCCGGCTGTGCCCGCGCTCTCCCGGTCTCGGGGTCGACCCCGAGCACGTCGTCCATGTGACGCGTGAAATCCAGCACGACCGCCTCGTTGACCGCCTGACCGGCCAGACTCGTCCCGCCGCCCCGGGGCAACACCGGGATCTCCCGCAGCGCACAGTACTCTACGACGGCAGCTACGTCCTCTGTCGACGTCGGAAAGACGACACCGACGGGCGTTACCTCGTAGGCGCTCGCGTCGGTGGCGTACAGTTCGCGGGTGTACTCGTCGAACCGGACCTCGCCCGTGACGACCCCGTCGAGGTCGCTCACCAGCGCCGGCCGGTCGACAGCACCGCCGGTGTAGTCGTACGTCGCCCGACTGTCGCCGGCCGGTTCCACCGGTGGACTGTCCTGTTCGACCGGTCCGTAGCCGTCTGTGACGGCCGCCGGGCCGTCACCCTCGGCGTCGCCGTCACCGGGGGCTCTCTCCCCGGACCCGTCGTACTCGCCCATGGCTGTCACTGTGCCGCGACCGTCATAATCCTGCCGACTCCCCACACGACCCAGGGCCGACCGCCCGATGACAGCCGTGTGACAGAAACTCCACGCCGACATCGGTCCGCGGTGACACCGACGCCTCTTTTGTCGGTGCTCGACCTACCAGACGTATGTCCGACAGACTCGTCGTCCTCAACAAGGACGCCGACACGGTCTCGTATCTCGACCCCGACACCGGTGAGACAGTCGCCGTTGTCGAGACTGATTTCAACCCACACGAGGTCGTCACCTCGCCCGACGGGTCGCGCTCGTTCGTGACCTGCTCGCTCGGGGGCGCGCTGAACGTCCTCGACAACGACAGTCACGCGGTCGTCGACCGGTTCGAACACGACCTGTTCGAGTTTCCCCACGGGCTGGCGGTGCGTGAGTCGGCGGCCGAACTCTGGCTCGTCGCCACTCACAGCAGTCAGGTGTTCGTCTTCGACATCGAGACGCTGGAGCTCTTGGAGCGGTTCCCGACCCACCAGGACAAGTCACACATGCTCGCGCTGTCGCCCGACGAGTCCCGCGTCTACGCCGCCAACATCGGCAGTGACAGCGTGACCGTCATCGACTGTGACCGGCGCCGGGTCGTCGCGGACCCGCCGGTCGGCGAGGAACCCGAGGGGATCGCTGTCGACCCCGACACCGGCGCGGTGCTCGTGGCCAACCAGGCAGAAAGCAGGCTCTCGGTGCTCGACCCGGAGACGCTCGCGGAGACGAACCGGGCCATGCTCGGCGAGACACCCATCCGGGTCGTGTTCGCGCCGGACGGCCGGTACGCGCTCGTGCCGAACCGCGAGTCCGGTGACGTCTCCGTCGTCGACACCGAGTTCGTTCGTGACGGCGAGCGTCGCCCCTGGGAGGTGGCGCGTGTTCCTGTCGGTATCTGGCCCGGCGGCACCGTGTTCGACCCTGCGGGGGGACGGGCGTTTGTCGCCAACAATAAGACGAACGACGTCTCGGTGCTCGAAGGCCGCGACGGCGACTTCGCGGCGGTCGACCGGTTCGAGACTGGTACCCACCCCGACGGTATCACGTACCTGTCCCGGTGAACTACCGACGCGACCGGGTTGCGCTCCCCGGGCAGTAGTGACACTCGGGTAGAAGGATTTATACGATCGCGTGTCAATTATGATAATACATGGCTACACGAGGCCATGAGAACACAGGAGATTGGGGTCACAGCAACGGGACTCCCGCACCCACGGAGAGTACGCGGGAGTTTCCGTGACAGACGACATCGCGGTGGGGGCCGCGACGTCGACTGTCGAACCGTTCGACACGGTACAGTGCTGGCGGGCCGGGGACGGGTGGTATCCACACCTCTGACACAGACCCAACCGGGGTCGAGACGACAGACACACCAGGTGTCGAGAGCGGGTCGACACCCGTGTTCTACTCTCGGGCACAGACGACCAGTGCCGACCGCGTGGCCAGTTCGGACCCCTTCGGCGACGCCGACTCTGTCCGCCGAGATGATAACTGATAGGCTGCTGTAGCTGTCTCTCGTGTGGGTTGCCGGCCACGTGTTCCTCCACCTGTCCGGGGGACTGTCGGTCACGGACTCGTCCTCCTGTCGGCTGTCCGGGGTGGGCCTGCCGGCGTCGGTGTCCCGTTTGCCGTTACACCGGTGTCAGTCAGCAGGAGCCGAACAGACCGGGAGCGAACTCCGGGCTGTTCGACCGCTGAACCAACGGTCTGAAGTTCGGCGGTCGCGGGGGTTCGGTATGAGCGACGAGCCCGAACACGCCGATACCGAGAGCGACGAGCCGACCGGGGCGCCGCTTGACGACCTCTTTGCGGTCGTCGAACAGCGCAAGCAGACACTGCCCGAGGACTCGTACACGGCGTCGCTGCTGACACACGAGCGCGGGCAGAACGCCGCACTGGAGAAGTTCGGCGAGGAGTCGACCGAGTTCGTACTGGCCGCGAAAGACGGGGACCGCGACGAGATGGCACACGAGGCCGCGGACGTGGTCTATCACATGCTCGTCGTGCTCGCGATACACGACATGACCCTCGCCGACCTCCGTGCGGAGCTCGCAGACCGCCAGGGTTGAGACCGTCTCTCCCGCCAGCCGCTGCGCGAAACCCCTCCGGTACAGTCTGTCGATACCCGGACGAAACCAGTGGGTCCGAGAGTCCGTGGAACCAGACCGAGCAACGCGACGCTACCCCCAGAACCTTTTGAGCGCTCCCGCCCGACCCCACGGATATGGAGTACACTACCCTCGGTCGGACCGGTCTGGAGGTCAGCCGTATCTGTCTGGGCTGTATGAGTTTCGGCAGCTCGGAGTGGCGCGAGTGGGTGCTCGACGAGGCAGAGAGCGTGCCCATCATCGAGCGGGCCATCGACCTCGGGATCAACTTCTTCGACACCGCCAACATGTACTCCCTCGGCGAGTCCGAGCGCATCCTCGGGCGAGCACTGGAGGGGCGCCGCGAGGAGAGTGTCGTCGCCACAAAGTGTTTTTTCCAGATGGACGAAAACGACCGTCACTCGGGTGGACTCTCCCGCAAGGCGATCGAACAGGAGCTGGCAAACTCGCTGGACCGACTCGGGATGGAGACCATCGACCTCTACCAGACCCACCGCTGGGACGACGACACCCCTATCGAGACGACCCTCCGAGCGCTCGACGACGCTGTGCGGCGCGGGCAGGTCCGCCATCTCGGCACGAGTTCGATGTGGGCCCACCAGTTCGCCCGGGCGCTGCACACGAGCGACCGCCTCGGTCTGGAGCGGTTCGCCACCATGCAGAACCACTACAACCTGCTGTACCGCGAGGAGGAACGCGAGATGCTCCCGCTCTGTGCC
>JAQCNM010000070.1 GCA_028275025.1 Halovenus sp.
GCGGGGTCGCGGCCATCCTCGTCGCCACCAGTCCTATCCTCACGACCGGGTTCTCGCGGCTGTTCCTGCCCGACAGCCGTCTCGGGCCGCTCGGACTGGTCGGCCTGTGCTGTGGGTTTCTCGGGGTCGTGCTCGTGGCCGTTCCCGACACCGGAACGGTCACGCTCGACGACCTGGTCGCACCGGGGCTGGTCTTTCTCGCGGCGGTGTCTGTCGCGCTCGGAAGTGTCCTCATCGAACGCACTGACAGTGACATCGGCACCGAGGGCGGGGTGGCGTGGTCGTTTACGCTCGGCGCTGTCGGGATGCACGCGACCAGTGCCATTCTTCCGACAGAGGCGGTCGGTGACCTCTCACTCACTGTCGAGGCAGTTGTCGCGCTGGCGTACCTCTCGATACTCGCGAGCGTGGTCGGCTACGTTATCTACTTTCGGCTGCTCGACCGTCTGGGCGCGGTCGATATCAACCTCGTCTCGTACGTCGCACCCGTCGTCGCCGCGCTCGTCGGCTGGCTCCTGCTCGGCGAACAGCTCGACCCGCTCACCGTGCTCGGATTCGGTATCATCGCCGCAGGCTTTGGCCTGCTGAAACGTGAGGCGCTCGTCGAGCGGGCGGCGTCACTCCGGCGGTTGCTCGTGACGGGTGCCTGAGCGAGTCGTTACGCCGAGAGGCTGTGGTTGTAGTGTCAGAGCGCGGTGTGTGGGTCTCTGTGGGATGCCCCCCCACCCTGCTCAACGCTCCCGTCGAGGGCCGAAAGGCCGACACTCCCCGAGAGGCCCCACCTCGGATTGGGCGAGCCACGACACCACCCTCCCGGGGCCGTGCCGACGCCATACCGGTCGGGGCGCTCACGCCCCCGAAACCGACTGCAACCACGGCCAGTGCTTATAATCCCCAGGAGCGTGAACTACCGGGTATGCTCGAGTTCGAGGACGTGCAGGCGGCTCGCGAGCGGGTGAGCGAGACCTCCCGGCGCACACCACTCTCCTACACGTACACTTTCTCGTCGATGACGGGCGCGGACGTCCACCTCAAACAGGAGATGCTCCAGCGCACCGGTGCGTTCAAGATACGCGGGGCGACAAACCGCATCGCGACGCTGGCCGAGGAGCAACTCACGAACGGTGTCGTCACCGCGAGTGCCGGGAACCACGCACAGGCTGTCGCGCTCGCAGCGACGCGCATGGGTGTCGACGCGAAGGTCGTCATGCCCGAGGACGCCCCGATCCAGAAAATAAAGGCAACACGAGCCTACGGCGCGGCGGTCGTACTGGACGGTGTCGACTACGACGAGGCCGTCGAGCGAGCCCGCGAGATCGAGCGTGTGGAGGGGCGGTACTACCTGCACGCGTTCGACGACTGGGAGGTGATGGCCGGACAGGGGACGATCGGTCTGGAGATCGTCGAGACGTTACCAGAGGTAGAGACGGTGGTGGTCCCGATCGGCGGCGGGGGTCTCATCTCCGGGATGGCAACGGCTCTAAAGGGCTACGATCCGTCGATTCGCGTCGTCGGAGTGCAGGCCGAGGGTGCATCGAGCGCCGCCCCCTCGCTGGAGAAGGGTGAACGGGTCGAACTCGACGGTGTCGACACGATCGCGGACGGTATCGCGACCCGGTCTGTCGGCGAGAAACCGTTCCAGGTCATCGGCGAGCGGGTCGACGAGGTGGTCACCGTCTCCGACGCCGAGATCGCCGTCGCCATCGTGACGCTGCTGGAGCGAGAGAAGACACTCGTCGAGGGGGCAGGAGCCGTCCCGCTCGCGGCGCTTCTCGAAGGTCGGTTCGACTACGAGGCCGACGAGACGATCGCGTTGACGCTGTGTGGCGGCAACATCGACATGAACATGCTCTCGACTATCATCATCCGCGGCCTCGCAGAGACGGGGCGATACCTGCGTGTTCGGACAGTCCTGCCCGACCGCCCGGGGGCGCTCGACTCGCTCGTAGAGATAATCTCTCGGGAGGAGGCAAACATCTACGCCATCCGGCACGACCGCACGTCACGTGACGTGTCGGTGGACGCCGCCGAGGTCGAGATCGACCTCGAAACCCGCGGTCACGACCACGTCGAGGCACTGATCGACGCGCTGGAGGCGGGTGGGTACGAGATAACGGTGCTCGCCTGACCGGGGTCGAGACGAGGTGACGGCCGCACCGACCGGCTGTTCGGCCCGTCGGGGCTCACCGGTACGACCGGCGGTATTTATACACTCGCGAGGCAAACAGTCGGTATGGAGCTACCGGAACTCGTCGACCGTCGTCTCGACGAGCGGCCCCGCAGTACGGTTGCACTCGACGGTGAGGACGTGGCGGTGTTCACAGCCGACCGGACGCTGGTCTACCGCGGCGACAGCCTGCTCCGGGACGCCAGTATCGAGACGTACGGTCACGATATCGAGCGACTCACCGCGTCGACGGGCCGGGGGGAGACGACGTTCGTGCTTGAGTACGTCAGCGGGAGAAAAGAGCTCACAGTCCCCGAGGGCCACGCCGAGGCCGTTCTCGAACGGTTGCTCCACGGGATACTCGAGACGGGAGACGTACTCGACAGCAACGAGCGCGTCCAGGGGGTCTACCTGTTCAGCGACCTCACCATCGTGGTCACGGACGGACGACTGGTGAAACACGTCGGGGCGGCAGTCTGGGACGACGAGCACGAGTCGTTCCCGTTCGACACGGTGACCGGTCTCGAGTTCGAGGAGGGCGTGGTCGCGACACAGGTCGTGCTCTGGGTCCAGGGGCACGCCGAGCGCATAAAGGCACCGAGCGAGGAGGCACCGCTGCTGCGCCGAACGCTGACCCGGGCGCTTTGCACGTTCCACGGTGTCGACTCGCTCGACCGACTCGAGTCGTTCGGTCCGGCGGCGACTGACCCGGCACCGGACTCCTCTATCGCCCTCGAGGAGGATATCCCACCGCTCATCGAGACGGGCGAGACAGACGAGGAGACCGACACGGTCAGTGCTGTCGGGCGTGACGACTGGCTCAACCCGGAGTCCGACGACACGCCATCCAAATCCAACAACAGGAACAGACCGGCCGACGGCCGACAAGCCGGTGGGCCGGGCAGAGAGCCGGTGGACAGGGCAGAGGAATCGAACAGTGACGAACCGGCCGGTGAGACCGGCACAGGTGATATCGAGGCGCTCGAACAACAGGTGAGAGCGTTGACCCGCGTCGTCGACCAACAGAACGAACTGCTCGAACGCCAGTCACGGCGTCTCTCCGAGATCGCAGACCACCTCGACGCCGACCGTTGATACTGTCGGACGTAAGCCGCTGAAAAGTTTCGTCACCCCGGGTGACGGGTATCTTTACGGGTTGTCGAGGCGAATGTCACGGGTCGGGCGGAGATCAGAGATTTCCGTGATGACGAGGATCTTCGATTCCCGAACCAGTCGACCCCGTAGACGAAGCCGACAACTTGTGGACGAACCAGCCGTAATCAGACTCGCGGGCTGTGTCAGCGGCGACGACGACGAACCGGGCGGGGTCGGCGGGGTGAGAACGCTGGGGGTTGCATCGAGCAGATGGCGGTGGTCACACCCCCTCGCTGGAGACGGCTCCGAACCCCGGGCAGGAGGGGTCAGCTCTCCTCCGGTGGCTCCGGGCGGTGCCGCGCCCGCTGGTGGTCGAGCAGTCGTGTGAGCGCGCCGCCGGGGCCGCCGTCGATCGGCCAGTCACCCTGACGCCAGGTGGGTGGTTCGGGCTCGAACTGCGGGCAGGAGCCGGCACACTCCCGCGGTGACTGGCCCCGGTTCTTTGCCGTGCAGAACGGTCGGGAGACCGCCGGTTCGGGCTGTAGCTCGAAGTAACGACAGTCCGGCCGCATCGAGTCGACGTAGGCACGCCAGCCCCGCTCGTAGGCGCGCTCTGCGATCTGGCGGCGCTTGTTCTCCTTCCACGCCGGACTCGCGTACTCGAAGCGCCAGGCCGAGGTGCCGTGACCCCCGGTCGACGGCCGTTCGAGGATGCGTGTCCCGGGCTCGTCGGCCGGAAGCTGTCGGGGTCGCCAGACGACGTCGACCGCGTCTGTACCCCGTCGGTCGGGGTCGACGGCGAGGATACCCGCCTCGACCGGTCCGTCCGAGAGCAAAGCGGCGGTCGCCTGGTCGGCCCGGGTGGCGACCCACACCTCGTCGGCCAGCCCGAGCGCCACGTCCTGCCGGAGCTGTCGGGCCAGGTCCCGGGCCGCGCTCGCACTCAGGTCGGGTTTGTTCTCCACCGCGACGACACGCTCGACCCAGTCGGGGTAGGGATGTCTGCGCCGGAGTTCGACACGGCCACCGCGGGTGCGGCGGTCGACGAGACCGCGGTCGGCGGCGCGGGTGACCGCCTCGCGAACGTACCGCCAGGGGTACTCGGGTTCGGGCAGCGCGTCGCGGTACCACGCCCACTCGGCCGGGGCGTGGCGGACGACCCCGAGCAGGTCGCTGTCGAGGTGGCGGTCACCGAACTGTGCCCGCTCCGCGAGCCCCGTCGGGTCACACTCGACGACGATGGTGTCCCAGCGCCGGTGTTTCGTCCCGAGTTGCCGTGCGACCAGTGCCGCCCGGTCGGTGTTACCGCCGGGCGGCCAGTGGCGCTCTGCCCACCCACAGACTGCTAGCTCGAACCCGAACTCCATGTATCAGCGAGCGTCGCCCCGCGTTTGAGCGTTCCGACCCGGAATCACGACACTGTCTGTCACACCGACAGCATCATGCCGTCGTGTGCAAAGGCTATATCGAGCCCCTCGCGCTCGGTTAGCGTCCGGGCGAGCGCCCGGTAGTCGTCGTGGCTGCGCCGGTACAGCTCCTCGAGTTCGGTGAACACTGTCCGCCCTGGCTCGACCGCCCGGACCTGTGCCAGTGACTCCTCGAAGGAGAGCTCCGGGGCGAGTGCGTCGCGCTCGGCCACCGGGGTGACGAGCCGGTCCCCGGCAGGTGTTTCGGTGAAGTAGCCGGCCTCTTTCACCCAGAGATCGAGCGCCGGCAGACTGTCGAGGTCGAGATGTCGGTTCTCGTCCGGCGAGAGCAGAGCCGTCCCGTGTTCGTCTTCGAGCAGTAGCGCCGAGATGGTGTTCTCACCACCCTCCTGAATCGGCGCGGTCAGGTGGGTGAGTGTAACACCCTCGGCTGTCAGGCTGTCACCGTCCTCGAGCAGTTCGAGGTCCGCCCAGGTCTCCACCACGTGTTTCAGGACGGTGTTTGCCTCTATCGCCCGCTCGTAGGTGACCGGGCTCATAAGCAGCGTCGGCACGTCACCGACGAAATCCGTGAGCGGTGGCTCCTCCATACCGAGCGCCTGGAGCGTTCGCAGCCCCAGTGTGTGGTCGGCGTGAAAGTGAGAGAGAAAGACGTACTCGACGGAGTCGATGCCCTCACAATCCAGCGAGTGCCAGACCAGTTCCGGTGTGTCTACCAGGAGGTCGATACCGTGGACGAACGTCGAGTTCCCGCGCCGGGCGTAGGGGACGCCCTTCTCACGGGCCTCGACACAGACCCGGCAGTCACAGGTCGGCATCGGTGTCGGGGCGTTTCCACCGGAGCCGAGAATCGTGATGTCCATGTCCGTGGTGTGAGTCGTGCTGACAGAAAATCCTGCGGCGAGTCGCCAGGTCGGAGTCGACGCCCGCGCGGGAGAACGCACTCAGTTAGGTGCCGTGCTGCCAGCTATCCATGTACTCGCGTTGCTCGTCGGTGAGGTCGTCGATGGCGATACCCTCGGCGTCGAGTTTCACCTCGGCGACCTCGCGGTCGAGGTCGTCGGGTACGTCGTGTACGTCGGTCGCGTACCCACCCTCGGTGACCAGGTCGCGAATACAGACCGCCTGGATACCGAAGCTCTGGTCCATCACCTCGACAGGGTGACCCATCGAGACCGGCGAGGCGAGGTTGACCAGACGACCGGAGGCGAGCACGTTCAGCCGTCGACCGTCGGACAGTTCGTACGCGCGGATACCCTCGCGGGGGTCGTCGACCTCGGCGGCCATGTCCGAGAGGGCGTCTATGTCTATCTCGACGTTGAAGTGACCGGCGTTCGCGAGGATGGTCCCGTCCTGCATCAGCTCGAAGTGCTCCTCGACGATGATGTCGCGGTTGCCGGTGGTCGTGATGAACACGTCACCCTCGCGGGCGGCCTCGGCCATCGGCTGGACCTCGTAGCCTTCCATGTGTGCCTCCAGCGCGCGCCGGGGGTCGACCTCGGCAACGACGACGTGGGCGTTCTGACCCGCGGCCTTCCGGGCGACACCCTTTCCACAGTAGCCAAAGCCGGCGACCACGACCGTCTTGCCAGCCCACGAGAGGTTCGTGGTCATGGCGATCGAGGAGAGGGCGGACTCGCCGGTGCCGTGGACGTTGTCGAACAGACGTTTCATCGGTGTGTCGTTGACCGCGATAACCGGGTACTCCAGGGCGTCGTCGTCGGCCATCGCGCGCAGGCGGTGGACGCCGGTTGTCGTCTCCTCGGTACCGCCGACGATACCATCGAGCAGTTCGGGGTAGTCCTCGTGGATGCTGAACACGAGGTCGCCACCGTCGTCGACGGTGATGGTCGGTTCGTGTTCGAGCACGGCCTCCATGGCGTCGTAGTACGCCTCGTCGTCGACACCACGGGCGGCGTACGAGGTGACACCGTCGACCGCATCGAGTGCGAGGCTCACGTCGTCGTGGGTGGAGAGCGGGTTGCAGCCGGTGATAGCGACCTCCGCGCCACCTGCGGCGAGCAGTTCGACGAGTGCCGCCGTTTTCGCCTCGACGTGCATCGCCATCCCGATACGCTCGCCGGCGAGTGGCTGTTCGGTCTCGAACCGCTCGCGCAGCGCGTCGAGAATCGGCATGTGCTGACGTGCCCAGTCGATCTTCCGTCTGCCCTCGCGCCGGTCGGCGTCGAGTCGCTTGCCGACGGGAGCGGCTGTGAGTTGTGCCATATCAGCACCACGGGCGGAACGGGCAAAACAGTACCGAAACTGACGGTCCGGGATGGTGCGTGCTCCGGGCGTGGGGCAAAGATTCAGGTGTCTCTCGACCGTACGTATTGCATGGACGAGAAAGCGAATATCTCGCGGCGTCGGCTGCTCGCGGGAGCGGGCATCGCGCTTTCTGGAGCCGTGGCGGGTTGTACGCTGGGGACACCACAGAACACCGAAGAGGATGCCCAGGGCTCGGACGGGTTTCCGAGTGAGTTCGACGGGCCACCGGAGAACCCCGAACAGCCAGCCGCTGACTCGGCGCTTTCTACCCTCTACGAGGACGTCGTCGATTCGGTCGCCGCCGTCCGTATCGAGGCAGAACAGGGAACCGCCAGTGGAACGGGCTGGGTCTACGACCACGCGTCAGGTGACTACGTCGTGACGAACGAGCACGTCGTCCGGGACAACGAGTCACCGTTTCTCTGGTTCGACAACACCGGCTGGCGCGAGGGAACGGTCGTCGGCACGGACTTCTACAGTGACCTGGCGGTTATCGACGTACTCGACGGACTGCCGGGGGAGTCGACCGGACTGCCGCTGGTCGAGGCACCGGTTCCGGTCGGCACGGAGGTGGTCGCAATCGGCAACCCGTTCGGGCTGACCGGGTCGTTCACGACGGGTATCGTCAGCGGCCGCAACCGGAACATCAGACTCGGCGGTCGAACGTTCTCTATCGCCGACGGGATACAGACAGACGCGGCGGTCAACCGGGGCAACAGCGGCGGTCCACTGGTGACACACGAGGGTACGGTAGCCGGTGTCGTGAACGCCGGCAGTCAACAGGGTGACAACGTCGGGTTCGCCATCTCGGCCCGGATGACCCGCCGGGTGGTTCCAGACCTGATCACCGAGGGGGAGTTCGAGCACTCCCGGATGGGTGTGTTGCTCACCGACGTCACACCGGAGCTCATCGAGGCAAACGATCTCCCTGTTACGTACGGTGTCTACATCGACCGGGTCCAGGACGACGTTCCCGCTGACGGGATACTCCGCGGAACAACCGGTCAGACGAGGGTCAGGGGCCGTGACGTCCCCACCGGCGGTGACGTCATCGTGGGGCTGTCAAACGGCGACACCGAGTGGGCCACGCCGACGACCGAGCGCCTGTCGGCGTTTCTCGCACTCTACACCGAGCCCGGCGACAGTATCGGCGTGGATGTCGTCCGTGGCGGGGAGAGACAGACGGTCGAGATCACCCTCGTCGAACGGCCACCGCCGCCGTCCAGGGCCTGACGACCGCTGTGACGCGGTCGGGACGGTCAGTGCTGTCGCTCCGGACACTGAGAGTAAGAGACCGCTCGGCTGTTAGCCGAACAGTTCGCCGAGACCCTCGCCCGCGTCGTCGTCGTCGTCCTCTTCTTCTTCCTCTGCTTCTTCTTCCTCGACTTCTTCCTCGACTTCCTCCTCGACCTCGTCGGTCTCTGCGGCGTCGCCGGCAGCACCGCCCGCGGCGGCACCGCCTGCGGGGACGGCTGCGGCCTCGTCGACGGCCTCGTCGATGTCGACGTCCTCGAGCGCCGCGACGAGCGCCTTGACGCGTGACTGCTCCACGTCGACGCCCGCGGCCTCGAGCACGTCCGTCAGGTTGTCTTCGTTGATCTCTGCGCCCGATTCGTTCAGGATGAGTGCTGAGTATACGTATTCCATGGGTTATCCGAACATCGCCCCGAGTGCGTCACCGCTGTCGTCATCGTCGTCGTCGTCGTCATCGTCAGCTTCGACCTCGGGTTCAGTCTGGTCATCTGCCTGTTCCTCGTCGCTCGCGTCCTCGTCGTCGGTCTCGACAGTGTCGTCGGTCTCGACAGTCTCGACGGCCCGCAGCTCCTCGGGGAGTGCCTCCTCGTCGCCGATCTGTGCGGCGAGCGCCCGGACCTGGCCGTCTGCCAGGCTGATGAGGTCGGGCATCACACCGGGGTCTGCGATACCGGCCTGCAGTGCGAGGCTCTGTGCCTCGCCGGTCGCCGTCGAGAGCAAGAGCGGTGTCGTCTGGTCGGTCGGGATGCCGGCGTTGACCGAGAGGCTCTGCCCGCGGCTCGAAGCGGTCTGCACGTCGGCCCGGTAGGTCTCGATGTCGAGTTCGAGGTCTGCCGGTTCGAACAACACACCGTCGGCAAACACCCCGCGGAGGTCGAGACCGACCTCTTTTGGCTCGATGCCGAGTTCGCCGAGCACGTTCGACAGGTCGGCCGACACCTCCTCACCGGCCTCCAGTACGGTCGAGTCCTCCATCACCCGTATCGAGCCCTGGTCGATGCGGGCGTTCGCACCGACGCTCTGGAGCTCACCCACGAACGGCCCGGGGTCGACCCCCGTGTCACCTTCTGGGATGACGATATCCTCGGGGGCGACCTCGCCGGCGTTGATAGGTGCAGAGGTCTTCGAGGCCTCGAGTTGCTGGTAGAGGCCAAACGAGTTGTCGTTCGTGCCGATGAGTCCGACCTGTCCGCTGATAAAGCCGGTCAGCCGTTCGAGCCCGTCACCGGCCGTCTCGAGAGCACGTGCCAGCAGTGTGTTCCGGGAGACACGCAGCGCCGCCGTTCCGTGGAGTTCGCTGCGCATCTCCTGGAGCTGTCGGCTCGGGATACCCGTGATGTCGACGATACCGACACTGTCGTACTCCGAGAGAAAGCCGGCCAGTTCGTCGACCTCCTCGCGCTTCCATTCCGGGATCGTCTCTGTCTGTCGTTGTGTGCTCATCTCAGACCACCTCGACCGCGGGACCCATCGTCGTCTTCACGTAGATGTCGCCGATGTTGAGCGGCCCCTTCTCCAGGTCCGCCTCCAGTCGACGGATGATGACGTCGATGTTGTCGGCGATCTCCTCGGCAGACATGTCCTCCGCGCCGACGCGGGTGTGGAAGGTCCGCCGGTCGCCGCTGCGCAGTTGGACGGAGTTTTTCAGCCGTTCGACCATCTCCACGACGTCGTCGTCGGGGCCGACCGGGTCGGGCATCTTTCCCCGCGGACCGAGCACAGTCCCCAGATAACGCCCGATATCCTGCATCAGCCCTTCCTCGGCCAGGAAGAAGTCGATATCACCGGCGAGGGTCTTTGCCTCGTTGTCGTCGTCGCCGAGGTCGGCCAGGTCGTCACTGTCGAGCACGGTGTCTGCCGCCGACTCGGCACGAACTGCGGTTTCGCCCTCGGCGAAGACGGCGATACTGGTTTCCTGACCGGTTCCTTCCGGCAGGACGATGCTCTCATCGACACGATTCGACGGGTCGTCGAGGTTGATATCGCGCAGGTTGATGGCGAGGTCGACCGTCTCGCGGAAGTTCCGCGGCGGTCCCTCGTCGATTGCGCGAGAGACTGCGTTCTCTATTTCCTGATCTGCCATTGTTCACCTCCGTAGTACGCCTGTGGCTCCTACGGGTCAGTGAAACAGGACTGCACCTGTCTCGTCTGTGTGGACGCGAATGAGAAACTTAAGCCCGTCGAACGCCGGCGCGAGCATCCGGGGGAGAGCGGCCCTGACCAGTGGAGCCGGCGTCGGACACCGCCACCTACGACCCCCGCGTGACGGTCGACCGCGGGCACAGGTGACGGTCGGTGGCTGTGGGTCGAGTGTCGTCACCCTGTCTGGCGGTGTGACACCGGTGCGGTTTAGACCATCGAGTGCGTAGTAGGTGTATGGAGTGGCAATCCGACTGGGGACTGCGTGGGCGTATGCTCCTGACGATGGTGTTGCTCGGCGTGCTCTACGTGGTGTTCGTCGCCGCCCTCTGGACAGTGTTCCAGAGTCTGTTCGCCGTTTTGCTCCTGTTCGGTGGGTTCACCATCGCGCAGTTCCTGTTCAGTGACCGCCTCGCGCTCCGCAGCATGGGAGCAAGCGAGGTCGAACCGTCCGAGTACCCCGACCTGCACCAGACGATCGAGCGTCTGTCCCAGCAGGCGGATCTGCCGAAACCGACCGTGGCAGTCGCCGACTCGAAAACCCCGAACGCGTTCGCGACGGGCCGGTCACAGGACTCGGCAACGGTCTGTGTCACCACCGGCCTGTTGGCGCGACTCAACGACGAGGAACTCGAGGGCGTACTCGCCCACGAACTCGCCCACGTCAAGAACCGCGACGTGATGGTGATGACGATCGCCTCGTTTCTCTCGACGATCGCGTTCCTGATCGTCCGCTGGGGCTGGCTGTTCACCGGTGGAAACGAACGTAACGGCAACGTCGGCATGATCGGTGCTATCGTCGTCTCTATCGTGGTCTGGGTGGTCTCGTTCCTGCTCATTCGGGCGCTCTCGCGGTACCGCGAGTACTCCGCCGACCGTGGCGGTGCGGCGATCACCGGCAACCCCGGGGCGCTCGCCTCCGCGCTCGTCAGTATCGACAACGAGATGCAGGCAACCCCGAGTGACGACCTCCGTGAACAGGCCGAGATGAACGCCTTCTTCATCATCCCCATCGACAAGGGGTTCGTCGGGCGTATCGCCAGCACCCACCCGCCGACGGAGAAGCGCATCGAAAAGCTCCGTGACCTGGAGCGCGAACTGGAGACCTGAGATGTTCGACCGTATCAAACAACTGCTCGGGACGGGTGCCGAGACCGCCGCCACCCGCGACGCCGACCCGGAGGACCTGTTCGGCATGAGTACGGCCTACGTCACGATGGAGGCCGACCTCGGGTTCAAGCCGACCGGTGAGGCGGCGCTTTGTTTCTCTTCTGTCGACAGCACCGACTTCAACGACGTCGTCGCCGACGTCCGGGCCATCCTCGACGCCGGGGAGACCGACACCGGGGCTGTCGCGGAGTTCCACGAGGACGAACACGGCTACCACTGGATCGTCATCGAGGCCGGTGACTTCGAGGAACTGGTGACGAACATCCACTTTGCCGCCGACACGCTCATCGAGGGACGGTTCGGGTCGCGGCTACTCGCCGCAGTCTTCGGCTTCGAGGCGACCGACCGGGCCAGTGCCGACACCGGCCAGCACGCCTACTGGGTGTACTCGTTTCGCCGGGGCTCGTTCTACCCGTTCGCACCGACCGGCACACAGGCCCGCGAGGAGAGTGTGGAGTTCAGCCTGGAGAGTGTGCTCGACGGCGAGCTCGCCGTCGAGGACGACCGCGGGTACTGGTACCCCCTCTGGCCCGACACACCCGGGGGCCACCCCTGGGACTGAGTGGGTCGGAGACACTGACCACGGCGGCCCTGCACTAACAGAAACGAGACCAGTATGACCACAGACGCGACAGCGGGCATCGAACTCGTGTCGGTCGCGGCGATCGCCGAGAACCGCGTCATCGGTGCCGACGGGGCACTCCCCTGGGAGCGTCTCCCGGAGGACTACAGACAGTACCGGGCCCGGGTCGCCGACGACCCGGTTGTCTTGGGGCGGCGAACGTTCGACTCGATGCGCCCGACCCTCCCCGGCCGGGCACAGATTGTGCTGAGTCACAGCCAGCGTGAGTACGACAGCGAGAGTATCAGCCACGCCGGCGGTGTCGAGGCGGCCCTGAGACGGGCCCGGTCTCTCGGGGACGAGACCGTCTACGTGCTCGGCGGAGCCGAGATCTACGCACTCTTCCAGCCACACCTCGACCGGATGGTGCTGAGCCGCGTCACCGGGGAGTACGAGGGTGACACCGAGTACCCCGCGTGGGACGACAGCGAGTGGACACTCGCCGAGGAGACGGCCTACGAGCGGTTCACGATACAGTTCTGGGAACGCAGACGGTAGGCCCACCTGCGTGAGGGGACCGCCAGACCCATTAACTGCCGTGCCGTTTCTGCCGCTATGTCCGAGTCACTGAGCGGGCTGTTGCGGGCCGCCGACGCGGTGCGATACGGCGAGTTCGAACTCGCACACGGCGGGACGAGTGACTACTACGTCGACAAGTACGTCTTCGAGACGGATCCGACGTGTCTGTCGGCGATAGCCGACGCGTTCACGGACCGACTCGGCGGTGAACGGCTCGCGGGGGTGGCCCTCGGTGCGGTACCGCTGGCCGCCGCGACCAGTGTTGCCGCCGAACGGCCCTACCTCATCGTCCGAAAGGCCACAAAGTCCCACGGGACCGGCAACCGCATCGAGGGGTCGGTCACGACCGGCGAGCGGGTCGTCGTCGTCGAGGACATCACCACGACCGGACAGAGCGCACTCGACGCCGTGACGGCGCTGCGTGAGGCCGGCGCGACCGTCGAGCGCGTACTCGTCGTGGTCGACCGCGAGGAGGGGGCCCGGGACCTGCTCGCCGACCACGGCGTCGACCTCGAGGCGCTCGTGACTGCCGCCGACCTCCTCGCTGGGGAGCGCTGAGCCCGGACCGGGTTCGACAGACACAACCCGCTGGTGACCAACCAGTCTGCAATGGAACATGGACACATCCAACTGGACGGGCCGTTCGACCTTCGGCTGACCGTAGAGAGCGGTCAGTCGTACCTCTGGTGGCGCGAGGACGGCGCGACGTACGGTTCGACCGACGAGACGACACGCTACCTCACGACGACACGTGCAACGGGTGAGCCGGCCGTCGTCCGGGTCCGGCAGGACGGTGACAGCCTCTATTGGGAGTCGACCATCGACGCCGAACCGGTGGTGCGGCGGCGACTCGGTCTCGACGACGACCTCCAGGCGATCCGGGAGACCGTTCCCGCTGGTGAGCTCGTCGAGGAGGCGTTCGACGCCCACCCCGGGATGCGTATCGTCCGGGACCCGCCGTTTGCCGGCCTCGTCTCGTTTATCTGCTCGGCACAGATGCGGGTCGCCCGCATCCACGGGATGCAACAGCGGCTCCGCGAGAGCTTCGGCACACCCGTGAGCTTCGACGGCGAGACTCACCACGCCTACCCCACCCCCGACCAACTCGCGGGGGCGAGCGAGGCGGCACTCCGGGAGCTCTCGCTCGGGTACCGTGCACCCTACGTCAGGGACACCGCCGAGATGGTCGCCGACGGGACCCGGCCAGAGGAGGTCCGCGGTCGACCCTACGAGCAGGCCCGCGAGACGCTGACCCGATACGTCGGCGTCGGACAGAAGGTCGCCGACTGCGTGCTCCTGTTCTCGCTCGGGTATCTGCAGGCGGTCCCGCTTGACACCTGGATCCGACAGACTATCGAGGAGTACTACCCCGACTGTGACCGCGGCAACTACGCCGATACCTCGCGGGCACTGCGTGAGCGCCTCGGCGGCGAGTACGCCGGCTACGCACAGACGTACATCTTCTACCACCTCCGTACCGGCGGATGAGCCGCGACCGGCTGTTGTCGGGTGAGTTGCCACCGGCTCGAACCGGTGGAAGGTGACCGAGCGCCAGGGCGTCGACTCTCGGCGACCACCGTGAACACGCTCGGGCTCTCCCTGGTCGCGTAGCCGCGACCGTGGCCCTCGGTGGCGACTGCGGTCGTCTCGACCCGATTCGTCGGTGTGTGGAGCGCCCAGCCGGTAGGCGAAAGGCAGGTCAAGAGCAGACGGCGGGGAGATGACAGACACTGGTCGACGCAGTGAGAGTCGGCGAGCGGGCGGTGGGTAAACACGCCGGTTTGAACAGTGATTTACCTGTCCCCACGGAACTTGGGGGTATGGAACCCCGGATCCTCATCATGGGCCCGCAGGGAGCAGGAAAGGGCACACAGAGCCGGCGTATCGCCGACGAGTACGGTGTCGAACACGTCACGACCGGCGGTGCGCTCCGTGCAAACAAGCAGAAAGACATCAGTCACCTCGGCCTCGAGTACGACACACCGGGGGCGTACATGGAGGCGGGGGAGCTCGTGCCCGACGCGGTCGTCGACGCCATCGTCGAGGCGGCGCTCGACGAGGCCGACGGGTTCGTGCTCGACGGATACCCACGCAACGCCGACCAGGCGGCGGCGCTCGACGGGATGACCGACCTCGACGTCGTGCTCGTGCTGGATATCAGCCGGGAGACGTCGGTCGAGCGGCTCACCGGTCGGCGGGTAGACCCCGAGACCGGCGAGAACTATCACGTCGAGTTCGACGTGCCGGACGACGAGGTGGTGCGCGAGCGACTCGTCCAGCGCGAGGACGACACACGGGAGGCCGTCGAGACGCGTCTCGACGTGTTCGAGGACGAAACCGCACCCGTTATCGACCGCTACCGCGACCACGAGGGGTACGTCGAGGTCGACGGCGAGCAGTCACCCGACGGGGTCTGGGCCGATATCAGAACCGCAATCGACGAGCGAGCCAAAGGGTCTTAATCCGCCGCCAGTTTAGCTTACGCTGATGCCACGTACAGGGAGGAAAGTCGACGAGCTCGCCGAGGAGGGCGAGCAGATGACTGACGCGCTCTCGGAGGTGCTGAGCGTCGCCGACAAACAGGGTGTCGTCACCTGGGGTGACGTCAGCGACGACATCAGCTCGGGTCAGTGGGGTCGCCTCATCGAGAAGGGGCTGCTCGTTGACGTCGACGGCGAGGGGTTCGTTGTCGACGACCCCGAGGGGGTGCGCGAGGCCCTCGACGAGGCCGACCCGGCAACCGACGACAGCGGCAGTGTCTGGACAATCTACGACAAGATGGCACTGGTCTCGATTGTCGTTCTGTTCGTCGGGTACGCCTTCTCCGGTGTCCGGTCCAGTATCGCCGGCGTTCTCGACGTCGCGCTGGGCCCGCTGGAGGCGAGCATGCCGTTCTACATCGTCGTGCTCGTACTCGCCACCGTGACGGGCGTGTTCTCGGCTATCATCCAGGACAATCTGACCGACATGAGCATGATGGGAGAGTATCGTGAGAAGGCAGACGAGCTGAAAGAACGCCGTGAGCGGGCGAAAGAACGCGGTGACGAGGAGGAACTCGAGCGCATCCAGGAGGAACAGGTCGAGATGATGACCGAGAACATCGGGATGCTCCAGGCGCAGTTTCGCCCGATGATCTGGATCATGTTTTTCACCATCCCCGTGTTCCTCTGGATGTACTGGGTGGTGCGAGACCTGGGTGTGACCGTCCAAGACACCGTCATCGTGATGCCGTTCTTCGGTGCGATGGGCAACTGGCAGGCCGGTGCTGTCGGGCCGATCGAGGTCTGGATTGTCTGGTACTTCATGTGCTCGCTCGTGTTCACCCAGGTCATCCGGAAGGCACTCGACGTCCGCACGTCGCCGTCCGGGTGACCGGGCGGCCCACCTGCCGCACGTCGCCGTCCGGGTGACCGGGCGGCCTCCCTGCCGCACGTCGCCGTCCGGGTGACCCGGCGGCCTCTAACGGCAACCTCTTTGAACTGCCGTCACACAGAGACAGTATGTTGATCACCGTCTCTGGGCCGGCGGGCAGTGGAAAGAGCACACTCGCAGCATCGCTGGCCGGAGAACTCGGTGTCGAGCATATCTCGGGGGGTGACGTGTTCCGGAAGGTGGCGAGCGAGCGCGGGCTCACACCGCTCGAGCTGAACCGACAGGCCGAACAGGACGACAGTATCGACCGGGACCTGGACCGGCGGTTACGGGGTATCGCACGGGAGCGTGACGCGCTCGTGCTCGAGTCGCGGCTCGCGGGTTGGATGGCCGGCGACCACGCGGACCTCCGGCTCTGGTTAGATGCACCACTTCAGACCCGAGCCGAGCGTATCGCCGACCGGGAGGAAAAGACAGTCGAGACCGCACGCGCCGAAACCGAGGCCCGGGCCGAGAGTGAGGCGCTCCGCTACCGCGAGTACTACGGTATCGACATCGCCGACCTGAGTATCTACGACCTCGTGGTCAACACCGCCCGGTGGTCACCGGAGGGTGTGCTCGAACTGGTGCTCGGGGGTGTCGACGCCTACGACCCCGACGGTGACGAGGGCCCGCTGTCGGTCACCGGGGTCTCGTACGAGTTCTGACGATGCGTGGCCCACCCGCCGAGCGCTCCCCGGCAGACCTGCTCACGTTCGGGGTGGTCAACCTCGACAAGCCGCCGGGCCCCTCCGCCCACCAGGTTGCCGGCTGGGCACGGGAGTTCGCCGCCGAGACACTCGCCGACGCCGGTGCTGTGGGGACTGTCGACCGGGTCGCACACGCGGGGACACTCGACCCGAAGGTGACCGGGTCGCTCCCGATGCTACTGGGTGACGCCGCTCGGCTCGCGCGCGTGTTCGACGACGCCACGAAGGAGTACATCGCGGTGCTCGAACTCCACGGACCCGCACCCGCCGACTTCGAGTCGGTCGTCGCCGGGTTCGAAGGGGAGTTGTACCAGCGCCCACCCCGGCGCAGCGCGGTCAAACGACGCCGGCGTGTCCGGGCCGTGTACGATCTCGACGTGCTCGAGCGCACGGACCGGCGTGCCCTTCTTCGGGTGCGCTGTGAGTCTGGCACCTACATCAGGAAGCTCTGTCACGACCTCGGGCTGGCACTTGGCACCGGGGCACACATGGGTGACCTCCGGCGAACCGGCACTGCCGGGTTCGACGACACCGGCCTGGTCAGCATGGAGACGTTCGTCGACGCGCTGGCGTTCTGGGCCGAGGACGACGACCCCGACCCGCTCCGTGCGGTCGTCGACCCCGCCGAGCGGGTGCTCGCCGGGCTGGCACGGGTGACAGTCGCTCCGAGCGCGGCCCGCGAGGTAGCCGAGGGCGCACCGGTGTACGCGCCGGGTGTCATCGACGTCCGCCCCGCCGTGGCCGAGACACCGGGCGACGTGACCGACCCGGCGGCCGATGAGTCGGACGGGCAGGTGCCAGTCGACGGGCGACTCGTCGCGTGCTACACACCCGACGGCGCGGCCGTCTGTCTCGGTCGGCTCGTCGCCGACCCCGGAGCCGACGCGGGAACCGTCGTCGATCTGGAGCGCGTGCTCGTCTGAGACACACAGGCCGGGTCGGCTCGGCTACAGCGCCGAGAAACCAAGCAGGGTGAGAAAGAGCAGGCCGGCGACCACCAGCCACCCGGTCGTGCCGAGTCGCTCCACCGCGGCGACCGGCTCGCCCCCCTTTGTGAGTCTGACCGCGACCAGCGAGCCCGTCACCGCCGCCCAGGCGAGAACAGGGGGACCTACGAGAGTCGGTGCTGTCGCGTCCAGGTGGTCGGTGCTGGTGACGAACTGCACCCAGACGACGAGGGCGAGAAACGCCCAGACGACACTCCGGTACAGCTCCTCCCGGAGGACCCGCCGGGAGAGAGTGGAGAGCATGCCGGTGTGTAACGGGGTCAACGTACTAACCATTTCGACACCGGTGTTCTGTCCCGGAGACCGCTCGCAGAATCAGTCCGACTGCCGAGAGCGTTACTCGATGTGGCCTTCGCGGCGGAGCTGGTCGGCGTCCTTGCTGTCGTAACGCCACTCGATGTTCCCCTTCTCGTCTTGCCAGTCCCACGGCTCGATGATGACGACGTCACCCTCCTCGATCCAGACCCTGTACTTCATGCGACCGGGGATGCGACCCATCCGTGTCTCACCGTCGGCACACCGGACACGAACGTGATTCCCCCCGTCGTGGTGTGTGACGACACCGAACAGTTGGTTGTCGTCTGGCATTCGGAGATTCCGATGCCCAGAATCGTTACTCATAGTATCGTTAGGTGACCAGACTACAAAAGCTACGCGAGAGGGATGCCACCACAACACACGGACCGCGAGGCGGTGGAGCCGATAACGGCCCACAGACCGGTGTCCGAGATCCAGAGGGCGGTCAGGCCAGCCAGTCCTCGGGTTTGGTGTCGTAGTCGATATCGGTCGCGGCGAGGTGTTTCACGTCAGACCAGTCGAGCTCCGTCTCGGTGAACGCGGTGCCGTCGTAGCGGATCTCGAGGCCGACCTCGGTTGGGTCGGGCTCACGGTCGCGCCGGCGGGCCACCTCCAGGTCGTGTTCGTCGTACTGCTTTTCGATCGTCCGCAGCGCGACCGGTCGACCCCAGAGCTCGAACACCCGAGAGAGGGTCTCCTTTGCCTGTTCGAGGTCGAGCGCGACACCGTTGTACTGGTGTTCGAGCAACAGCTCGTTGCGGTTGCGGTAGTTGCCGTCGGCAACGGCGACCGTCGGTTTGCCGAAGTTCGTGAGCTGTAGCATCAGCTTCTTTTTGACGTCCCGGTAGTCACTCGACGTGGCACGGTAGTCACCCGAGGAGTGCAGGTACTCGTAGGTAAAGTAGTCGTGCTCGTCGACGAACTCCTGGGTGAGAAACTCGTCGATGAACGTCACGTCGTTGTGACTCTCCCGAATCTCGCGCATACGGTCCCAGCCACTCGTGTACTCGACATCGGCGAGTGCCGCCTCGACACTCTCGTAGCGGGCGTCGTCGAACATGTACCGGGCGATCCGTTCGAGCTCTTCCAGCGAGATGCGGGCGAGGTACCCCCGGTTCTGTGGCTGGACCAGCGAGTAGTGTCGCTCCGAGAGCCCCTCGTAGGTCAGCAGTCGCCAGGGGTACTGCTCGGGGTCGAACGCCCCGTCGCGGGCGGCAGCCAGGCTGTCCGCGTCGATACGGGGGTCCTCCGCGGGGAGCGAGTCGAGCGCGTCGGTGTCGACCGAGGACACCAGGTCGTCTGGCTCCAGCAGGTCGAGCACCTCGTCGAAGTCGATGCGGTCGTGGAAGTTGCGCCAGGTCACCCCCTCCACGCGCAACAGTTTGTCGACGACGTTCCGGCGGTTCTCGCTGTTCTCGACGTACTCCCAGAGCTGTAGCCCGAGGCTGTACGGGTTCATCCCGCCGGAGCCGAGCACCTTCGACATGTGGTCGGCGTAGGTCAGGAACTCGTCGGCGTCGGCGATGTTCTCGCCGGACATCATCAACGACTCCCAGTAGGATGCCCACCCCTCGTTCATTATCTTCGTCATCTTCTGCGGGGCGAAATAGTACGACTCCCGGCGGAGAATCTCGAGAACGTCGCGCTGCCAGTCGTCCATCTCGACGGCCTTGCCGACCTCGTCGTCGTACTGCATCCCGTGGCTCCGCAGGAACCCGAGCACGTCGTGTTCCGGCTCCTCGGGAAACGACGGGCGGTCGCTGTCGCCGTCCTGCCGGTCGAGCCAGTCGTCGTCGAACACCTGCCGGCGGACCTCCTCGGAGAGGTCTAACTCCTCGAGCTGTGCCTCGACACCGCCGGCGGGGCCCTCGCCGTCTGTCGCGTCCGAGGAGACCGGCTCGTAGGCGATGTGCTGGTCGATGTTGTCCTCTAAACAGAGCACGTGGTCGATGAACCGCTCCACCTCGGCCCGGTCGATGTCGGGGTCCTCCATGTACCGCCGGATGGTGTCGGCGTGCCGGTCGAGCAGCGCCGCCGCGTCGGGGTCCTGACCGAACATCCCGAACCACTTGTTGTTCGCGAAGAAGTCCGAGTGGGCCTCGACGTGGGTGATAACGGCTTTCTGGTCGGCGAGGCTGTTCGAGATCTGCAAAAACGCGTGAGCGGGGTTGTCGTTGTTGACAATCTCGAACGCCTTGCCGCCGAGAAACTGGCCCTGTTTCTGCTGGCGGTCGTACGACATCCCCCAGCGCCAGTGTGGGTACCGCTCCTGGAACCCACCGTAGGCGACGAGTTCGTTCATCTCGTCGTAGTCGACGATCCAGTAGTTCACCGGGTACGGCCGGAGTCCGAGTCGCTGTGCCAGGTCACTGGCCGCGTCGACGGGCTCTGCCAGCCGTTCGGCCTCACGCTGCATCCGGACAGTCTCGGCCGCGGCCGTTCCCGGCCCGCCCATGATCGGGTTCTCTCTGTCTGTCTCCTCGTTGTTGGTGTCGTGCTCACTCATCTGTCTCCTCCGTGCTGAGAATCCGGTAGATGGCGTCGGTCACGTCCTCCGGGCTCGAAACGTACGCCACGGCGACGTCGTCACTGCCCCGGAACTGTCGTTCTACCTCCTCTGCGTGTGTGGCGTTTATCGCGTTGCCCGAGGGCTGTGTCTCGACGTACGCGTGCAGGTTGGCGTCGATCTGGTTCATCAGCGGGACGACGTTGTCGGCGGTGTCGTTCGAGGAGTTCTCCGAGTCGCCGGCGGCGAACACGTACCGGTTCCACTCGTCGAACGGGAACGCCTCGTCGAGTCGTTGTTTGGCTAGCTCGTAGGCACTCGAGATGCGGGTGCCACCGCCCGACCGGATACCGAAGAACTCGTCGCGGTCGACCTCCCAGGCCTCCGCGTCGTGGGCGATGTAGACGAACTCGGCGTTGTCGTACTTTCCCTGGAGATACCAGTCAAGCGGTGTGAACGTCCGCTCGACGAGTTCGCGCTTGTGTTCGCGCATACTCCCCGAGACGTCACGGATGTTCACCACGACGACGTTTTTCTCCCGTTCCTGGACGACCTCGGGGTAGCGATACCGCTCGTCGTCACGACGAAACGGTATCTGGTCGACACCCTCCCGGCGGATGCGCTGGGCGGTGTCCTCCCGCTCGACCTGGTCGGTCATCGCGTCGATACTGGGGTAGGTATCCCGCTCGCTGTCGGAGAGCTCGGCGTGTTGCTCGTCGATCCAGGCCCGCGAGACGGGGAGATTCTCCTCGGCGCGTGCCCACTCGAACACCTCTGCCGGCCCCCAACCCTCGATTTTCAGCGCCTCGGAGACGTACTCCCGGTCGAAGTCCATCGCCAGTTTCCGCTTGAGCCCCTGCTTGAACAGCCGTTCGAAGTCGAGCGTGCTGGAGGGGCCGGTCCGCGTGATGTCCGTGAAATCCCCCTCGACCTCCTCGACGACCTGCTTGCCCTTCGGGTCCAGGTCCAGGCCGAGCTCCTCGTCGAGCTCCTGGGCGAACTCCTCGGGGTCCATCTCGTAGTACTCGTGTTCGCCAGCCTCCTCGCCGGGGTCACCGTCCTCACCCTCCTCGGGTTGGCCGACGGGCTCCCCGGGCTCGGGTGTGCCGTCTCCGCCCTGCCCGACCCCGCCCATGTCGCGCTGGTCGTATGTGAACTCCGGTAGGTCGATTATCTTTATTGGGATGTGTATCTCGTCGTCTCTGCTGCTGCCCAGGTCACCGTACTGGATGAACTCCGCGAGGTCCTGCCGGCGCTCCTCACCGACCTCCCGGTACCGCTCGATGTCCTCTCTCAGTCCCATCGGTAGCTCACCTGGCTCATCACGTGCTGGCTGGTCAGTTCGGCGGAGGCCTCGCTGTACTCGAACATCTCCTGCATACGCTCGACAGTCTCGTCTTTGAGCCGCTCGGTCTCGGTCCCGCCCGGCGGGTCCTCCCACTGGCGGGGGTCGAAGTCCTCGAAGGTCCGGCGGACGTCGTCCCAGTCGTGGGTGCCAAGCACCGTCTCGATAACGGGTATCTCGCTGGGTGTGACGTCCTCGACGCGGAACTGCTCGTCACGCTGTCGCCACGCGTGGCGGTTCAGGGCGGTGATGATCTGCTCGCGGCGGAACTTCCGCACCTCCTCGTGGGGCTTGTCACCGGTGTAGTTGTCCTCGTCGAACCGGCCGAGATGCTCGATCTCGAAGATCTTCATCCGGAGCAGGTCCGGTTCGACCCGCTCGCCGCGCTCGTTTTCGAGCTGTTGGCCCTCGGCCCAGGCGTAGACGTGTCTGACGTACTCCGCGACGGTCGCCTCGTCGACGCGTTTCTCGGCCATCAGGGCGTCGAGCACGTCCGCCTCTTGGCGCTCGAACACGTAGTTTTTCACCGGCGCAACCCGCTCCTCGAACTCGGTCGCCCCGGCCGTCGAGAACACGGGCGCGTCGGCGAGCCCCTCCGCCATCGCGTTCAGGACGTCCCGTGGCATGACAACCTCGGCAACCGGTAGCCGCTCGTGGTACCGCTCCGAGCTCTCGTGGAGCAGGTCGGCGATCACGTCTCGCGTGTACGTGACCGGGATACCCCCTTCGCCGTCCGGGGCAGCGTCGCTGAACCCGACGTCGTCGATCTCGATGCGGTCGTCGCCGTCACGGAGTGAGCCGCGGTCGAACAGCAGGGCCTTGTCCACGAGGTCGAGCTCACCGGGGAGGTCGGAGGCGGCGAGCCGGGAGACCACCGCGTACATCGCGGCTGCCGCCAGCGTGTGGGGGGCCAGCTCCCGGTCTCTGACCGTGTCGTCGCTGTCACGCACCGAGACCGTCAGCGGTGCACGGATCCAGGCCTCCAGCTGTTCGCGGGAGTCGGTCTCCCAGACCGTCGTCTCGTCGGTCAGTTCACGCCGCAGTAGCTCCGTCTCCAGCGAGTGGTTCGTCAGGTAGGTGAACTCGTGTCGGTCCAGCCGGCGTTTGAGCGCCCGCAACGGGTCTGCACCCTCCCGACCGGCGTGTTTGTCTAGCTGCTCCTCCAGGTCTGGGTTCGAGATGATGATCATCTGTGAGTCGATGTCCATCCCGATACCCTTGTCCAGTTTCACCCGGTTCTCGTCGGGCACGTTCAGCAGTTTCTGCAGGAGGTCGGCGTGCTGTGAGGCGTCCTCGACGATAGTCACCAGGCTGTTGCCCTGGGAGAGCACCCCGTCGTAGGAGAACGCCTGCGGGTTCTTTCGACCCCGGGAGTCGAGCTCCCGGAGCATCCCCTGCATCCACGAGCCGACCAGCCGCTCCTTTGGTGGTCCCTCGTCCTCGGAGTGCAGGATGCCGATTCCACGACCCACGTCCACGACGAAGTTCTTGACCCGGAAGTGCTCGGCTGCAGTCACCGTCGAGAACAGCTCCTCGACGCCGTCGCGGCGGTACTGCTCCTCTAAGTAGTCGTACGCCTCCCGGGAGAACGGGTCGAGGTCGGCCTCGAGCTGGAGCGGAATGTGGTCGTCGCTGCGCTCGTTGAGCGTCGCGACGAGCTCCTCGCGAACCCCGTCGGGAAACACCGAGAGCGGGTGTGCCTGAACCGGGCTCGCGTACCAGTCGTCCTCGTCGGTCGGCTGGTCCCCGCCGTAGGTCAGTCCGGCGGTGTCCGAGACACCGGCGACGTTCCACTCGACAGTGTAGCGCCGGCCGGCCTCTGTCTTCGAGTACTCTCGCAGCCCGTTGACCAGACAGCGTTTCAGCTCCGACTTGCCGGTGGCGGTCGGCCCGTCGAGCCAGAGTATCTTCTCCTCTTTTCCCCGGCCGGCCGCGATAGAGCGCAGGTCGTCGACGAACCGGTTGAGCACCGCCGTGTTGCCCAGGATGGCGTGTTCGCCGTCGTTCCAGGGGTCGTCGAAGAACCGGTACCGCTCGGTCTCCTCGCCCTCTTCGACGACGGTCCGGGTGCCGGCGTGCTCGATCGCCGCGAGGAGGTACTTCGAGGCGTGGGCGGCGAGGTGTGGCTCCGAGAGCAACAGGTCGACGTACTCCGGGAGCGACAGGGGCTCCTGGTAGGTCGCGTCGAGTTCCTCGTCGGCGGCGGTCAGAAACGTCTCTCCGTCGGGCGGAGTCTCCCGCTCGTCACCGCGCCGCTCCGGTCGTCGGTTGCGGTCCTCTCGCTTCGCCATCTTACCCCTCCAGTTCGCTCTTTGCCACCTCGGCACCGGCGAACTCGAGTACCTCCTTTGCGCCCTCGGTGGAGTAGCCCTGATCCAGCAGGGCGTCGATCCACTCGTTGCGCTCCTCGTCGTCCATCTCGCCGCTGGTGACGAGCGCCGAGAAGTTGATGTTGTGTTTCTTGTCCTCCCAGAGCTTCCGTTCGAGCGCCCGGCGCAGACGGTCGTTGTCCTGTGGATCGAACGGCTCCCCACCGCGGGCCCGGCGTGACACCCAGTTCGCAACCTCCTGGCGGAAGTCGTCCTTTCGGTCCTCCGGGAGTTCGAGTTTCTCCTCGACGCTACGCAGGAACTGCTCGTCTGGCTCCTGCTCGCGACCCGTTAGCTCGTCCTCCACGGTGTCGTCGTCGATGTACGCCATCACGTGGTCCATGTACTTCTCGCCCTGGCGCTGGATCTCGTCGACGTCGTAGGCCAGGGCGTGCCGGACGTCTTCGATTGCTCGCTTCTTGTACTCCTCGCGGACCAGTTCGAGATACCGGTAGTAGGTCTCGAACATCTCCTTCGAGATGGAGCCGTGGTTCTCGAGGTTGCCCTCCAGGTGGTTGAAGGTTAAAAGCGGCGAGAGAAAGCCCCGCGAGCGGTGCATCGAGTCCATTATCGCCTCGGCGATCTCGTCACCGATGAACCGCGGCGAGACACCGTCCATCCCCTCCGCGATGTCGACCGACTCCTCGGCCTCCTCGCGGAGCTTCTTGACGTCGATGTCGTCGGTCTCGTCTATCTCGCCGTTGTAGGCCTTTGCCTTCTGGATGAGGGTGACGTTGCTCGCGTCGGGCTCCTCGATACGGGTGAGCACGCCGAACAGCCCCGCCATCTCCAGGGTGTGGGGCTCGACGTGGATGTCGGGCAGGTCGGCGTTGCGCAGCATCTTCCGATAGACCTCCGCCTCGTTCTCGTAGGAGAGAACGTAGGGGAAGTTGATGCGTTTTGTTCGGTCGTTGAACGCCTCCATCTTCTCGTCGCCTTTCTTGTCGCGGTACTCCGGCATGTTCGTTCGTCCCACGATGACCTGGTCGATGTCGATACGCGGGTTGCTCGACGGCTTTATCGTCTGTTCCTGTGTGGCGTGCAGGAAGTCGTACAGGAACTCCCGCTGGAGCTTCAACAGCTCCTCGCCGGAGAAGATGCCGCGGTTCGCGTTACAGAACGCCCCCGAGTAGTCGAACGAGCGGGGGTCGGACTCGCCGTAGATGGCGATCTTCGAGTAGTTGACGTCACCCGTGAGCTCCGTCTCGTCCTGGTTTTTCTTGTCCTTTGGCTCGAAGGTCTCGATCGCCTGGCGCTTGTTCTCGTCGGCGAGCAGACGAACGACCTCGACGTGGTTGTCGAACACCGCCTGCAGGTCGTCGTCGTAGTGAGCGAGCAGACGGTCCATGTAGAACTCGCTTGCGGGGTCGAGTGCCTGCTCGTTGCGGATAGTGTAGGGGGCGTCGAGCAGGTCGTTGAGGTCGGTGACGATCCCGTCGCGTTGTTCCTGCGGGAGCAACACGAGAGGGTCCTGGTTCATCGGCGACCGCACCACGTCGTCCTCGGGGTCCTGGTCGGGGATGACACTACAGAGGTTGACCCACCGGAACGTGTACATCCGGCCGGCGTCCTTTGCGGTGTAGTCCTCGTAGTAGGTCCGGACCTGGGAGTCAAACGCCGACTTCCCCGAACCGACCGGGCCGAGCAACAACAGGATACGTCGCTCCGGGCCGAGCCCGCGGGCACCCGATTTCACCTTGTTGACGAACTCGTGCATCGCGTCGTGGACAACCTGCCCGTAGAAGGTGTTCTCCCCGTTGTTCAGGGGGTCCTCCGAGGCAAGCTTGTACTCGACGACACCGGTGTCCTCGTCGTACTCGGTTCCGTAGTAGTCGAACATGTCCGCGACCCGCTGGTTCGCGTTGCGGGCGATACGGGGCTCGTCGTAGAGTTCGTCGAGATACCACTCAAGCGAGCGTGGCTGTCGCAGGTCCGAGGGGATCGACGTCCGGTACTCCTCACTCAAGCTTTCGAGGCTCTGTCGGCGTTCGCTCATCGGCACTCACCACCGTCACCGGGGACCTGTTGCCTCGCATCGGCAACCGGCCGCCCGAGCGTCAGTTGTCGCACTGGTTCGGTCGTGTCGGTCGATGCGTCGGTCGGAGAACCCTGGGTCGGTTGGCTGAGTTGTGGCATGTGTATTCATTCCACGGTAGCACCACCAAGCTACGCACAGGTCCAGATTGAACCGGCGCCGGGGACCTGGCGGCTACCGATACTATTTGTTAACGATGGTCTACTCACATATAAGGCTGTTTGCGGTCGGAACGCCCGACCTCGAACAGCGTGACCGCGTGGGAACCGGCTATCGACCGGCGGTCACCCGTCCTGGTGCCACACTCGCCGTCCAATCCTGCCAGGGGCGACCGGTCTCGAGGCTCCGTAGAGGCAGTCGGGGCTCCCGCCTGCCCGGGACGGTCCCGTCGGTCACGC
>JAQCNM010000071.1 GCA_028275025.1 Halovenus sp.
CTTGACCTCCTCCACGGCGTAAACGACGTGGAATCCGACCATCGGATTCGGGCGACCGACGCCCTTCGGTTCCAACCCGCACTCGGAGGGAACCGGCGACACACCGGGGGAACTTTCGTTTGTCTCCCTCGGAGGGCTGTGGCCCGGCCAATGAGGTCGTTCGAAAATCTCCGATTTTCGTGATCACGAGAGACGGAGTCTCTCGGACGACCCCATCGGAGTCCGTGTCATCGCCGTGTGAACCACCGCCGGTTCGCCACCCCTTGTGGTTCGGGGACGGCCTCTTACCGACTCCGTAGCATCCCCGGCAACGGGGGCATAGTTATGTTAGTGTCGCTCGACCCCCGCCTAAAGACGGGGGAATGGGCTCACGTCTGTATCAGAGGAGAGACAGACCCAGGGCTGGTCTGTCGGGGGGAACTCCGCCGTGTAACGGCTGGATGGGGCTGTTCCCGGCGAACTGCCCGGCTTTCGCCGGGTGGATGCACCGGTTGGTCGCGGTGGTCGTTGGGTTCGTGATACTCGCGGGGTCACGTCTCGACTACGAGGGCGGCCGCCAGGGTGTCCGGGGGGACGACGGTCGGGTACGTCACCGCGAGCCAGACACGGGAGAGGGCACAGACCACACCGGCAGTCGGTCACGCCACGACCGAGACAACGGGCCGGTCAATCGGGTGGCCCGCGGTCGACCGTGACGTCGCGCTGTGGGTAGGGGATCTCGATGTCGGCGTCGTCGAGCGCCCGGTACAGCGCCATGTTGAGTTCGTGTTCGGCCTCCCGGCGGTCTGCGGGTTCGCGTATCCAGACGAACACCTCGAACAGGAGCGCGGAGTCGCCAAACGAGCGCAGGTGGACAACCGGTTCACGACGCCGAGAGACAGGTGTCGCGGCCTCCCGGAGCAACGACTGCACCCGGTCGGGGTCGGCGTCGTAGGAGACACCGACTGTCGACTGGATGCGACGGTCGGGCCGCGGCGAGGACTTGTTGACCACCTTGCCACCGCTGAGTTCGGCGTTTGGCACCGTCACGAGGTCCCCGTCGAGAGTCTGCAGGACCGTGCTGCGGACACTGATGTCCCGGACCGTTCCCTTGCTCCCGTTCTCGAGTTCGATGAAATCACCGCGCTTGTATGTCTCGTCGGCGTACAGCGCGAGACTCCCGAAGAAGTTCGCGACCGTCTTGCGGGCGGCGAACCCGAGGACGATGCCGATGATACCGGCGGGTGCGAGCAGCGCCGCGACCCCGATAGCCCACTGGTCGAGCACCAGGAAGAGAAACACGCCGATGACGGTGACGTCCCAGATGTTCTCGGCGATCGGGGCGAGTGTCTCGTCGTACTGGCGTGCGACCAACCGCTCGATGATGTCGTCGCCGGTGACACGCAGCCGCCAGGTCCACCAGAAACCGAGCAGTGTGACCAACAGCGGTCCCCGCTCCCCGACGACAAACGGGGGGAGAAAGGCGACGACACCGTCGACAAAGTCCGGGCCGCCGACCGACTCGAACGGGTCGGCGAGCCAGGACGGCACCGGTTGGCCGGCGATCCACACGAGCGTGATTACGACTGTCGTGCCTGTTGCCACCCCGCGGAACTTCCGGAGGTCGTCGACGGTGTCCGTAGAGACACGACCCGACCGCAGCAAGAGCAGGTCGACACGCCGGACGAACACCACCAGCACCGCCGAGATGACGACACTGAGCAGTATCCGCTGGTCGCTCAACCACGAGAGACCGTCTGCGCCCCCTGTCACGACCGGATATACTGACCGGGGACACTTAATCGCGTTCGATGTGTCGTGTCCGGGAGCGGGGACCGTCCACCACGCCCTCGGGCAGTCGTGTCCGTCGAAAACGAAAATTTATGCCCGTCACACCTCACAGTACACATATGGGCAGGCCGCCGGCAGTACGATAGCCGTGCCGTCGTGTTCTTTCTGAGAGCCGGCAGGGCCTGAGCAACTCTCGAAGACACACATGACAGAGATACCAGACACGTACAACCCGGACGAGGTCGAACCGAAGTGGCGCGAACAGTGGCGAGAGACAGATGTCTACAGCTACACGGGAGACGGGGACCCCGACACGGAGTACGTCGTCGACACACCGCCGCCGTACCCGACGGGGAACCTGCACATCGGGAACGCCCTGGGCTGGTGTTACATGGACTTTGCAGCCCGCTTTCACCGCCTGATGGGCGAGGACGTGCTCTTTCCACAGGGCTGGGACTGTCACGGGCTCCCGACCGAGGTGAAAGTCGAGGAGAACCAAGGTATCCACCGGACCGACGTCCCCCGCGAGGAGTTTCGGGAGCTGTGCATCGAACACACCGAGTCACAGATCGGGGCGATGCGGGAGACGATGGACACGCTCGGGTTCTCTATCGACTGGGACCACGAGTTTCGCACGATGGACCCCGAGTACTGGGGGGAGACACAGCGCTCGTTCGTCCAGATGGCCGGAGACGACTACGTCTACCGGGACGAGCACCCGGTCAACTGGTGTCCGCGCTGCGAGACTGCCATCGCCGACGCGGAGGTCGAGACCGAGACCGGGGTGGCGGGGACACTGTACGAGGTCACCTTTCCCGGTGTCGACAGCGACGAGGGGGCGACAACGGAGCAACGGGACATTCAGATAGCAACCACCCGTCCGGAGCTGCTCGCGGCCTGTGTCTCGGTGGCTGTCGACCCCGACGACGAGCGCTACGCCGACCGGGTCGGCGACACGTTCGAGGTGCCGTTGTTCGGTCAGACGGTCGAACTCATCGCCGACGACGAGGTCGACAGCGAGTTCGGAACGGGCGCGGTGATGATATGCACGTTCGGTGATAAGCAGGACGTCGACTGGTGGGCGGAGTACGACCTCGACCTGCGACCCGCCGTCTCCGAGAGCGGCCGACTCACCGCCACTGCGGACGAGTACGAGGGGCTCACTCTCGAGGAGGCCGAGACGGCCATCGTCGAGGACCTCGACGCGGCGGGCTACCTGGAGGGGACCGAACCGACCGAGCAGAACGTCGGCCAGTGCTGGCGGTGTGAGACGCCGATCGAGATTCTCTCCAAGGAGCAGTGGTTCGTGGAGGTCCGACAGGAGGAGATACTGGAGACCGCACGCCAGGTCGAGTGGATACCCGAGCACATGTACGGTCGCCTCGAGGAGTGGACCGAGGGGATGGACTGGGACTGGGTGGTCTCACGCCAGCGGGTGTTTGCCACACCCATCCCGGCCTGGCACTGCGAGGACTGCGGTCACACACAGATCGCCGAGGAGGACGAACTCCCGGTCAAACCGACCGAGACCGACCCCGCAGTCGGGGCCTGTCCGGCGTGTGGCGGCGAGCACTGGCGCGGCGAGACCGACGTGATGGACACCTGGATGGACTCCTCGATATCGCCGTTGCTGATCCAGGGCTGGCCCGAGGAGCCGTTCGAACCGGCGACACTGCGCCCACAGGGCCACGACATCATCCGGACGTGGGCGTTCTACACGCTGTTGCGGACCGCCGCACTCGAAGACGAGATCCCCTGGGAGGAGATTCTGGTAAACGGGATGGTGTTCGGCGACGACGGCAACAAGATGTCGAAGTCACGGAACAACTTCGTCCAGCCCGAGACCGTAGTCGAGGAGTACTCCGCCGACGCGTTTCGGCAGGCGATGGCACTCGGCGGCCAGCCGGGAACCGACATTCAGTTCCAGTGGAAGGAGGTCACCTCGGCGGCACGCTTCGAGACGAAGCTCTGGAACATCACCCGGTTCACCGCCCAGCAACTCGACGAGGAGCACCGACTGCCCGACCCGGCGTACCGCGATATCGACCGCTGGCTCCTCTCGAAGTGCTCCCGGGTCACGGAGGCGGTGCGCGAGGACATGGCCGCCTACCGGTTCGACGCCGCACTGCAGACACTCCGGGACTTTGTCTGGCACGACCTCGCCGACGACTACCTCGAACTGGTAAAGGGACGGCTCTACGAGGGTCGCCCCGGTGAGCGCGACGCGGCACAGCAGGCGCTTCTCACCACGCTGTCGGCAGCGCTGCGGATGCTCTCGCCGTTCGTGCCGTTTCTGGCCGAGGAGGCCTACCGCGCGCTCCCCGGGACCGAGGGCAGTGTCAACGCCGCCGACTGGCCCGCCGTCGAGATGGTCGACCCCGACCACGAGGCGGCCGGCGACCTCATCGCGGATATCGCGTCGACCGTCCGGGGCTGGAAGTCCGACACGGGGCTCGCGCTCAACGCCCCGCTCGACCGGGTCGAGGTCTACCCCGACGACCACCCGGACGTGCCGGTCGACACCTACGACCTGAGCGAGGCCACCAACGCACCGGTCCAGATTCGCGAGGGCGTGCCGGCGGTCGAACTGGTACCCGTCTCCGTGGAACCGGACCACTCGGTTATCGGGCCGGAGTTTCGCAACCAGGCCGGACAGGTCGTCGCGGCACTCGAGGCGATGGACCCGGACTACGTCGCCGACCAGAAGGCCGTCGACGGCGAGATAGCGGTCGACCTCGACGGCGAGGTGGCCGTTATCCCCGGTGAGGCTGTCGAGGTCGTCGAGGAACACCGCGCCGAGTCCGGTGAGGAGGTCGTCGTGTTGGACAGCGAACTCGCCACCATCCTCGTCTACGAGTAACGCCACCAGACCGACGGCACCGAACCGGCGCGAGAGTTTTGACTCGACAGAGAACACGTGTGAGAGGGTCCGAGACCACAGTTTCGAGAGAGCTACTGTCTGTGACAATCCCAGGACTGCGGGCGGACTCCCGGCCTGCCGACAGCCGGTGGGTGGAGCGGCGAAAAGGGAGTCTCAGGGTGTGTCGCCGGTTGTCCCGGCCGACGGACGTCCCGGCCCTGTACCCAAAGTCGTCACCGGACGGTCAACAGGTTCTTACCCAACTCGTGCCAATATCGCGCAATGAGTGAGAGCGGACAGGAACACAGCGACAGGCACAAGTACGAGTTCCGGAAGGTGATAGAGGAGCTAAAGGAGTACCGGGGCTCCGGAACACAGCTAGTTACGATCTACGTCCCGCCGGACCGGTTGACGAGCGACGTCGTGGCCCACGTCACACAGGAACACTCCGAGGCGAGCAACATAAAGTCGAAAGACACCCGCACCAGTGTCCAGGACGCTCTAAAGAGCATCAAAGACCGGCTGAAGTACTACGACACGAAACCGCCGGAGAACGGGATGGTGCTGTTCTCGGGGGCGATCGACACGGGCGGCGGGCGGTCGGAGATGATAACCCGGGTGCTGGAGAGCCCACCTCAGCCCATCGAGTCGTTCCGGTACCACTGTGACTCCGAGTTCCTGACCGAGCCTCTCGAAGAGATGCTCGCCGACAAGGGGCTGTTCGGGCTGATAGTGCTCGACCGCCGGGAGGCAAACGTCGGCTGGCTCCGGGGCAAACGTGTCGAGCCGGTCAAATCCGCGAGTTCGCTGGTCCCGGGAAAGCAACGAAAGGGTGGCCAGTCCGCACAGCGGTTCGCCCGCCTCCGGCTCGAGGCGATCGACAACTTCTATCAGGAGGTCGCCGGGATGGCGAACGACCTGTTCGTGCCCGAGCGCCACGAGATAGACGGTATCCTCGTCGGCGGTCCGTCGCCGACAAAGGACGAGTTTCTCGACGGCGACTACCTCCACCACGAGCTCCAGGATCACGTGCTCGGCAAGTTCGACGTGTCCTACACCGACGAGTCCGGGCTCTCCGATCTCGTCGACGCCGCGAGCGAGGTGCTCGCGGAACGCGAGATGCTCCAGGACAAGCAGATTATGGAGGAGTTCTTCGAACAGCTTCACGAGGGGGACCGCGCCACCTACGGGTTCGAGCAGACCCGGGAGAACCTCATGATGGGTGCAGTCGACCGGCTGCTCATCTCCGAGGACCTCCGCAAGGACGTCGTCGTCTACGACTGCAACGGACGGACCGAGTACACGTTCATCGACACCACCGACGACACACCGACCCACGAGTGCGAGAACGGGACTGTCGTGGAAGGCGAGCGCGAGGACGCCATCGACCACCTGATAGAGCTGGCCGAACAGCGCGGGAGCGAGACTATCTTCGTGTCGACAGACTTCGAGAAGGGCGAACAGCTGCTAAACGCGTTCGGCGGTGTCGCCGGTATCCTGCGGTACTCGACCGGAGTGTGAACTACCGCGGGGTCACGTGGTCCGAAACCCGGAGCGGTTCGTCATCACGGTAATCTCAGATTGCCACGACCCCGAGGCACTCGGCCTGTTTCTCTGTAGAACCACCCGGGGCCGGACAGGGGGTCGACGGCCACACCCTGCCGGTGCAGTTGACGGCCGTGAGTCCGGCGGCACCGAGAGGCAACGAGTGAACGCTTTTAGTGTCGGGCGCGCCAACACTGTGATATGACTCTCGACGACCACGCCGAGGAACTCGCCTCCGACCTCGGCGTCGATACCCAGGAGGTAAGACGGAAACTCGAGAAGATGGCCGAGTACAACGTGCCGATGTCGGAGGCCAAACAGAGTGTCCGGCGGGAGTACGGTTCGGGCGGGAGCGGGACCGAGGTGCCGACCAGAGACGTATCGGAGATATCGACCGACGACAGCAACGTCGGTGTCACCGTTCGTGTGCTCTCGGTCGGCAAGCGCTCTATCCAGTACAGCGGCGAGCGGGAGGTCATCTTCGAGGGTGAGCTCGCCGACGAGACCGGTCTGATCTCCTACACCGCCTGGGAGGACTTCGGGCTCGAACCGGGGGAGACGGTCACCCTCGGCAACGCCGGTGTCCGGGAGTGGGAGGGCGACCCCGAGTTGAACCTCGGGGAGGCGACCGACGTCGAGCGCGTCGACGAACCGCTCGAGGTGTCCTACGAGGTCGGCGGCGAGGCGGCGCTCGCCGAACTGGAACCGGGCGACCGCGGGGTGGTCGTCGAGGGGCGCATCCTGGAGTGTGAGTCGAAGACGATCGACGGCCGGGACGGGAAGACGGAGATTCTCAGCGGTGTGATCGGCGACGAGACCGCCCGTCTCCCGCTCACCGACTGGAAACCACGCCCCCAGATTGCGGCCGGTGAGTCGGTCCGGATCGAGAACGCGTACGTTCGGGAGTTCCGTGGTGCGCCGTCGGTGAACGTCTCGGAGTTCTCGACGGTCACACCCACGGAGCAGCCGGTCGCCGTCGCGGAGTCTGCACCACGCTACTCCATCCAGGCAGCCGTCGCCGGCGGTGGGATATTCGATGTCGAACTCGTGGGGAGCGTGGTGGGGGTCAGAGACGGGTCGGGGCTGATCGAGCGCTGTCCGGAGTGTGGCCGGGTCGTCCAGAACGACCAGTGTCGGTCACACGGCGCGGTCGAGGCCGAGGACGACCTCCGGGTAAAAGCAATCCTCGACGATGGGACCGGGACAGTTACTGTGATTCTCGACGAGGAACGCACCGCGGAGGTGTACGGTGGCGGCATCGAGACCGCCCGGGAGCACGCCCGTGACGCGATGGACCGCGAGGTGGTCGCCGAACAGATCCGGGAGGAACTCGTCGGACGGGCGTTCCGTGTTCGCGGGTCGCTGTCGGTCGACGAGTTCGGGGCGAACCTCGACGCCACCACGTTCGAAGCCGTCGACGAGGACCCGGCTACCCGGGCAACACGGCTCCTCCAGGAGGCACAGACATGAGTGCCGACGACCCCAGCCAGCGAGAGGTCGCCCACCGGCTGTTCGCCGCCGAGTACGACGACGCCGACTACTCCTACTCCGAGAGCGACGAGGAGCGGGCGCCAAACTACGTGGTGACCCCGACCGGCGCACGGGTCAACAGGCTGTTCGTCGTAGGGGTACTCACCGAGGTCACCCGTGTCAACGACGACATGCTCCGGGGGCGGGTGGCCGACCCGACCGGGGCCTTCGTGGTGTACGCCGGTCAGTACCAGCCGGACGAACAGGCCGTTCTCGAGCAAACGGAGCCGCCCGCGTTCGTCGCGGTCACGGGAAAGGCAAACACGTTCCAACCCGAGGACGGTGACACCGTCTACACCTCTATCCGACCGGAGAGTATCAACGCGGTCGACGCCGAAACCCGCGACCGCTGGACGGTTCAGACCGCCGAACAGACCCTCTCCCGGGTTCACCACGCGGCGACGGCGCTCTCGACCGGAGTGACCGGCGACCGGTTGCGTGAGCGACTCACCGACCAGGCTGTCGACCCGGACCGCGCCGACGGGATTACGCGGGCGCTCACACACTACGGAACGACACCGGCGTATCTGGCCGGTCTGCGTGACCTGGCGCTCGACGCAGCACGGGTTGTCGCCGGTCGCCGCGACGAGGTGCAGGAGCTGTCGGTCACACCGGACGAACCCGGTGACGGAGCCGCCGAGGAGGTCGTCGCCACGACACCGGGAGAGGTCGGTCCTGCGGGCGCGGGTGTCTCGGACACGGAGACCGGGGTCACCGGGAACGGGGAGGGAGGCGGGACGACAGAGACAGTCGGTGGCACGGAGCCCGGACCCGACGAGGGAGCGACCGCCGAACCCGACACGGACACCGATACCGGGTCGACGGTAACCGATACCCGTGTCGAGTCGGAGACGGGAGCGGCCGCGGAGACGCCCGAACCAGCGGACGACAGTGAGACGACCACTACCGCCGGGGGGACGGCGGACGGGCGCACCGACACGCCCGAGCAGACGACGGTCGGTGACCCGGGTGAGTTTGACGCCGACGAGTTCGACCTCCCCGAGGCGGTGCGCGAGGAGGTCGAATCGGAGTTCGGTACCGAGTTCCAGAGCGGGACCGAGGTCGACGACCCGGGCGAGGCCGACATCCAGACCGCCGAACCGGCGGGGGAGCCCGAGGGGGAGAGTGAACCGGAGACCGTGAGTGGACCGGGGCTCGACACCGGGCGGTTCGAAGGTGGCGACGACCAGCCCGGTGGGGCGACCGAGGGTGACGACACGGCCCAGCAAAGCGGTGACACGGCCACCGAGGCGGGGGACGGCGACGGGGTCGAGGACCCGCAGGCGGCGGTGCTCGGGCTGATGACGGAACTCGACGACGGAGCCGGTGCCGACCGGGCGGCTGTCGTGCGCGAGGCAGGCGAGCGACACGGGCTCGACGAGGCGGCGGTCGAGGAGGCCATCCAGGGGGCACTGATGGACGGCAAGTGTTACGAGCCGGACGAACAGTCGTTGAAACCGATCTGAACCGGGATGGGGGTCGAACCAGTTCCGGGTGCACCGGCGGCGGTGGCAGCCCTCGACGGCGAGCGGGCGCTCGTGGTCGCGGACTACCACGCCGGCATCGAGCAGACACTCAGAGGAGAAGGGGTCGAACTCGCGAACGGGGCCGACCGGCGCCGCCGGCGGTTACTCGGACTCGTCGCCCAGACGGAGCCCGACCGGGTGGTCGTGCTCGGTGATCTAGTGTCGAGTCTCGGCGAGCCGGAGGGTTCCGAGCGGGCTGAGCTGTCGGCGCTGCTGTCGGCGCTGTCGGTGCCGACCACGCTCGTCAAGGGGAACCACGACGGCGACATCGAGACCACGCTCGACGAACTCGGAGCCGACGGGGTCTCGGTGACGCCGACCGGCGGTGTTCGGCTCGGACCGGTCGGGTTCGCGCACGGACACTCTTGGCCCGACACCGACGTGCTCCGGGCCGGGACTGTCTGTGTGGGTCACGAACACCCGCTCGTGTTGCTCACCGACGAGGTCGGCGGCGGCCGCCGTGAGCGGGTCTGGCTGCGCGGCGGGCTCGACCCGACCCCGTTCGCGGAACACGGGACCACCCCTGAGAGTGTCGACGGCGACCTCGTCGTGTTCCCGGCGTTCAACAACCGGTCGGGTGGCACCCAGGTAAACGTCGAGCGGACGTTTCTCTCGCCGTTCCTGCCGGCAGGGCTGGCAGACGCGGAGGCGTACCTGCTGGACGGCACACGGTTGGGGCCGTTCCGGGACGTGTGAAGCTGCTCACGCGACTGTGGTGTGTCCGTCTCTTTGCTGAGTGACGTAAGGAATTAATCCGGTGGGCCGTAGCGTGTCGGTATGCCGCGTGTAAAGAGAGACGGTGTGTCGCTGTACTACGAGCGCGACCAGGTCGAGGAGGAGACGGTGGTGTTCGTCGAGGGGCTGGGGGTGGGTCGGTGGCTCTGGAACCGGCAACGCGAGGCACTCGCCGGTGAGTACGACCTGGTGCTGCCGGACAACCGGGGGGCCGGCCGGTCGGACGCGCCGCTACCGCCGGTCGTGCCGCGGCTACCACAGACCCTGCGGCTGCTTTACTTTCTCACGGTCGGTGGGTACTCCGCCGCCGAGATGGCCGCCGACCTGGAGGCCGTGCTCGCGGACGCCGGGATCGAGCGCGCACACCTCGTCGGGTCGAGCATGGGCGGGATGATCGCCCAGCAGTACGCACTCGAGTACGACCGCGCGGTGTCGCTTGCTCTGCTGTCGACGACCCACGGCGGCGAGGCGGCGGTTCCCGTTCCGGACGAGACACGGGAACAGATCTACGAGACACCGGCGGACGCAACCGAGCGCGAGCGGATCCGTCACCGGATGGGGCCGGCACTCACCGACCAGTTCTTCGAGGAGAACCCCGAGACGGTGGCGCAGATTCTCGACTGGCGACAGGAGCAAGACGCCGGCGAGGTGGCACGGGAGGCACAGACCGCGGTGGGTGCAAACTTCGACGTGAGTGACCGGCTCCACGAGATCGACCTCCCGACACTGGTGGTACACGGAACCGACGACCAGGTGGTGCCGGTCGAGAACGGCCGGCTGGTCGCCGAGAAGCTCCCGGACGCGCGGTTGGAACTTCTCGAAGGCGCTCCACACATGCTGATGATAGAGCGGTCGGCGGAGGTGACCGAGCGGCTACGAGGCTTTCTCATCGGGCAGGGCTAGTCGTCGGCCGTCTCGGGGCTGGCGGGGTCGGTAGAGCCCCGGTCGAGCCATCTGGAGACGTAGCCGGCGACCGAACGCGTGCCGAGTCGGAGCCGAATCGTCCCGAGCAGGCCGATCGGAACGAACAATACGAACAACACGAAGATGATACCCGCGTAGAACTCGCTGTGACCGGTCATAAACGAGTCGATAGCCGTGTTGACGGTCAGCCCGCCGCTGATTGTCGCGTCGAGGATGCTGTCAGGGAGATTCTCTTGGAGAAACGGCTGGAGGCCGCCGCCGTTACCCTCCCCGGGGGCGAGGAACTCCTCGACCCACTCGAGGAAGATGTAACCGAACAGCGGTCCGGCGAGCGTCTTCAGCCCGCCGATGATAGCCGCGACCAGCGCGAACCCGGTCACGAGAAAGAAGAACGTGTCACTCGGCTGTACAAAGCCCCTGTATCCGACGAGCAATCCGCCGGCGATGGCACCGAAGAAGGCGCTGATGGCGAACGCGCCCATCTTGTACCAGAACGTGTTGTAGCCGATAGCCCTGGCGCGCTCCTCGTTCTCGCTGATTGCGATCATCACGCGGCCGAACGGGGAGTGGATGATGCGTTGCATGACGAGATAGGAGACCAGCACGACCCCACCGATCGCGAAGTACGAGACGACG
>JAQCNM010000074.1 GCA_028275025.1 Halovenus sp.
GGAAGTAAAACGATGACGGCGTTGACGAATCGCTCTGCGATTCGTTCGCACACCAGAATCTTCGATTCTGGGGACGCTGTATCCCCGCCCTACGCGCTCACTCCGTTCGCTCGTTGAGGACGGGGGCTTAGCGCCTATAATCAGCTAACCGTCGGGGGCGTACGGCTCGTCGGCGTAGTCGCCCGGGTCGAACGACCAGTCCCAGTCACGGTAGGAGAGCCGCGGATTGGCGTCCTGCGGGAGCTGGTCGTACCGGCGCAGAAAGGCGAGGACACCCGACCGCCCGCCAAAGTCACCCCGGAACCACAGCATGACACGCGGCACGACCGCCCGACCGGCTCCAACGAGCCCGCCGACCCGCCCGCGGGCGTCCGGCTCGTAGCTGACGTGGCGGTCGAGATAGCCACGGGTGGCGCGGTCGAGCTGTGAGTCTACCTCCTCACGGGTGTAGGCGGCGATCGGCGGACAGCTGTTGGCGGCACAGTTGAGCGCAAAGTGAACCCGGGGGTCCCGTTCCGCCGGGGCGTGTCTCTCGGTGAACCTGTCCCGTAATCGCCTCGGGCTGCGAACGTACCCGAGTGTGAGCTTGTTGTACGACCGCCGCAGGATGCCGTGTTCGATCTCGTCGAGACTCAGTCTCCGGCCGGCGACCGTCACGAGCGGTGTGGAGAAAAACTCCCGCCGGCTCTCGTACCGGTCGGGCTCGTCTGCGAGTGCGCGCTGTGTGGCCGCGTTGTAGATGTTAGTCCAGAACGCGACTCTGTCGCCGTCGGTGTCGAGTGCCGCCGCGAGGGCGTCGTCGCGGAGCGCGGCAAGCCGGTCGGTGACTCCGCCGGTTGCCTCCTCGCGCCGGACCGCGAGCAGAAACTCCGCGGACAGCTCGACCGGGTCTGTGGCCTCGTGGCTGTCTCCGGCGGTGGTGGACTGCTCGTCTCTCACACCGGTCACTCGGTTCGCGGGACATTTGACCGTTCTGGGCGTCCGCGGCGGGGGGACACAGCCGGTGACGCCGTGTCGGCCCCGCCTGTCGCGGGGTTTAATCCTCGGCAGCGTGCAGTACCGGTAATGCGTTCACTCGCCGAGCTTCACGAGTCCCACGGTGCGACGGTAACCGAGCGCGGCGGTCAGTCGGTCGTTGCACAGTACGGCCAGCCGACCCGGACACACCAGGCGGTCCGCAGCGGTGTCGGTGTCATCGAACACGGGGTCGACGTGCTCGTCGTCACCGGCGCGGACCGTGTCGACTACGTCGACAACGTTGTCTCGAACCGGGTCCCCACGACCGACGGCCGGGGTGTGTACGCGTTGTTGCTCACCCCACGGGGCCGCATCCGGACAGATATGTACGTCTTCAACGCCGGCGAACGGCTGCTGGTCCTGCTCCCACCCGGCGAGGGCGAGCCTGTCGGGACCGAGTGGGCGGAGAAGACGTTCATACAGGACGTCGATATCGACCTCGCAACGGAGTCGTTCGCCGTTCTCGGGGTCCACGGGCCACAGGCGACGGAGAAGCTCGCGAGCGTCTTCACGACGACCACCCCCGAGCAGCCGTTGCGGTTCGTCCGGGGCTCGATGGGCGACGTCGGTGTGACCGCCGTCCGAACCGACGGCCTGACCGGCGAGGAGGGGTACGCCGTTATCTGTGACAGCGCAGACGCCGGCGAGGTGTTCGACACGCTGGAGACCCGCGGACTGAACGCCGTTCCCTTTGGATACCAGAGCTGGCAGACACTCACCCTGGAGGCCGGCACACCACTCTTTCGGTCGGAGCTCGACGGTGCGGTCCCGAACAACCTCGGTCTGGCCGCTGCCGTTGACTACGAAAAGGGCTGTTTCGTCGGCCAGGAGGTCGTCTCCCGGGTGGCCAACCGCGGTCGGCCGACAAAACGGCTCGTCGGCCTCCGAACAGACAGGGTCCCCGCGGCCGACGCGGCGGTGTTCGACGGGCCCGAGAGTGTCGGCACGGTGACCCGCGCCGCCGAGAGCCCCACACTCGGCAAACCGATCGCGCTGGCGCTGGTCGACCGTGAGGTCGGTGACAGCCTCGGCGCGTCGGGGTCACTCACGGTCCGGGTCGACGGCGAGGAACGACCCGCCACGCCGGTCACACTCCCGTTTGTCGAGGGGTCTGACCGCTCCGGCCGCCTCCCGGTCTCCGACGACAACCCCGCCGAGTGACTCCGGTGTGTCTGTGACCGCGCCGCGGTTCTGTGCCCGTCGCACATCACTCCGTCCGGTATATCTGTCGCCGTCCCGTATATGACTTCGATGTCGAATCTCGTGTTGTACGAACTGCGTGGCTGCCCGTACTGTGCAAAGGTAAAACGGAAACTCGACGAGCTCGACCTGGAGTACGAGTCTCGCATGGTTCCGCGGAGCCACGACGAGCGCACCGAGGTCGAACAGGTGAGTGACCAGACCGGTGTTCCGGTGTTGATCGACGAGGAACACGGCGTCGACGGGATGCCAGAGAGCGACGATATCGTCGCGCATCTCGAGCGCACCTACGCCTGACCCCTCATCGAGCGCGGCTCTCGAAAGGGGTTTGAGACTGGACACAAAACCGTGAGTATGCTCCGGTACATCGGGCTGTTGTTGCTGATTCCGTTGCTCGATGCGATACTCCTCGTCTTCCTCGTCGCGGGCCCGCTCAGTCTCCCGCTCGTTGTCCTACTGGTCGTGCTGACGGCACTCGTCGGGATGTTACTGGCACGCTTCGAGGGCCGCCACACCGTTCGGAAGATACAGACCAAACTCGCCCAGGGTGACCCGCCGACCGACGAGCTCATCGACGGCGGGCTGTTGCTCGTCGCCGGTGCGTTTCTGCTCACACCCGGGCTGTTGACCGACCTGCTCGGGTTTCTCGTCGTGGTACCGCTCACACGGTACCCTATTCGGGCCGGTCTCAAGCGCTGGGTCATCGTTCCGTACGTCGACAAGAAAACCGGCGGGTTCGCAACCGGACAGATCTACCTCGGCGGTTTTCCCGGTGGGGGTACCGACCCCGAACCGGACCCGGACGACACGGACACCGCTGATTTCGACGCAGACGAGGTCAGTGATGTCGACTACGAGGACCTCGACGAGAACTAACAGGGTTAGGTGTGGAACCAGCGCCGTGACCAGCAGACCACGGCGCGGCCCACCTGCGATAGCGTGTGACACCGAGGGCAAAGCCCTCCGATACACGAAAAGAACCACGACCACATATACCCGACCCATCCGTGGTGGAACTGAAACCCACAGACGTGAGTCGGGTGTGTCGACACTGTCAGTCGGACGTCAGACACGCCTCGAGCGCGTACCTGTTCTCGACCCGGTGACTGCCCGAGACCAGTTCGAGCCCGACCCGGTCGGCGTCGGGTGGAACCTGTAGAGACCCGTTCTCCCAGTGCCCCCGTGACTCGACAGTGAGGTCGAGCGTGCCGCCGGTGTCGCCGGCGCGCCACCGGAGTGTTCCGCTCACCTGTTCTGTGGTGTCGTTGACGACGACCACCCGGTTGACACCAGCCGAGGGCTCGACCAGAAACGCCTGGACGGGCTCGAAGGCGCGGGCGAGTGTGTCGCGAGCGGGCTTTGGCTCGCCGTCTCGCTCGTAGACACCGAACCCTGCCTCGCCGGCGTCGCGCAGACAGCACGCGACCGCACCGACACGCTCGCGGCGGAGCCGTTCGGTCACACGTCCGAGGAGCCCTGCCTGTGCGGCCCGGGCCGCTATCGGGTCGTCGACACCGGCAATCGAACGCGTGACTACCGGCGTCGCGTCGGTCCTGTCCTCCGGGTTTCCGGCAGGCGCGGGTGCGCCGTAGGCGGCCAGTATCTCGGTAGGGTACCGTGCGAGCAGCCACCCGATATCGTCGGGTGTTCCGTACCGCCAGCCCGGGTAGTACGCTGCCGCGTCACAGCCCAGTCCCGGCCCGCCGACGGCGGGAAACGACGGGTCGGGTAGCGCCACGGCGAGTTCGCGCGCCGACGCCGCGTCGTACGTCGCGTTTCGGGCCTGCCAGCGTAGTCGGAGGCGGTCGAGCAGACCCCCGCCGAGCCCAGAGGCGACCGCGGTGGGCTCACTGTGTGCCGCGTACACGGCGACACTCGGGTGGCGGGCGGTCTGTCGCGTGAGCGCACGGGCGAGTGTGCGGCCACGCTCTGTGTTGTACGGCCCCGGGCCGGCCAGCGGGAGGTCCTGCCAGACGAGTAGCCCCGCCTCGTCACAGGCGTCGTACAGCGGCTCCGGTGGGACGTGTGCACGTGCACGGACGAGTGTCGCGTTCAGTTCGAGCGCCCGGTCGACGTCGGCTGCCCGACCGTCGACCAGATTGACCCCGCGGATCGGAATCGGCTCGTCGTTGACCAGCACCGAGCCGTCCTCGACGGTCACGTCGCAGATTCCCACTGTCGTGGTCCGTTCTTGCTCGCCGAGAGCCACCCTGAGGACGTGGCGGTTCTGGTCACCGAACCCGCGGGGCCACCAGAGCGCGGGGCTCCGCAACGCGACGGTGTGTTCGACGACCGTCCGGCCGGCGGTGCCGGTCTCGATACGGGACCGCTCCATCGTGCCACCACCCCGGGAGTCTCCCGCTGGTCTGACGGTGTAACTGAGCCGGTCGGTCGTCGGCCCACCGGTCAGCACCGACGTTCTGACCCGGAGCTGTGGACCCGACTCCCCGCGTTCGGGGCGGACAGCGACCGATTCGAGGTACGGGAGAGGTCCCGTCTTGAGCGAGATGTCCCGCCAGACACCCGGGACCGTCTGCTCGTCCGGTACTCGGTCGGTGTCGTGGCTGCCGCCGAACCGGTCGGTCGGTGCGCGACAGGACAGCTCCACGTCGGTCGGTCCGTCCGGGACGAACGGGAGACGCAGCGGTGTGAAGTACACGTCGTGTTCGACCGGCCCGTCGCCGTCGAGTCGTCCCGGCAGGTCGACCGTTGCCTGCGCGTACAGCCCCCGTAGTGTGAGAACCGCGATGTCGTCGGCCGGGTCGCGCGGGTCGGAGAGGGTCGTCCGGTACTCGACCGACTCGGCTCCGGCGAGCGACGACGGCACCCCCGGAAGCTCCAGTTCGCACTCGCGACCGTCTCCCGCGGTTGCACGCCAGGACCCCATACAGTGGCGGGTGGCCGCCCCGACATAGCTGTTACGCACCTTCCTCTCAGACATACTTTTTCCGTAATATGTTTATACCTTAATGTAGTACAGAGTTTATATGTCCCGAGACCGGGCGCGAATGGGTGTCGCGGGGGTGCTCATCATTCTCATGACAGTCGCCGTATTCGTCCTTTCGATCGTGTTCGCCGTGGTGTACGTCTCCTGACCATCGCTCGATACAGGAGGGCTGAAACGTCTGTGGCTCCCAATAACTGGATGCGTGGCTCTCATCCGGCCCGACCGAGCGCACACCGCGCGGAATGACCGGTCGTTCTCCGGCCACGCGACATTCGACTCGGACTCCCCGGCTACCGACAGTGTGGCGTCGTGGGTTGTCATCACACGTGGCGTGTGCGACCGCGTGCCGTACCGTGATTCTTTCGATGGGCTTAAACAGTCCCCTCCCTTTTGTACTAATGCGAAGAGGCGGGGAGCACGGAACGCCGCCGACAATCCGACTCCCCGGTTGGACCCAGCCGAGGACAGTCCCGAAGGGTTTAAGACCCACACTGTCGTACGATAGGGTCCGAAGGAATGAGGATTCCACCCCTGCGGTCCGCCGTATAGATGGGATCTGATGTCAGCCCTGGTAGTTCGGTGACACCCGGTCGGTTCGGTGTGTCCCGAACACGCACACATTACGTGTGTTCCCGCCTACCACCCACCATTTGGTGGGTACATTCCGGTTGATCCTGCCGGAGGCCATTGCTATCGGAATCCGATTTAGCCATGCTAGTCGCACGGGTTAGACCCGTGGCGAACAGCTCAGTAACACGTGGCCAAACTACCCTGTGGACGAGGATAATCTCGGGAAACTGAGGCCAATCCTTGATAGGGCTTCCATCCTGGAGTGGAGGAAGTCCAAAAGTTGCGCTGCGGCACCACAGGATGTGGCTGCGGCCGATTAGGTAGACGGTGGGGTAACGGCCCACCGTGCCAGTAATCGGTACGGGTGATGA
>JAQCNM010000075.1 GCA_028275025.1 Halovenus sp.
GATATCTCACGCGGTCGGAGCGAGCGGGTCAGCCTCGCCGACCGAACGCGGGTGCGACTCCGGAAGTACACCGCCAGCGACCCTTCGGCACCGGTCGAGACAGAGCTCCCACTCGAGTGTTGGGTCGGTGTCTGGACCGATAGCGGGGCGGCGTTTGTCGTCACCGCTGGCTACCCCGGCCGCTCGCTCGCGTCGCTCTCTCCGTTGCTCCCGGCCGCCGACAGTCTCGACCGGTCACCCGCCGCCTACCGCGCGGCGTTTCTCGACCTGCTCCGTGAAACCGGTCGCCTGAACTGAGCGACATCTCACGACGGGAGCCCGACCCGGTCACGGGCTGTCGACCCCCGTCTCAGGGGTCGAGACTGATGCCGAGGTGTCGTGTGGCGAACCCGTTTTCGACAACGACGTCGAACGGTTCGGCCACCAGTGACCCCGCGATGCGCCGGAACAGCTCACGTTGGCTCCCGGTGAGCGACCCGGCCAACCGCGTCTCCGTGAGCCGCGCGTCCTCCGCGACGGCCGCGGAGATGTCCTCCCCGCTCGGGTTCTCGACCGTCTCTGCGAGCGCCGCACAGGCGAGCCCGAACTCGAGGCTGGCCGCCAGGTATCGCGTTGCACGCGCCGGCGCGTCGTCGACATCGGGGATGGTCGAGAGATACCGGGTCGCGCTCACGGTCTCTACGTCCACCGTCGACTCGACCCAGTCGGTCAACCGGTCGTGGGTCGGCACGTCGTCGAACGTCTCGCGGGCCTGGTCGAACAGTTCGGCTTCGAGCTCCGCAACGTCGTGGAACACGTCACCGACAACAACCGCGTCGGCACCCGCCGCGAGCACCCGCTCTGCTTTCTCGCCGCTGTCGAGGCCACCACCGTACCAGAGCCGCGGCCACGAACAGGCGTCGTCGACTGCCTCGAGTGTCTCGACGGCCTCGTCGCCTCCGAAGGTCCCCGAGTACTCCAGGTAGACGACCTCGCTCCCGAGGTGGTACTCGGCAGCCAGGGCCCGCTGGCGGGCGGCCTCCGGCGAGAGCAGGTCAGACTCCGTGACACCGGCCTCGCGTGCCGCCGCACTCTCGGGGTTCATGATGATGTACGCCTCGAACACCGCCTCGTTCATCAGGTAGCCGGCGGTGAAGTTGCCGACACGTCTGCCGATGATGCCGTCACCGTCGAGCGGGATACCGAGACGGTTGCTGACAAGACCCGGTCCGAACTCCTCGCGCACGTAGTCTAGCCCTCGCCCGAGCGTACCGACGAGCGCCTCCGCCTCGCCGTTGAGCACCTCCGGAACGGCAAAGTAGTCTGCGTCACCCCGGGTGCCCTGTGTCACGTGACTCGCCCCGCTTGGCTCGTGTAACACCGGTGTCTCCGTGGCCGCGACCAGGTTCATCGTCTCCTCGGTGTTCTGTGGGGTGACGTCGCGTGACCCGCCGACGGAGACGGCGCTGGTCTCGGCGAGATACAGTGGAAAGGCGAGCGGGAGCCGCTTCTCCCCCTCGGGGTCGACCTTGGAGACGTGTGACCAGTCCGACGGCACGGGGTTCGTGTCCAGCCCGAGCAGTGTCACCCCGGCGAGTGCGGTCAGGTTCACCGCCCGGGTGATCCGTCCGACGATCTGTTCGAGCGACATCAGTCTCCCTCCCCCTCGACAGTCGAGCCGCCGGCCGTGTGTCCGGAGGGCCGTGACTGCTTGCTGTGTCTGATCTCGACCCCCGGCGGGAGCAGCTCCGGCCGTCCCGACCGGAGGATGTACTCGACGGCGATACCGGTCAGCGCGGAGTCGACGGCCGTCGCGGCCGTCCGCGCCCGGTCGAGGTAGCCACGACCCACCTCGACAACCGCCTCCCGGGGGTCCCCGTCGTCGGCGAGCAGGTACTCGGCGGTGACCGGTGTGAGCTGTCCCGCCCGGATGTCCTCCTCGAAGTCGTCGATATCGTCGAGCCAGATCTGTGCACCGACGATAGCGAGCACGATCGCCCGCCTGAACGGCTTCTTGATGGGGAGTCCGGCCTCGCGGTACATGCCGAGCATCGCGTCGTAGAGCACGCCGACCCGGTCGTACTGTGTCTTCAGGTACGGCAGCGAGCGGTCCGCGCCGGTGAACAGCCCCGGCGGGTCGTCGAACGGGACGTTCCGGTACTCGGCTGCGAGTCGGCTCGCGGGTGTATCGCCGCGCTGGACTGCGGTCATCAGCTCGCGAAAGCTCTCGTCTTGGGTCTGGTGGGCGTTGGAGACCGAGACCGCCCACTCGTAGGTCTCCCGGACCGACCCCGAGTAGGCGGCCAGTTGGTTCTCGACCCGGCCCTGCAACAGCCCCTGTGCGATCTCTGCGACCCGGCGGCGCTCGGCCTCGTCGACGGCGACGCCGATGTCGAAGTCCTCGAACTCGTCGTCGTTGAGGGCGTCGCGCATATCGCCGTCGATCAGCGCCTCGACCGAGAGTCGAGTCATGTTCTCGGCGCGGAGGTGGTCGGCCGGTTCGAGCCGCCGGTACAGGTGCCCGAGCGTGAGCTTGGCAGGTAACACCAGCTTCGTGTCGTAGCTGAAACTGACGTCGTCGTAGCCAAGCTCCGTGGCGACGGCCCGCTCGACCTCGGCGAACAAGCGGTCGAGCATCCCCTCGACGACGTCGTCGACCCGCTGTTTGAGGAGGAGACTCCGGTAGTCGAACACTCCGGTGTTGCCGTAGTAGCCGGCAACGGCACGGACACTGTCCGGGAACCCGTCCCGGTCTGCCAGCCACACGGCGCTGCGTTGAAGCATCGTCGTTGTCACTGCGAACCGCTGGGTGTTCAGCGTGTTGGTTCCGCGGTCGGCCCGCTCCGTGACACATTTGCCTCCGGGAGACGAGAGTACGGTCGTGAGTCACGATGCCGACACCGCGGCCGCCGGGTCGTCGGTCCGTCTTCGGGAGAACGGGCCGCCGGCCAGACTCGCCGACGACCACCGGTCGGCCGGGGCTACCGAGGGTGAACCGCCTGTGTCCGACACGCACACCGTTCACCCCGTCCGAGGCGGGGGTCACGTCGAGATCGCCGACGCCGCGGTCGACCGGCTGCTGGCGGTCGGCCCCGCCGACGTCGACCCGGCCGGGCGCCTGACCTTCGCACGCAACGTGTTCGTGCCGCTGACGACCGCCTGTCGGTACACCTGTACGTACTGCACCTACTTCGACCCGCCCGGTGAGGCCAGCCTGCTCTCCCCGGATGCGGTGCGTGATATCGTCCAGACCGGTGTCGAGGCGGGCTGTACGGAGGCGCTTTTCACCTTCGGTGACGACCCCGACGACCGATACACCG
>JAQCNM010000077.1 GCA_028275025.1 Halovenus sp.
CGAGGCACTGAACCGTCGAGAAACGCGTTCAGAAACGGATTTGTTCCCGGAGACGACCCGTACAGAGTGTGTACACACTGCTGTCCTCGGGGAACAGCCCGGTCGGAAGTATCGCAGCAGCGTCGCTGCTGTTCCTCGTGTTTCTGGCCATCGGGTCTCCAGTTGTCTACGCCGGGTGGGAACAAAGACGGCAGTATCACGAACTGTCTGCAGTACACACCAGTCTGGACGACGCCACACCGGGCGAGGCTGTCGTCGTCTCTGGAACTGTCAGTAGCCGGTCACAGACTGTCGACTCCCCGTACCGGTCACAGAGCTGTGCTCTCGCGCTGTGGGATACAGCGAGACTGAGTCGGGGACAGGGAACACAGTGGATACTGGAGGCGTCGGGGGTAACTGCGGGCGAACTACTGGTCACTGTCGACACGGAACACGTATCGGTCACGGGTCTCCCCCGGCAGAGGAGGGTAGCTACCACGTCACAGAAACTGCGTTCGGCTCTCGGACTCGACGGGAACTCCGAACTAGCGTTTGTAGATACCGAGCTCTCTCGATCGGGGTTCGAGCGGCAGTTCACACCGACAGAGGCCCTCACAGACAGCTACCGGGCTCACAACCGCGATATCGGCTTCGACAGACCGACACGAGACTCCTACGACACGGTGGGGAGACTGCTCACAGGGCTGCTCACCCCCCACAATACCGTCCGATACAGGGAGTTGACATTTCAGAATGGCGACGAGATAACGGTTGTCGGAAAAAAGACAGACGACGGTATCTCGTTTACCGAGGCCGGGGCCACCCAGCCGATTATCTCCTCGGAGCAACTCCCGAGCCGTCTCGGCAGGTACCGACGTGGCTACACCCTCCGGCTGTACGGACTCCCGATGTGTTTCTTGCTGTTCTCGGCGCTGATTGGCTACACACTGTTTATCTGACTCCCCTTCAGGACCAGACCCGGGCTTTCGACCTGTTCTCAGCGGACCCGACAGGAGGAACCTTCCGGCCGGTACCAGCGCCCTGACCACACGCCCGACCACGCGCCCGACGACAGAGTCTCCGCGGCCGGTGCGCGTTGTGGCCCGAACCGCCGAGCGGACACGCGACGGGGTGACTCCTGTCGGGCGCGAACCGAGATATCGCCCGCTATCGCCGTCGGGTCGGCGCGTTACCGATAGACTACCCCGCCGAGAGCCGCAGTCGCCCGACCCCCTGACCCCGGCTCTGATAACAGCCGGGGGTCGACTACAGACTGACAACAGATGGACCTCGACACGTTCCGGCGCTACACGGAGTGGCACGACCACGTGAACCAGCGGTCGTACGAGGCACCGGCAGACCCCTGGAAGTTGGTATCTGTCGGTCCGGCGGAAATCGAACACTGCGCTCCCGGTATCGGACTGTACGGTCTCGGTCGTGTCGAGGGCGGTGACTGGGACCAGGACCCACGCACGGTGGCTGACCTGTTTGTCTACGAGGGTCTCGTCCAGCGTTTCGACGAGGGGCGTGACTGGGAGGAGACCCGATACGTCGAGTGGGCACGCGAGCAGTTCGAGTCCGGTGAGCGACCACGGTACTACGAGGATCTGAACGCGTTTCTCGACCGGCGGTGTGAGTACGTCGACGACCTCTATGAACGGATCGCCACGGAGGGGTACCGACCGAACGCCGAGGCCGGACACGACAACCCGGCGGCCGAGGACAACCCGTTCGAGGACGCCTACGTCCACCGGTTCGAACCGCTCGTCGCAATCGGTCGCTCTGGTGCGTTGCTGCTCACAGAGGGGTTTCATCGCGTCTGTCTCTCGGCCATCCAGGGTATCGACGAGATTCCGGTGCAGGTCGTCTGCCGGCACCGGGGCTGGCAGCGCATCCGGGACAGACTGGCGACGACCGAACACCTGCCCGAGCGTCTCGCCCGCCACCGCGGTCACCCCGACTTGGCTGACGTGACCGAGCCGAACCGCTGACTCGTTCGTGGGTGTCGCGGGAGGATACGGGTTCGGCTCACACACTGCTACGACGACAGGACCCCAGCACTCACACCGGGCCGGGGTGACCTGAACTGCACGAGACCCGGTGTCGACGAGGTGACCCCCGCCGGTATCCCGAGCCACGACGAGGTGACCCTCGCCCGGGCCACGACGAGGTGACCCCCGCCGGGCAACCCCCTCCGGAGGACTGTGAGCGTAGCCGCTCAGAGAACAACGAACACGACAAATCCAAAGACGAGCACCACGGCGGTCCAGAAGACGTACTGTTTCGTTGCTTCGCGATCGTCAACATCGAGTTCGTCTATCGACATTGTATCCCGTTGCTCGTAGGCGGTCTTCAACCTTCGTTTCTGGTGTGGCTCCCGAGACAGGACAGTCTGCTCGACCGGGAGCCGTCCGGCTCGAACCCTGTCTGTGGGGCGATACGGCCCACACGCCGCCGACGGCCGTGGCTGGACCCGACGGTGGAGCGACCCCTTGTGACGAACTGTGTCGTCACGTCCGAGCACAGAGAGTCACTGTATCACCGTCGAGGAAACTGGCGTAGCCCACTCGTGTACGGGACTCTCGGTCACGTCTGCTGTCTCGGGGTGTTGTCTGGATACCGCGAACTGTCGTGTCGTCTCTCCCCCGTTTCGCCCTCTGCACACCATCTCAGAGATCGTTACGACGGCTGTCCGACCGGAATCGTTTGTTCCCTGGAGTGTCGCTTGCGGTACGTGAGAGGTCGAAGCGACCGAGGCGCTGTCGGGACGGGCGCTCTCACCGGTGCTGTTCCAGGTCGACAGTGATCTCGGTCGGGACTGTTATCCACTCGGTTGGCGGTCTGGTCCCGTTCTCGTCGTGGTCGGCAACGAACGTCACGGTCTGTTGTTTTTCATTGTAGAGGACATCGATGCGGTCGGAGTCGGATGCGGACGTGTGGTCTATCGTACTCATTGTCTGGGGTGTGGTGGTCAGTCGTCTGCGTGAGGTTGTGCGCCGGTGGTAGTCGTGTGGCTACGGTCTGGGCCGCCTGGTCGTGGCTTCTGTTCGAGACGTGCGCCGAACCCGTCGGCGTCGAAGCGCACCTTTATCGACGTGACGACGGCGTGAAACCGTTTGCAGTGGTTGCCGTCCGACACGATCTGCATCGTCGAGTCGACGAGACCGGCCGCCTCGAGGTCCTGCAGACGCCTGTACACCGTCGGCTTGGACGCGTCGGTTGCATCGACGAGCTCGCGACCGGTGCGTGGCTCCTCGACGATGGCCTCGAACACCCGGTAGGCGTACTCGTCGCCGAGTGTCTCGAGCAGTTCGTCGGTCTCGACGGGCGCGTGTCGTGCTGGCTGGTCGGACTCGGCTTCTGCGACACCGGGTGCCGCCGGCGGTTCGGTCGGAAGTCGGGGTGACTCTGCCATATCTACGTTCACGGGCTGCCCGACCCTGGCTTCTCGTGCTAGCTATACAGACCGAGCCGGGTCTAACTATCAAGTTCGACGCGGTGCGCGAGGCCTTCGGTCCGGTCGACGTCCTCGTGAACCACGCGAGCGCCGCCTCGTGGAAGGGGCTCGTGGACGTGGATGTCGAGGAGTTCGGGCGTGCCTGGGCGGTCAACGGCCGGGCTGCGTTTGTCTGTTCACAGGAAGCAGTCGGCGACATGCCCGGGAGGCGGCGGGACAGTCATCTTCACCGGCGCGACCTCCGCGGTGCGGAGCCTCGGCGGCGCAATCGGTTTCACCGCCGCGAAGTTCGCCGCCCACGGGATGGCGATGGAGATAGCCCAGGAGTTCGGCCCCGAGGGTGTACACGTCGCCCACGTCGTCATCGACGGGCAGATCGACGCGCCGGGCGTCGGTGAACGGGTCTCCGACCGCGGGGACGAGATGTCTCTCGACTCCGACGAGATGGCCGGAACGCACTAGCACCTCGTCGAACAGGACGGCCTCGGCACACAGCCGTTCGAGAGACACATCACCGACGGCCTGCAGAACTCAGAGTTTGTCTGATTCCGACTGCGACCCGACCGGTTCCTGGACAGGTGTGACCGGGCGGCGGGTGTACACCCACCGACTGGCACCGTGACCGGCAGAGACTCACGACGGGTCGGTCGCTTCGCGGATGGCGGCGACCTCCGCGTCGGTCTTGAACGTCGTCCCGCCGTAGTGTGTGCGCGAGGCGCGGTAGCCAGCGGCCCGCAGGCGGTCGAGAAACGTGTCCATCGCCGCTGCCGGTCGGCCCCAGCGCTTGCAGAGGCGGTGCTGGTCGTAGTGAGTCGGGCGGTCGAGTTCGGCCCCGACTGTCGCCAGCAGTTCACGGCTCCGCTCGGTGGTCCCGAACGTGTCGTCGATCGCGTCGCGAACAGCCCCGACGAACGCCGGGTCACAGGTGGCACCGAGCCAGACTGGGCCCGCCGTCTGCACACCGTGCCCACAGTTCGGACACGATGTCGGCGGGTCGGCGAGTAGCCCCCGTTCGGTGGTCCGCCAGAGGCAGTGCTCGCAGTGGTGGATGTGACCGAGTCTGTCGATACTGTCGTTTGCGACACGCGCACCGCGGTCGAGTTCGAGGTACGTCCGAACGTAGTGTTTGGTGGCGTGGGTGAGCAACGGGTTCGTGGCGACGTCGTAGCGTGCGCCGGTTCGAGCGAGCGCCGACAGCAACACCCTGACCCCCATCTCGGCGTGGTACTCCGTGTTGCGCGGCACCGCACTGTAGCGGCGCACCCCGGGTTCGAAGTGCGCCCCACAGAGGGGTGCCGTGTCCGTCGCCGTGACACACATGAGATTCCGGGTTCCCTGAAACGCCGCGTCCACGAACGGCATGGGCGTCCCGAACGGGTCCATGTCGACCACGTCGAAGAACGTCTCGTGGAGTAACGGGTTCACGTCCCGTTGTCGCACCTCGGCGTCGACACCGTTTCGGGCGAGGTTCTCCCGCGTCAGGTCGACCGCGTCGGCGTCGGTGTCCGTGCAGGTGACCGTCCACCCGTCGGCACCGGCACGAACCCCCCGGACACCGCTCGCGGCCATCGCGTCCAGGTACGTCTCCGCACGGGGTTCACGTCCACGGTAGGCCCGCAGTGTCGCCACCGTGATGTCGCGGTTGAGCTCCTGTGTCGGGTTGTAGAACACCTCATCGCCCGAGCCCGCACCCTGCTCGGGAACGGAAATCTCGACTGTGCCCTCCCGGACATCCATACCTCGGGTTCGGGTGGTGCGGAGAAAAGGAGCGTGGTCGTGTCCGGTCACGGTGGCTCACGCAGGCCACGCAGTCTGACGGTCCTCCCGTGGTCAGCGCTCGTCGTTGTCCGTCGACTCGATGCGGCGGAGCACGGAGACGGCACGCTCCTCGCGGTCCTCTGTCGCGGACTCCCCGCCGTAACGAACAGCCTCGAACAGTCGCCGCAGTTCGCGAACGTCGGTCGCCTCCATCCCGGCGGTCGTCGCCGCGTGTTGGAACTCGCGGGGTGTGGTCGTGTCCGGTCGGTCCATCTCCAGGTGTGTGGTCATCTCCTGCCAGGCCCGGTACACGTCGTTTTCCACCGCCTCGTCGCCTGTCTCACCCTCGATACGGGCGGCCGCCGTTCCCCCGATAGGCCCGATACCGGTCCGTGGGGTCCCGCGCTCCCGCTCTGTCTTCTCGGCGTCGCCTTCTGCCCCGTCACGGCGCCCCAACACGAGTGCCGTCCCGAGCAAGACGAGGACGACGATACCGGCAGCCACGAACAGCGGTATCCGTGTGACGTCGAACGCACCGCTTCCGGTTCCATCACCCTCGTCTTGCCCGGGCTCCCCCGACGGGAGCAGGTCACCGTCGGTGAGTTCGATCATATCCCCGATAACGGAGAGACCGACCAGCAACACCCCCGCGAACAGCAGCGCCATCCCGAACACCGTCAGTAGCTCTACGAGCTTCTCGGGTGAGAGAACGATCTGTGCGACCGAGAGGAGCACCGAGAGCGCCAGTAGACCGAGTAGCATCCGCTCCAGCACTGTCGGTAGCTCCGGAACAGTCAGAACCTCCGGGCGGTCCTCGTCGACGGGGCTGAATCCGAACGGCCCCTCACCACCCGAGAAGAGCTCACCAGACCCCTCGCCACTCGGCTCCGCTGCCGAGGTCAGGGTCGCGGCGGAGAGGCTCAGGGCCAGTACGGCGACGACCGCGACTGCGAGAACGATACCCACGCGTCTGCGCACGAATAGAGACAGGTGTCGAGAGCAAGTATGCGTTTCGCCCAGCGGGACCGTCACACGTTCGTCGGGATTGCTCTCTGCTGTTCAGCCCCGAGGGGTCGGCTACGCCACCGGGTCTGCCCGGCGGAGCGCGGCGACGAGCAACAGCACGGCGATCACGAGTCCGAGCACGGCCGAAACCGGTTGGTCACCGGTCACGGACTGGTTGACCGCAAACGCCACGACGACCGTCACCAGACCGACGAGTGTGCTCGCGCCGGCGTGGAGCAGTTCGACCCGTGCGGTTGCCGTCTCCCGGCCCAGTTGCTCGCCGAGGTCGACTGCGGTCGAGGCAAGGTCGAAGGCGAGCAACGCGCCCATCATCCCGATCAGCGCCGCGACAACGGCCGCACCCTCGGCGGCCGCGAGCAACACCCCGACGACGAGCAGTGCGCTCGCGGCGGTGACGACCCACTGCCGGCCGACGGTGAGTCCCACTGCCAGAACCACCACACCCGCCACACAGGTCACCAGCCCCGTCGCCAGGTCGGCGGTGACGGTCACGGTGAGCACCCCTGCGGCCAGCGCGAGTGCGCTGCTCACGTAGGTCGGTGAGCGGTCGATACGGTCCGATGGCTCCCACTGTGTCATACCGTTCTCGCCTCCTGTTTGAGTATCTCCTCGATCGGCGTCTCGGGTGCCCAGTCGAACACCGGGATGCCGGTCTGTCTGAGTTCGGTCAACAGCAGACGACGACGGGCACGCATCAGCCGACAGCTCGGGGTGGCCGTCGTCGTCGGGTCGGGGCTGATGACGGTCGTCGGGTAGTCGTACGCTTCGAGTCGCCGGAGGATACGGACGACACGGGCGTCGACGACCGGCGAGAACACCAGCAGCTGCGTGTTCGCCGGCAGCTGTTGCCGGAGTCGCGAGAGCCAGTAGCGCTCGTGGGAGTCCGACTCCACGTCGGCGTTGAGTACTGGGTCGGTCGCGAGCAGGTCACGACCCCGCTGTCGGTGGCTGGTTCCGGTGTCCGGCGGGAGAAACGTCTCGGCGGTGCCGAACGTGCCGATACCGACGAGGTGGCCCTCGTCCAAGAGCGTGGGGAACAGCCGCTGTGCCGCGTCGATGGACCGTTCGACGGCGTTTGCCGCGCCGGGGCTGTGGCCGACGTACGCCTCCGGCCGGACGTCGACCATGAGGACGACCCGTGTGGCCCGCTCGCGACGGAACTCGACGGTGGTCAGTTCGCCGGTCCGGGCCCGCCGGTTCCAGTCGATACGGGACATGCTGTCACCGGGGTGGTACTCACGGACGGTGTGGAACTCGACCCCCTCGCCACCGGTGTCGGTCGGTGCCCGACCGGCGTACTGGGTCGGCTGCTGTCGGAGCGGTATCGACTCCCGAACGGGTCGGGGTGCGGGGACCGCGGTGATGGTCGTCGCGGCATCCACGAGCAGTTCCTGCTCGCCCGAGTTTGCCAGGTTCCGCGCGACCACGAGCACGGGCCCGAACTCGTGGGTGCCGGGTCTGGCCGTCACGCTGTAGGAGAAGGTGATCGACTCCCCGGCGCGCAGTGTCGCTCCGCGCCGGGGTGAGCCGTCGGTGACGGCGAGTGACCCGGGCACACCGTCGACTAGCCGGAGGTCGGGGCAGAACCCGCCGTTGTTCGTGACTGTCACCGTCACCGACAGCTCGTCACCGGGCTCCGGGTCCGTGTCGCTCAGCGACCGCGACGCGGAGAGTTCGACCGTCCCCTGTGGTGTCGCCCGGGCGTAGGCCGCGTAGCCGACCGCCACCACACCCGCGAGCAACACGGCCTGCTCGGAGAGCAACAGTCCCAGCCCGACACACAGGAGCACGACGGCGCTGACACCTGTCCAGTGGTGTGTCTGTCGCTCGGTCCTCGGGGAGCGGTCGTCGGCCCCTCTCGTCCGACCCACGGTGCCCGTCTCGTCGATCTCGTCGTGGAGTGTCACCTCGTCGTCGCTCTCGTCCCCGTCCTCGCCGGTCTCGACCCCGGTCAGGCCCGCGATGGCCGTTACTGTCCGGTTCCTGGCGTGGCGCCGGTACCGACCGAACAGGGCACGGATACGCTGTGAGACTGTCAGCTCGTCCTCGGCGAGAAAGCTGGCGGCCGTCTCGTCGTCGGTCCAGGTGCCCGCGGCCACCTGCTTGCTGGCCTCGTCCGGGTCGACCCCCTTGTAGCCCGTGAGGACGGCGGCCGCCACCTCCCCGAGCTCGTGGCGGACTGACCGGGACTCGTCACCGTCGGTTATCCCGGTTCCGGGGAACCCCTCCAGGGTCTCCGCGAGGTCGGTTCCCGGAACGTCCGGCGCTCTCGTGAGTTCGACATCCGGTGTCTCGACGCGGTCGAGCCCCTGTCGACGCCTGTTGAGTGCGACACTCAGCGTGTACAGCAGGGCGAGACCGCCGAGCCCCGTCAGCAGGATGTCGCTGTCCGGCAGCGGGACGGCCCCGGGCTGGAGAAACTCGAGCACACTCAGCCCGAACAGCCCCACCCCGACCGCGATCAGAATCTGTCGCAGGTTCATCGGTTGTCCCCGTACGTCGACTCGATACGCCTGAGCACGTCCACCGCGCGCTCCTCGCGGGCGTCGGTCGCGGTCTTGCCGCCGTATCTGACCGTCTCGAACAGTCGGGTCAACTCGCGCACGTCGTCGGCTGCCATCCCGGCGTCGACCGCCTGTGCTTGGAACTCACGGGGTGTCGTTGTCGCGTCGGTGTCGCTGTCGAGCTGTTCTGTCATCTCCTCCCAGGCGCGGTACACCTCGTTGCCGGTCGCTGTGGACTCGGCCTCCTCTATCCTGTCGGCGGCCTGACCGGCGATCTCGCCGAGCACCTCCGTGTCCTCGGCCTCACCGTCGACACCGGCGTCCTCGTCGGGACCGTCACGACGGCGCTGTACCAGAAACAGCGTGCCGCCCACCACAACCACACCCAGACCAATCATCAGTAGTCCGGAGAGCTGTTCGAGGATGTTCTGGTTCTCCTGGGTCGTCTCCCCACCACCGGTGCTGTTGTTTCCCGGCCCCGGGAGCAGCTCGAGCGGTTCACCCGAGTTCGTGGGCACGTTGCCGTCGAAGTAGGTCAATGCGGCCCACAGCAGTATCATGAACAGGGCTACCGAGCCGACCATGACAGCGCCCCGTTCGCGGTACGTCGCCAGGTACACGAGAACCCCGATGCCGGCGAGCGCTCCGATAACGATCAGTAGCCGCTCCAACAGGACCGGTGTGTCGGGGGCCGCGCCGACACCTCCCTCGCTACCGTCGGCCGGCGGTGCCGAATCCGGATTCCCCTCTCCGTCTCCGGGCCCGGGCCCGGCCTGACCCCCTGGTGTGTCTTCCGAGGAGAGGGCAGAGGCAGACAGACCGAGGGCGAACACCGCGAGTGCCGCTACGCCGAGGACCACCAAGGTACGGCGATTCACATCCGGCTTCCGAGAGCAACACAATTATACCTAACGGGCTGTCTCTCACCCCACCACGAGGCTGGGTCTGTACCCGGGACCGGCTCCGAACCCACGCCGGTGTCAGGGCTCCCCGTAACCCGGTCTGGTCTGTGCCGGCAGACTCGGCGGACCCGCTGTCGCCCCCGATTGCGACAGTCTGAAACGACCGCGCGGCGACGGACAGGTATGGACACGGAGATCCGGCCCTCGACACTGGAGGGCCAGACCCGGGCACCGCCGTCGAAGAGCTACACTCACCGGGCGATTCTCGCCGCGGGGTACGGTGACGGCGCGACGGTCCGAAACCCCCTCGTCAGTGCAGACACCCGCGCCACGATGCGCGCCGTCAGGGCCTTCGGCGGCACGGTCGAGCACAGCGGTACAGCACTCCTCGTGGAGGGGTTCGACGGTCGGCCGGCGGTTCCCGCAGACGTCATCGACTGTGCCAACAGCGGGACGACGATGCGTCTGACCGCGGCGACTGCGGCCCTCGCGGACGGACTGACCGTAGTGACCGGTGACAGCTCCCTGCGCTCGCGCCCACAGCGACCGCTGGTGCAGGCAATCGAGCAACTCGGCGGGCGGGCCGAGAGCACTCGCGGCGACGGACAGGCACCGCTGGTGGTCGGCGGCCCGATGCTCGGTGGGAGCGCCGCCATCCCCGGTGACGTCTCCTCGCAGTTCGTGACGGCACTGCTGATGGCCGGCCCCCTCACCGACGCCGGTGTCGACATCACGCTCCAGACCGACCTCAAGTCGGCTCCCTACGTCGACATCACGCTCGAACTGCTCGACGACGTCTCCATCAGCGCCCGCCAGACCGGTCGGGGCTACTCTGTCGACGGCCGGCAGTCCTACCGGGTCGGCGAGTACACCGTTCCCGGCGACTTCTCGTCGGTCTCGTACCTGCTGGCCGCCGGCGCCGTCGCCGGAGAGTCGGTGACGGTCACCGGTGTCCACCCGAGCGCACAGGGTGACCAGGCCATCGTGGACGTCCTCACGGAGATGGGCGGCCTCGTCGACTGGGACCGCGACGCGGGTCGTCTCGCGGTGTCCCGGGGTGATCTACACGGTGTCGAGGTGAGTGTGGCAGACACACCGGACCTGCTGCCCACGCTCGCGGTCCTCGGAGCGGTCGCCGACGGCACGACGACCATCACCGACTGCGGGCACGTCCGTTACAAGGAAACCGACCGCGTACAGGCGATGGCCGAGGCCCTCGACGAGATGGGGGCCCGGGTCACGGAGCGAGACGCCACACTCCTCGTCCACGGCGGGGAGAGCGAGCTAACGGGAACAACGGTCGACGGGCGGGGTGACCACCGGGTCGTGATGGCGCTCGCGGTTGCCGGTCTGGCCGCGACAGGTACCACTACCGTCACCGGTGCCGAGCACGTCGACGTCTCCTTTCCCGACTTTTTCGACACGCTAGAGAGCCTGGGTGCCGACGTGACACACCGGGGGTAGAGAGACAACCGGCGGTGGTCGACCCCGGCGAACCGTGAACCGCAAGGGTGCAGACCCGACAGTCACTCCTCGATACGGATGCCCGGACGACCGGGTGTCGCCTTTGCCGCCAGGTCCGCAGGGGCCTCGTCCGGCCCGTGGACGACCACCTCGGCGTCGAACTCCCGTTCGAGCAGCCACGAGGCCCGCACCAGTGTCGTCGCCTCGCGCTCGGGTGGAAGCTGGTCGTCTATGTGACCGGCCGCCGCGAGGTTCTTTGCGTAGTCGGCGGCGGCCTCGCCGTGTGCCTGGATGCGGCTGTCGCCCATCAGCTGTCCGACCACGTTCCCGTCGAGTTCGCGGGCCCGCTCGCGGGCGTAGTACTTCCACTCCGGGGCGACGGCGACGTCGATACGCTCCGGGCTCTCGATTCCGGCCACGTCGACGATGTCACGGATGTCCTCGCGGGTGTTCTCGACGAGCAGCCGGGCGGTGTCGTACCCCTCGGCCAGGTCGACCGTCGGCCAGTCGGCGGTCGCGACCAGCCCCTCGCGGCCGAGCGTGTGCCAGAGCTCCTCTGCGGTGTGTGGGGCGACCGGCGCGAGCAGTTTGGTGACCGTCTCCAGCCCGGCCTCGAAGCTCTCTGCACGCGGGGTCGTGTGGTCCGCGTACCGGCGCAGCAGCGAGACGAGGTCCCTGACCGCCTGGAACGCGTGGTTGAACCGGAACCGCTCGAACTCCTCGGTCGCGGTGGCAGCCGCCGCGTCGATCTCTCGGGTGACGTACTCGTCGACCACCCCCCCGTCGCCGGTCTCGATGTCACCTTCGGTGTACGCGTTGACAAGCCCGTAGACGTTCTGGAGAAAGTCGTACGACGACTGTGCCCCCTCCTCGGTCCAGTCGAAGTCCTTTTCAGGTCGGGCGGCGCTCAACATGAACAGCCGACCGGTGTCGGAGCCGTACTGCTCGACAAACGGACCGGGCGAGACCACGTTCCCGGTCGAGGAGCTCATCGCCTCGCCGTTCTTGCGAACCATCCCCTGGGTGAGCAGGTTCTCGAACGGCTCCCGGCAGTCGACCAGCCCCATGTCGTCGAGCACCTTCGTGAAGAACCGAGAGTAGATCAGATGCATCGTCGCGTGTTCGATACCGCCGACGTACTGGTCGACGGGCATCCAGTTGTTCGCCCGGTCGGTGTCGAACGGGGCCGTTTCGAGCTCCGGCGAGACGAACCGCAGGAAGTACCACGAGGAGTCGACGAAGGTGTCCATCGTGTCGGTCTCACGCTCGGCCGGGCCGCCACAGTCCGGACAGGTCGTCGACTTCCACTCCTCGGCGGCGTCGAGCGGGTTCCCCGTCGTCCGGACGAACTCCGGCAGTTCGACCGGAAGCTCCTCCTCGGGAACCGGCACGTAGCCGCAGTCGGGACACTCGACAAACGGGATGGGTGTCCCCCAGTAGCGCTGGCGGGAGATACACCAGTCCCGGAGGCTGTGTGCGGTGCGCGAGTCACCGTCGAAGCGCTCGACAAAGCGCTCGCGTGCCCGAGCACTCTCCAGTCCGTCGTACTCGCCGCTGTTCACCAACAGGCCGTCCGCGGTATATGCGGCCGTTTGGACGTCGACATCACCGGGGTCGTGGTCGGCATCGGGTGCCGGCTCGACGACCTGCCGGATCTCGATATCGTGGGCCTGTGCGAACGCGTGGTCGCGCTCGTCGTGGGCCGGCACCGCGTACAGCGCGCCCGTGCCGATGTCCTCGAGCACGTAGTCGGCGACGTAGACGGGTACCTCCTCGCCGGTCGCGGGGTTGGTGGCGTACTCGCCGGTGAACACGCCGGAGGTCTCCGGAACCGCCTCGTCGGCGTGGTCGACGCGGTGGATGTACTCGGCGACCTCGTCGTTGTCGGCCGCAATCCGCTGGGCGACCTCGTGCCCGGGTGCGAGCGCGAAGAACGTCGCCCCGTGGATGGTGTCGAGCCGGGTGGTGAAGATGTCGACGCTGTCACCGGTCGACAGGTCGAACGGGACCGACGCACCCTCCTGCTTACCGATCCAGTTGCGCTGCATCTGACGGACGTTGTCGGGCCAGCCACCCATCCCGTCGAGTGAGTCGTACAGCTCGTCGGCGTAGTCGGTAGTGGTGAAAAACCACTGGTCCATCTCGCGGTTCTCGATGGGCGTGTCACACCGCCAGCAGATACCGTCCGGATGCTCCGGGTGGGTGTTGACGTTCTCGTCTGCCAGCACAGTCTCGCAGTCGGGACACCAGTTGAGTTCGGCGGTCTGGCGCTCGACGACACCCGCCTCGTAGAACTGCTCGAAAAACCACTGGTTCCACCGGAAGTACTCCGGCTCGCAGGTGGTGAGCTCCCGCTCCCAGTCGAACCCGAGCCCCATCAGCTCCATCTGTTCTTTCATGTTGGTGATACAGTCCATCGTCCAGCCCCGGGGGTCGACATCGCGCTCGTTTGCGGCGTTCTCCGCCGGAAGCCCGAACGAGTCCCATCCCATCGGGTGGAGCACGGCGTCACCCTGCATCCGGCGGTATCGCGCGTACGCGTCTGTGATGGCGTAGTTACGGACGTGACCCATGTGCATCTCCCCCGACGGGTACGGGAACATCGCGAGCACGTACGTCGGGTCCTCGACGTCGTTCTCGGCGTGGAACACGTCGGCCTCGTCCCAGGCGCGCTGCCACTTTGACTCGACCGCACCGGGGTCGAACCGGCGGGTCTCCGGGCTGCTCTCGCTCATACACTCCGTTGAGAGGCCACCGCGCATCTATCTTTTGACAGCGGTCCGTCCGGGTTCAGTCAGACTCCACACCGGCCCCTCCGTCTGCCCCCTCGATCTCGTCGAGCACGCGCCGGTGAAACTCCTGGAGCACTGCCGACTCGTCCTCGGCGAGCACCACGTCCGAGGCCATCAGCGTCGCCAGCCCGAACGCCCGTGGCGAGGGTGAGTCGACCCGAGTTGTGACTACCTCGAGTTCACCGGCCTGTATCTCGCCGAGCACCGTCTCGATACCGCCGACGTGGAGTTTGTCCTCCAGGATCTCCCGGTAGGTCTCCTCGACGACCGCAAACTCGGTGAGGTCACGCGCAAAGCCCAGTAACATCTCGCTGTCGACCTGTTGCTGGCTCGCAGACTTCTCGTGGCCCTTGTACCGTTTCAGTATCATCAGCGCGCGGGTGGCGTTTATCCGGAAGTACCGCTTCAGCAGGTCTGTTCCGTCGAGGCTGGCCCGGAGGTCCGCCCGCACGTCGACAGGGTCGATATCGGCGAGTAGCCCCGCGAGGTCGACCTTTCGATTCAGCGGCAACGAGAGGGTGAACCCGTGGTCTGCGACGGCCACGGTCACGTTCGCGTTTGCCTCCTGTGCACACCGGTAGGCGAGCAGCCGCGAGAGTCCGTCGTTGAACCGCCGCCCGTAGTTCGAATGGACGTAGTAGTGTCGCCGGTACTCCCCGTGGTCCAGTTCTGTCTCGATACCGAGCCGGCGGTCGGTGCTCACGCTCTCGGACCCCGCGTACCGGACCTGCCGGTCGAACATCCGGGTGATCGCCCGAACGCTGTTCTCGTCGAGTGGGCCGTCCCGGAGCCAGACCCGGACCCCGGCACGACCGTCACTCTCCAACCGACGGAGCAACTCCCGCTGGAATCTCAGCATCTCCTGTCCGAGGTCGTAGGAGAGTGGCAGCCGCTCCGAGAACCACGACGGCACCGTCGGGCGCGCGCTCGTGCGGTCGACGTACACCTTCGACCCGCGCCGGTAGCGAAACTCGAAGCGGTCCCCGCCGAGAACAAACACGTCACCGGTTTCGAGCGTGTCGAGGTACTCCTCGTCGAGTTGACCGACCCACTCGTCACCGGACCGGGTGTAGACACTACAGCTGAACGAGTCGGGGATTGTCCCGATGTTGGTCATGTAGATGACCCGGGCCAGTCGCCCCCGCTTGCCGACGAGTGGCTGACCAACAGGAAACGCCTCGTAGTGATGCTCGCCGTCCGGCGGGTCGTTCGTGTCCCGCCAGATCTTCGCGTACACGTTCTTTTCCTCCATCCCGGGGTAGTCCGCGGTGAGATACCGCATGAGGCACTCCCACTCCCGGTCACTGTACTGCCGGTACGGGTAGGCGCGCTCGAGGATGGCCCGGAGCTCCGACTCCGGTCGAGGGCCGTTTATCGCCATCCCGTAGACGTGCTGTGTGGCGACATCCTGTGCGTTCTCCGGCACGAACACCCGGTCGACAAAGCCAGCCTCGGCTTTCTGTAGCATCACGGCACACTCGACGAGTTCGTCCCGGTCGAGCGCGACGACCCGCCCGGTGACCGTCTCGCCGACCTGGTGGCCGGCCCGTCCGACCCGCTGGAGCAGGGACGCCACCGACTTTGGCGAGCCGACCTGCACCACCAGGTCCAGGTGTGGCATGTCGATACCGAGTTCGAGCGACGTCGAGGTGGTGACGACGTCCACGTCACCGGCTTTCAGCGCCGTCTCGATCTCCTCGCGTTGCTCCCGCGAGAGACTGCCGTGGTGACAGCCGGAGTTCGACTCCGTGTAGGCGTCGAACCGGTGCCGGAGGTTGTGCAGCACGCGCTCGGCACCGGACCGGGTGTTCGTGAACACGAGCGTGTTTGTGTGAGCCTGAATCTGTTCGTGCAACGACTGGTAAAACCGGTCGTTGATAACACCACTCGGTGTGTTTATCAGGTCGTCGGTCGGACAGGACAGTTCGATGTCGAACTCCCGGACGAACCGGGTGTCGACGAGCGCGTACTCCCGTGGCTCACCCGCATCCGCCCCTGTCGCACCCACCGGCAGGTCACGACCGACCAGGAACTCGGCCATCGTGTCGAGTGGCTCCACCGTCGCGGAGCAGCCGATGCGGGTCGGGGAGCCGTTTGCCAGCGCCTCCAGTCGCTCGAGCGAGACCGCCAGGTGGGTGCCGCGCTTGTTCTCGGCGAGACTGTGAATCTCGTCGACGATAACGTACTCAACGGTCCGGAGTTTCTCGCGGAACTTCGGCGAGTTCAGCAGAATCGCGAGTGTCTCGGGTGTCGTGTTGAGGATGTGTGGGGT
>JAQCNM010000079.1 GCA_028275025.1 Halovenus sp.
CCTCATCGCCGGCTCTCGATGTGGCTGTGTAACACGGCGTACTCGTCGAGAGCCATCGGCTGTCTCCCCTCGACTTTCTGCTGTATCTCCTTTGGGTCCATCTCGTCGTCGATACCGGCGGCGAGCGCCTCAACGTCCAGCACGGCCATCGACATCCCGAGCAACAGGATATCCCGGGCCTCCGCGCCGACCGTCTCCGCGTCGGGTCGGGTCTCGTCGGCCGCCAGCACGGCCGCTGCCTCCTCGAGTGTGAGTGTGGGTGACTCGTCCCCGAGGAGGGCTTCGAGACGCCCCCGGTCGACACCTGTCGACCCGGCGACCGCTTCGACGCCGACCGCCTCGACTGTCTCCGCGAGCAGGTCGTCGTACGCCCCGCGCAACTCGGCGGCCGAACACTCCCCCGGCGACTCGATTGCACCTCTGAACATGTGCCTGCTACGTCGTGATGAGGTATAACCACCGGGTCCCTGCGGGGCCGAGCGGGACCTCGACCGCGACTCCCACGGCACGTGCCTTCGGAAGGGGTAAGTGTTCCCGGGCGTCTTACGATTACTCGTGACATCGCCGGTGCGGCGTGGAGCGGCGTTTGCACTCGTCGGCACGCTCGCGCTCGTCGTCCCACTGGCGGAGACCAGAGACCCGGCGGTCACGACACTGGTCGCCGCCGGTCCGTTTCTGGCTGTCGCCGTGTTCGCCCTGCTCGCCAGCCCGGGAAAGCTCCTGTTCGAACTGTTTGCCCGTCCGGCGGACCGTCGCGACGGGCGGCTGTACGGGCTCACGGCGTTTGCCCTCTCGACAGCGGGGCTCGCGGTGTTAGTCGTCGGGTTCGGCCTGCCCGAGCACGTGTTCGTGGCGACGGTCTGGCTGCTCGCGGCCGGCAACCTCACCGGGCAGGTGGTCCGTTGGCTGACCGACTCGCCGTTTGTCGCCATCGCGGGGTTCGTCGGTGGTGGGCTACTGGCTGCAGGTGTCGCACAGGGTATCACCGTCCGGGCGACCGAGGCCGAGGTCAGTTGGCAGGTGCTTGTCTTTCTCGGTGCGAGCGGTGCGCTCGCGGCTGCCCTGGTGCGGGAGACGCTGTTTCGCCGCGACGACGCGCTCGTCGTGGCCTTGGTTGCCCTGCTGCTTTGGATGCTCGCGGCGCTCACCGGCGACATCTCGACGCGACGCATCGCGGTCGCGTTCGCGGTGACGGTCGTGCTCGGCTACACGGCGTTCGCACTCGGCACCGCGTCGATCCCTGGGATGCTGACCGGGGTGTTGCTCGTCTTGCTCACGGTCGTGCTCGGCGGGTACGGCTGGTTCGCGATGCTCGCCGCGTTTTTTGCTATCGGCGGGCTCTCCACGAAGGTCGGTTACGACCGCAAGGCAGCCCGGGGCGTCGAGCAGGAGAACGCCGGTGTGCGCGACACGGGCAACGTGCTCGCGAACTCGCTGGTCGCGCTCGTCGCGGTGCTTGCCGTCCCTATCGGCTCGGAACTCGGCGTCCGTGAGGCGGTGTTTTTCTACGCGTTCGCGGGTGCCGTCGCCGCGGCGCTCGCGGACACACTCTCGAGTGAGATCGGCGCGATGTACGACAACCCCCGGCTGATAACCACACTCGAACCGGTCGAGGCCGGTACCGACGGGGCAGTCACCTGGCAGGGGACAGTCGCCGGTGTCGTCGGCGCGGCCATCGTCGCCGGTGTCGGACTGGCCGCAGGTGCCGGTGTGTCCGGTATCGTTGTCGTGGTGTTCGCCGGAACCGTCGGCATGACCGTCGACAGTCTGCTCGGGGTCGTCCTGGAGGGGGCCGTTCTCGGCAACCAGGGGGTGAACTTCTTTGCGACCTTCGCCGCGGGGTTGGTCGGGGCGACGGTCACGGCGGCCGTGGGGGTGCCGATGTGACCCGCGTCCGACCGGGGCACCCCGCCGACCTCGGCCCGCTCGGACCCGCACAGGCGGCGCTCACAGAACCCGCCCCGGAACTGCTCGCCGGTGCGCTCACCCGGGAGGGCCCGGCGACGGTGCTCGTCGCAGTCGACGGTGACCCGGTCGGCTATCTCGTCGCCGTTCCGGGCCCCGAGGTGGCGTACGTGCCGGAACTCGCGGTCCGGCCCGACCGCCAGCGGGAGGGTCACGGCTCGGCCCTTCTCTCGGCGCTCGTCGAGCGGACCACGGCCGACGAACTCCGCCTGACCGTCGCGGCCGACGACGAGGCGGCCCGCGGCTTCTACGAGCACCACGGGTTCAGGCTACGGACACGCATCCCGGACCGCTTTGCCGCCGGTGACGGGTTGCTGCTCGCCCGCACGGTCCCGTGACGACCGGCGGACCGCGTGTCCCGGTCTCACACGGGTCGGTGATAGTCAGTCTCACAGACTACGCGGACACACGGGACTTTTTGTAACTCGCGGTCGAACGTGCTGTCAATGACAGCCGAGACATACGACATCGTCATTGTCGGCGCCGGGACTGCGGGTGCATTCGCGGCCGCGACGGCGGCCCGGGACGGTCTCGAGGTCGTACTTCTGGAACGAAAGACCGAGGACGACGCCGGTCACATCGCCTGTGGTGACGCGATAAAGGGAACCAGCACGTTCCCCGATGTCGTCGACTTGGACTACCTCCGCGAGGAATCGTTCACCAACCAGAACATCAGGCGTGCGATGTTCATGAACCCGGACGGTGAGAACTACGACATTCCGTTCAAAGACGGCTCCGGGGCGGTGGTCGACCGGAAGCGGTACGGCGAGGTGTTGCTAGAGGAGGCAGAGCGCGCCGGCGCGGCAATCCACTACAACACGGTCGTCCAGGACGTCAGACAGAACGGGCGCGTGAGGGGTGTCGATGCCGTTCGCCACGGCGACCGGGTCACCTACGAGAGCGCGGTGGTTATCGACGCGGCGGGGGCGCTGTCGCTGCTCCAGGACAAGGTCGACTTCGAGGGAACCCACTACGACACGAACGTCGACTACTCGCAGTTCTGCTCGGCCTACCGTGAGGTTATCGAGACGCCGGAACCCGTCGAGTACGACGACGCCATCGTGTTCAAGCCGACCGAACGGCTGGGCTATCTCTGGTACTTCCCGCGAACGGAACACGAGATAAACGCGGGACTCGGGTTCCAGATGAGCGACCCGCCGATGGAGCTGGTGGAGGTGTTGCGCCGTGACCTCGACAGCCGTCCGGAGTTCGAGAACGCCCGGGTAAAGGACAAACTCGGGGCGGCACTGCCGACCCGGCGGCCGTACGACTCGGCGGTTGCACCGGGCTTTCTCTCGGTCGGCGACGCCGCGGCACACGTCAACCCCACGACCGGGGGCGGTATCCCTGGTGCGGCAAAGGCCGGCCACTGGGCTGCCGAGGTTGCTGCCGACGCGATCGCCGACGGCGACCCCAGTGAGTCCGCGCTGTGGGAGTACAACCACCGCGTCCAGACGGACTTTGGCAAGCGCTTTGCCGCGATGGACGTGTACAACATCTTCGGCTCCGGCCACGACATCGACGAGATGACCGAGGTGGTCACCGCGCTCCCCGGCCAGGCGATAATCGACCTGATGGGAAAGAAAGGCGAGCTCTCACTCGGCCTCCCGGAGAAGCTCAAGACGGCGTTCACGACCGCCATCAGGACCCGCGGCCACTGGCGTACACTCTACGACGCCTACCGGACGAGCAAGCTCGCAACCCAGGTAAAGGAGCTGTACAACGACTACCCCAGCGAC
>JAQCNM010000097.1 GCA_028275025.1 Halovenus sp.
AGGAGTGGCTCGTCTCCGAGTACGGGTTCACCACCGACGTGGCGACCCGACCGGTGAAGGTGCCCATCACCGGACCGTACACGCTCGCACGCTGGTCGTTCAACGAGGTGTACGAGAGCGAGGCGACGCTGGCCTACGACCTCGCGGACCTGGTGAACGAGGAGATCCGTGCTCTCGTCGACGCCGGCGCACGGTACATCCAGATCGACGAACCGGCGCTGGCGACGACCCCCGACGACCACAGTATCGTCGGGGAGTGTCTCGACCGCATCACCGCGGGCGTTCCCGACGACGTTCGACTCGGCCTTCACGTCTGTTACGGCGACTACTCGCGGATCTACCCCGAGGTGCTCGGGTTCCCGGTCGACGAACTCGACATCGAACTCTGCAACGGCGGCTACGACCAACTCGACGTGTTCGGCGACCCCCCGTTCACAAAGGACCTCGGGTTGGGTGTCGTCGACGTCCACGACGCCGACGTCGAGTCGGTCGCGGAGATAAAACAAAACATCGAGCGCGGGTTGGAGATCGTCCCGCCCGACCGGTTGACGGTCAGCCCGGACTGCGGGCTGAAACTCCTCCCCCGGGAGGTGGCTGACCGGAAGATGTCGAACCTGGTGACCGCGGCCCGCGAGGTCGAGGCCGAACTCGACGAGGGGACCGTCGAGGTGGCCGCACCTCGGATATCCGCCGACTGAGGCGGGTGCCGAGAACGAGAGAGATTGCTCTGTCGTCGGTGGCTCGTGACCGTCGAGAACGGGAAGACGGTCAGACGCCGCCCGTTGCGCCACGACTCTCGGAACCGCTCTGGTACCGCGCGTCGCCGAACCCGAGCAGCGGGAAGAAAATGAAGGTTAGGAAGGTCATCCCGAGGGCGAAACCGGTTCCCTTTCCGAACGCCTTCGAGACACCTCCGAATATCTTGTAGGTGGCGTAGAACTGCACGATAGGAACAATCAGTACCAGTAGCCACCACCACTCGTTGTCCCCGATCTTCAACATCACGTAGAGGTTGTAGATGGGGATGATCGCTTTCCATCCGGCCCGATTCGCCTTTTCGAAGGTCAGCCACGCACCCGCCAGACTGATCGCCGCGATGGCGAGCGGAACGAGTGCGACTATGAGTCCTCCTGTCATGTTTTGCCTCGTGTGTCGGTTTTGCCCGCATATCAGATAAAATTACCCCCCCGGTTTCGGACCCGGAAACGGCCGCCGGTGACCGCACGACACGGTCTCAGGGCTCTCCGGGGGGCGTGGTCGGGCGACCGGAGCCAGTCTACAGAGAAATCTGGCCGAGTGTCGGGGTTTTCGAGGACCCAGTCTTCCGTGGTGAGCGGTGGACACCGTCCACCGAACCTGCGAGCGGGCGACGCCCGCGAGCGGCTGACGAGAACCTCCGATTCCCGAACCACCTGGCCCCGAGGCGATTCACTGGCCGGGCTGTCGGCACCGACGACAGGAGTGTTGAGGGGACTGTATCCGAAAGACAACGGTTAAATGACGCTACCGGGAAACAGATTACAATGACGAGTCTTCACGATGCGCCACCGACAGAGCTGATCGAGGCGGTCGCCGACCGGTTACACTCGGAGGCGGCAATCGAGGAACCGGACTGGCTACAGTACACGAAAACCGGTGTCGACCGGGAGCTGCCGCCCGAGCAGGAGGCGTTCTGGGTCCGACGGTGTGCGAGCCTGCTGCGCAAGGTCGCCATCGACGGGCCGGTCGGTGTCGGGAGCCTCCAGACCGAATACGGCACCGCAAAGCAGGGGTCGAACCGCTACCGCGTGCGGCCCCGCCAACAGACGGAGGGCTCGGGAAACATCATCCGAACCGCCCTGCAGCAGCTCGAGGCGGCCGGCTACGTCGAGACGGCGGAGGGTGAGGGTCGCCGGGTGACCCCCGAGGGCCACAGCTTTCTCGACGAGGTGGCACAGGAGGTAATCGAGTCCCACCCGGCGCTCGAGCGTTACGCGTAGACAGTCTCTGCTACCCGAGCACCGCGTCGAGTACCGCGTCGACGTCGTCCCGGACGGGGTCTGTCGCGGGCACGCCGAGTGTCTCGCTGTAGGCCTCGACGGCCCGTCGTGTCGCTCCGTCGTCGAGGGAGTTCGTGTTCAACAGCCCGGCCTCGACCGCCGCAGGCGAGACCGGTTCTGTGACGGTCTCGTAGAGGTCGGCGTAGCTCGCCGGGTCGGGCAGCGGGTAGTCGTCGTAACCGCCGACAGTCTCGCGGCCGGCCACGTGACAGAGCACGAGTGCGTCGGGCTGTGCGCCGTGGAGAATGGACGCGGTGACCCCCGAGTAGGCCGGGTGTGCGAGCGACCCCTGCCCCTCGACGAACAGCACGTCGTGGTCGGCCGCTCGGTGGACGAGCCGTTCGGTCGCACCCGCGGCGAAGTCGGCGACGACGCGGTCGACGGCGATCCCCCAGCCCGCTATCATGATGCCGGTCTGTCCTGTCGGGACGACCGCGGCGTCGATGCCGCGCTCGCGAGCCCCGTCCCTGAGTTCGAACGCCCCCGTCATCTTGCCGGACGAGCAGTCCGTGCCGACGGTCAGCACAACCCGGGTGTCGGCGGCCTCGCCGGTCGCCACCGAGAGGTCGGCCGGTGGCTCGCGCACGTCCCGGAGTTCGACGCCGTGTTCGGCGGCGAGTGTGACGAACTCCTC
>JAQCNM010000106.1 GCA_028275025.1 Halovenus sp.
GGGTGCAGTCAGCGGCGAAAACGCACGCCGTGGTCCCGGCCGGGTGTCGTCGAGCGGTCGGTTCGAGCCCAAACTGTTTTTACTCCCTGTCACTCAGTCACAGAGCGGGTATGGTTTATAAGCCTGTCGAGGCGGCAGACCGGGAGGAGATACGCGAGCGACAGACAGCACTGCTACAGGAGACTGTTGAGCGTGCCTACGAGAACGTCCCGTTCTACCGGGAGGCACTGGACGAGCGGGGGGTGTCACCGTCGGATATCGACGGGGTCGAGGACGTCACCAGGCTCCCGATGACGACGAAGGAGGACTTCCGGGCGGAGTACCCCGACGGCCTGTTCGCCGTCGACGACGAGGCGGTGCGGCGGATCCACGCCTCCTCGGGGACGACCGGCAAGCCGAAGATCGTCTCCTACACCGACGACGATATCGACGTCTGGAGCGAGGTGGTCGCTCGGTCGCTCGCCGCGAGCGGTGCCGGGGCCAGTGACACCGTCCAGAACGCCTACGGCTACGGGCTGTTCACCGGCGGACTCGGACTGCACTACGGAGCCGAGGAACTCGGTGCGACGGTGATTCCGATCGGCAGCGGACAGACACAGCGACAGGTCGAACTGATGATCGACCTCGACAGCGACGTGTTCACCTGCACACCGTCGTACGCGCTGTATCTCGCCGAGACCGCCGAGGAGATGGGTCACGACCCCGCCGACCTCCCCATCTCGACGATTATCTTCGGTGCAGAGCCCTGTACGGACCCGATGCGGGTGGAGATAGAGGCACGACTCGGGGTCGAAGGGATCGATATCTACGGGCTGTCGGAGATAATCGGCCCCGGCGTCTCCTGTGAGTGCCGGGAGGCCCAGGACGGACTGCACATCTGGGAGGACCACTTCTACCCGGAGGTGGTCGACCCACAGACCGGCGAACCGCTCGAAGCCGGGGAGGAGGGCGAACTCGTCATCACCACCCTCACGAAGGAGGCACTCCCCGTGCTCCGCTACCGCACCGGCGACCTGACTACCCTGGAGTACGAGGAGTGTGCCTGTGGCCGGACGATGGTCCGCATGGACAACGTCACCGGCCGGACCGACGACCTGCTCATCGTCCGCGGGGTGAATCTCTACCCCAGCGAGATCGAACACACCGTGCTGGATATCGACGGAGTCGCACCCCACTACCGGATCGACCTCTACGAGGAGGAGAACCTGGACGTACTCGAGTTGACGATCGAACTCGCGGCCGACAGCGAGCGTGACCCCGAGGCGGTCGAGACGGAGATCCGCACGCGGCTGAAGAACGTGCTAGCGTTCACGCCGGACGAGCTCGAACTGGTCGAACCCGGCAGTATCGGCCGCACCGAGGTGGGCAAGGTCCAGCGCGTCTTCGACCACCGCTGAGAGGCCGTCACCACGGGTCGTCTCGATCCGGCGACGGCGACGACGGTCGTCAGGAACGGCGGGCCGGAGCGAGCCGACTCTCAGGGCCGGTACACCCGACCGCGAAACGTTGCGACCCGGCCACCACCCTCGTCGGTGACGACGACCTCGTACTCGGCGGTGCGCCCAGCGACGTGAGTCTCCTCGGCGGTCGCGGCGAGTGTCTCACCGGTATCGACCGCCTCGAGATAGGAGATGTTCGTCTCGAGGGCGATCGCCGTGTCACCCCGGGAGTTTGACGCCGCGGCGAAGGCGGCGTCGGCGAGTGAGTACACTGCCCCGCCGTGTGGCGTGCCGTGGAAGTTCAGCAACCCCTCGGTGACGGTGAGTTCGGTTCGCGCGAACCCCGGGTCGAGGTCGACCACGTCGATGCCCAGCGTGTCACAGTACGGGTCCGTGTTGATGCGCTCGCGGGTCTCGTCCGGCACGTCGGTCATACACCGGTATCCGAAACCAGACCTAAATACGTACCGGTCACCGTGGCACAGACTGATCGATACCGTCCGGGTCGTAGTCGGGGACTGTCGTGTGTACACATACCAGATCGGGGCTCTGTGGCGTTCTCCACCCAGTCCGGAGGGTTCGCGCGAGGTGTGTCGGGCCGACACCACGACGGCAGTCTTTTTCTGTGTCTGCCCGGTTGTCTCCGGTATGAGTGCACTTCCGGGCGTCGAGGAGAACCGACTCGTCGACACACACGCCCACCAGCCGACTAGCGAGTTTCTTCACGACGCCGGCGGCGAGATGATGCAGGACGCGGCAGACCGGTTCGGAACGGACCTGGAGACCTGGGACTACGAGGAGATGTACGCGGAGTACGACGACTGTGGCATCGGTCGGGTGGTCCTGCTCGGGTGGGACGCCGAGACCAACACCGGGAACCCGCCGGTGCCGAACGACTACGTTGCGAGGGTCCGGGACGAGTACCCCGAGTTCGTTATCGGGTTCGGGAGTGTCGACCCGCTGAAAGACGACTGTATTCAAGAGGCCGTCCGGTGTGTCGAGGAGCTCGGCCTCTCGGGGTTCAAGTTCCAGCAGATCGCACAGGGGTTCGACCCCTCGGCAGACCGCTACGACTACCTCTGGAGCACAATCGAGGATCTCGGGGTGCCCGTCGTGTTCCACGGCGGCAACTCGACACTCGGGGCGTGTGCCGCCGGCGGTCGGGGGCTGGAGATAAAGTACGGCAACCCGATGCTCATCGACGAGGTGGCCGCCAGACACCCGGAGCTACAGATTCTCATCGCCCACCCTGCCTTTCCGTGGGAGAAAGAGCAGCTGGCAATCTGCCAGCAAAAGGGGAACGTGTACATGGACCTCTCGGGCTGGATTCCAAAGTACATCGACGACCAGGTGCTGCGGTACGCGGACACACTCCTGCAGGACAAGGTGATGTTCGGGACCGACTACCCGATGATCGACCCGGAGACCTGGCTCGACTCCTTCGAGAGACACACCGACCTGTCTGAAGAGTCCCGGCGGAAGGTGCTCTACGAGAACGCCGAGGCGTTTTTCGGGCTGTAACTACAGGTCGTCGAACTCGGGGCTGTCGCCCGCGAGAAACGCCTCGACACCGCGCTCGTGTGCCGGCGTGTCGTAGGCGAGGCTCTGTACGTGTGCCTCGTGGGCGAGCCCCTCACGCCACCCCCGGCCCAGGTTGTCGTGAATCGCCTGCTTCGCCAGACCGATGTTCGCCGTTGGCTGTTCGCCGAGGGTGCCGAGCAGGTCGTCGACCCGGTCGTCGAGCTCTGCCGCCGGAACGGCGGCGTTGAGGAGGTCCATCTCCGCGGCGGCATCGGCGTCGACGAGCTCACCCGTGAACGCGAGTTCCTTCAGCCTGCGGAGCCCGACCAGTCGCGGGAGTATCGTCGTGCCGCCCATGTCCGGCACGAGACCGACGTTGACGAACGACGCGCCGAACCGGGCGGTCTCCGCGGCGTAAGCAAAGTCACAGACGGCGACGAGCGAGAGCCCGGCTCCGACCGCGTCCCCGTCGACCCGGGCCACGACCGGGACTGGTGCGGTCAGCACCGCCTCGGCGACGGCACCGAGGGTCTCCCGGACACGGGTGTGTGCCTCCGCGGCAGTCTCCTCACGGGCCGCCATCGCCTCGATGTCACCACCCGCGCTGAACGCGTCACCGCGACCCGTTATCAGGACCGCGTCGTGTGTGTCGGCCTCGACCGTCCCGACGGCGTCGGCCAGTTCGCGTGCGACGGCCCCCGTCATGGCGTTTTTTTGGGCCGGCCGGTCGAACGTGACTCGTCTGATCTGGCCGTCGTCTATCTGCATACCCACCTGTGACGGCGCGAACGTGGTATACCTGCCGGTGGTCCCGAGGACACCGACCAACGACGTGACAGACCGACACCCCGCGGAGCCGGTCGGAGGGTCCAGCCCGGTTCACCTGTCGGGGTCAGGCGAGTCCAGCCCGGTTCACCTGTCGGGGTCAACCGAGTCCAGCCCGGCTCACCTGTCGGGGTCGGCCGAGGCAGACCCCGCCTCGACGTCGGGAAACAGCTGTGTGAGAAGCGAGTGTTGGGCCCGGTGGAGCCGTTCGAGAAACGCGGACTTGCTGATGCCGATGTCGGCGGCGACGTCGTCTGCGGTGACCGCGCGGGGAACGGTAAAGTACCCCAGTGCAACGGCACGGGACAGTGCCTCCTCCTGTGCCGGGGTGATGTCCCACCGCTGGGCCACCGCCGTCTCGTCCTCGGAGTGGAGTTCGAACACGCGGTTGAGCGTGATACCGACCGTCTCGCCCGCGGTCTTCATCACGCTCGTGAGTATCTCGTGACCGACGACGGCCCCGGTCAGGACGGCGCTCCCGTTCTGGTAGGTGAGCGACTCCGGCATGAACCCGGCATCGACCAGGGTGTGCACGACACAGGGGTGCATCGAGAGACACCGGTACGTGTCGGTGTCACCCCCGGTTCCGCGGTAGAGATACCTGATACGGTCGTCGGCGTCGAGGGTCGCCGCGAGTGCGTCGTCGGGGTCTGCCTCGAAGCGGAGCAACACGTTCCCGTCCGGTCGCAAGAGCGGCGGCGCGGCGTCGACAACGGCACCAGTCTCCAGCGTGGCCGCCGCGAGCGGGCAGTCGTCGTCCCGGACGCGAAACTCCGCCATGAGACACTCACGTATCATCTGGGGCGTTCTTGCGGGTGTCAACATATAAACCCCGGCTATAGACTGCCGAATCTATAATAGACAATAGCACGCACTGATGAGTATGAACGTTGACGAGGTCAAACAGAACGCAGGGCCACGGGAGTTCAACCCCCGGGACGACCTGCCCGAGGAGTACCGGAAGGCGGCGACGCGGATGCTCGAGTTCCACGCGAACAGCGAGATAATGGGGGCGTACCTCGAGCGACCGTTTATCAGAAAGGCGCCGAGCCTGGAACGCAAGATGGCGTTCAGCGCGAAGGTACAGGACGAGATCGGCCACGGGCAGATGCTCTACCGTGCCGCCGAGGCGCTCGGGGTGAAGACCCGAGACGAGATGCTCGACGACCTCGCGAACGGCGACGGAAAGTTTCTCAACTGCTTTCACTACCCGATGGACAGCTACGTCGAGACGCCGATGATCGCCTTCTTCGTCGACGGTGCGGCGATGCGCCGACAGGCGACGTTGAAGAAGTCCAGTTGGGAGCCGTACGCCCACGCCATGGACAAGATCTGCTTCGAGGAGGGGATGCACGTGAAACACGGCGAGTCGATCCTGCGAGAACTGATGAACGGGTCACGGCGCGAGCAGGAGATGGTGCAAGACGCCTTCGAGACGTGGTGGCCCCGTATCCTGCAGTTTTTCGGCCCGACCGACGACGATAGCACCCACCACGACTTCATGTCCGAGGTCGGCCTGAAGACCTGTTCGAACGACCAGCTCCGAAACTCCTTCCTGAACGGCTACATGCAGAAAGCCGAGGAGTACGGACTGGAGATCCCGGAGTACCCCCGCATCCGCGAACAGGGTGACGGGCAGTACGAGGTCGTCGAGGACGACCTCGACTGGGAGGAGTTCGTCACCGTCTCACAGAACGAGTACGAGGGCAGTATCGAGCAGATCGGTGGCCGCAAGCAGGCACGGGAGGCGGCCTCGTGGGTTCGGGACATGTTCGACGAGCAGACGGCGGCCGGAGCGGCTCCGAGCCCGACGGCAGCCGACTGACCATGATCTGGGAAGTCTTCCGACAGCAGCGAGCGGGCAGGGACTTTGTCTACTGCCGGGACGTTCACGCCCCGGACCGGGAGATGGCAAAACAGTACGCCGTTATCCAGCACGGGCGGCGCAAACCCACCCACGCGCTCTGGGTCGCCCCGCAGGAGGAGATTCGCACGGTTTCGGCCGACGACACCGTTCCGGAGCCCGCCGACGAGGGTGAGCCGACCGAGTGGGTCGTGTTCAGCCCGGACCGACGGGGGTACCACACCGAGTGCGGGACGGTCACGGCCGCCGGTGAGGACGCGGCCGCCCGACGGGCTGTCGACACGTTCGGCGAGGACGACGAACTCCTCTGGGTAGTTCGGGAGACGGATATCGGCGAAGTAACCGCCGACGACGTCACGTTCGGCGGGACGACAGACAAGTCGTACCGGTTCGCACAGACGTACAACGTCGACCCGGCCGCCGAGGAGGTCGAGGCCTCCGAGGAAGAACAGGTCGAGGCAGAGCGAGAGCGGCGAGGTGACGCCTGATGTCGGCGGTGGACACGGACCTCGGTGCCCCCGGGGAGCTCTCCGAGCGCGAACGGCGTGCGGTGGAGGCACAGCTGTTCCGTGTCGCCGACGACGAGTTCATCCAGGCCGAACGGTACACGTTCTGGCAGGTGCGCGCCCCGACACTCGAGTCGGATCTGGCGATCAGCAACAACGCACAGGACGAGCTCGGACACGCACGCCTCTGGTACGACGCTATCAAGCAGTTCGGTTACTCGGAGGAGTCGCTCATCTGGGAGGGGAACCCGGACGACTTCCAGCACAGCACGTTCGTCGAACTCTCCTTCGAGGAGGGTGACTGGGCCGACGCGGTTCTCCGGGCGTACCTCTACGACGAGGCCGAGGATATCCGGCTCGCGGCGCTGGCGGAGTCGAGCTACGAGCCGATCCGCGACCGGACGAGCCGGATTCAGGGCGAGGAGGAGTACCACCTCGAACACGCCGTGAGCTGGCTCGAACGACTCGTCAACAACGAGAACGGCCGCGAACAGCTCCAGGCGGCGCTCGACAGGCTGTACCCGTACGCGCTGACGATGTTCGAACCCGTCGGCGACGTCGAGGCCGACATCGTCGACCTGGGAATCCGCGACCGAACACTCGAACAGATGCGCACGGAGTGGGAGAGTCGCGTCACAGAACAGTTGACCGAACTGGGACTCGACATCCCCGACACCGGCCCCGCGAGTCCGACCGGCCGGGACAACGAACACACAGAGGAGTGGCACGACCTGTTCGAGGAGATGACCTCGAGCTACCGGAATCTCGGACGCGACAGCGCAACAAAGATAATGACAGACAATGAGTAGTGACTACGACAGACCCCGCGCGGACCCGAACGCGACGGCCTGTACATACACCGACTACACCGACGACGAACACGACGAGACAGAGCTCCCCGCGACCGGCGACGGAGCAGAAGGCCTCGAACGCGAGGTCTGGACCGAACTCTACGGCATCGAGGACCCGGAGATGCCGGTCAGTATCGTCGACCTGGGGCTGGTGTACGGGCTCGAACTCGACGACGGTGCGGCGACGGTCGACATGACACTGACCTACAGCGGTTGTCCGGCCCGCGAGATAATCCTCGAGGAGGTCGAGGCGGCCGTGGCGTCGGTCGAGGCTGTCGACACCGCCGAGGTCCGACTGGTCTGGTCGCCGGACTGGTCGCTCGACCTCGTCACCGAACAGGGAAAGGAGGCACTCGAGGAGTTTGGACTGAGCTTCGAGGATGTCTGAACCCGACCCCAGCGTCACGACGAGCGGCGAGGTGACCGGCGCGGAGTGTCCGTACTGCGGGTCGACCGACACCGAGCGGGAACACCCCTGTGGCCCGTCGCGCTGTCAGTCTATCCACTACTGCAACGCCTGCCTCCAGCAGTTCAAGAAGTTCCAGTAACCGGCTCGACACAGGAACAGAACCCGTTTGATTCTCTCGGGGTGGTCACCCGGCCAGTAAACATATAGTAGCCCGGAGTAGAGATACGGGCATGACGATCCTGGCTCCGTTCGACGGGTCAGAGCTATCCGTGGTCTCGGTCGACCGTGCGGGCGAGTTCGCGTCGGTTCGAGACGAGAGGCTGGTGGTGCTGACGGTCGTTCCCGACGACGAGGCGTTCGCCGTCGAGCGCGGTTGGATAGACCCGGGCGAGGAACTCGACACCGAGTCGGTCTGTGCGGAGTTCGAGTCGGTCGTGTGCGATATCGAGCCAACGGCGACGTTCCGGTGTGAGCGAGCGCCGAGGTCCGAGTCGATGACCGCCACGACCGTCGACGACATCACACGAACGGTGCGACGCGTCGCCGAGGAACTCGATGTCTCGGTGGTGTTCATCGGGAGCGACAGCACCGGGCTCGTCTCTATCGGCGACGGCAGTGTCGGCGAACCGCTGTCGACGGACCCGCGGTACGACGTGCACATCGTCCGTCACGCCGAGTAGTTCGTGGCCCGTTCCCCGGCTCAGAGCGGTATGTTTCCGTGGGTCGACTCCGGAAACGAGGGCGGTCGGTGCTCGATTGCGTCCAGGTCGGCGACGAGCCGCCGGCGTGTCTCCCGTGGCTCGATGACGTCGTCGAGGTAGCCCCGCCGGGCCGGCCCGTACGGGTTGGCGAACTCGTCACGGAACTCCGCGATCAGCTCATCGCGTCTGGCATCCGGGTCGGGGGCGTCTGCGATCTCGTCGCCAAAGAGGATATCGACGGCCGGCTGCGGGCCGAGTACGGCCATCTCTGCACCCGGCCAGGCGTAGTTGCTGTCCGCGCCGAGCTGTTTCGACCCCATGACGATGTAGGCACCGCCGTACGCCTTTCTCGTGACGACAGTCAGGAGCGGTACCGTCGCGTCGGCGTAGGCGTAGATGAGCTTCGCCCCGTGGCGGATGATGCCGTCGTGTTCCTCCTTCGTGCCCGGCATGAACCCCGGAACGTCGACGAACGTCACCACCGGGAGATTGAACGAGTCACAGAACCGCACGAACCGTGCGCCCTTCTGTGAGGCCTCGACGGTGAGTGTCCCGGCGCTGTGTTTTGGCTGATTTGCGAGAACACCGACCGGAACGCCGTCGAGGCGTGCGAGGCCGGTCACGAGATTCCGGGCCCAGTCATCACGGAGCCCGTAGAAGCTTCCCTCGTCCATCACCGTCCTCACCACCTCGCGGGCGTCGTAGGACTTCCGGAGCCTGCTCGGGACAGTCTCCTCGAGTTCGGGAACCGCCCGGTCGGGGTCGTCCAGCCCGGCGACGACGGGCGGTGACTCGCCACAGTGCTGTGGAAGGTAGCTGAGGAGCCGCTTGATGTTGTCCAGAACCGCCCGTTCCTCGGCCTGTGCGCCGTGTGCGAACCCGCTCTTTGCGGTGTGTGCCCTTGCTCCGCCGAGCTCCTCCTTTGTCACGCGCTCGCCGGTGACCGTCTGCACCACGTCCGGTCCGGTGATAAACGCGTTCGCAGTCCCGTCGACCATGAACACGACGTCGGTGAGTGCCGGCGCGTAGGTCGCACCGCCGGCACAGGGACCCAGTATCGCCGAGATCTGTGGGACCCGTCCGCTCGCGCGGGTGTGTCTCCGGAAGATACGGGCGAACCCGCTGAGCGCGTCGATCCCCTCCTGGATGCGTGCGCCGCCGGAGTCGTTCAGCCCGACGACCGGGTGGCCGTTGTCGATGGCCCTGTCGAGGACCTTGCAGATCTTGTCCGCGACCGCCTCACCGACCGACCCACCGAGAAAGCCAAACTCGTGTGCGTACACCGCCACAGTCCGGCCGTCGACCGTCCCGTAGCCGGTCACGACGGCGTCACCGGGGACGCGTCGCTCGTCTAGTCCGAACTGGGTTGCGCGGTGCTCGACGTAGGCGTCGAGTTCCTGGAACGAGCCGTCGTCGAGGAGGTACTCGATGCGCTCGTAGGCGGTGAGCTTTCCCTTTCGGTGCTGACGCTCGATGCGGGCCTCGTCCATCCCGCTCTCCCGGCGGTCCGGGTGCCCGGCAGGCTGTTTCTCGTCGTTGCTGTGGTCGTTTCCCGTCATCGTTGCGCCGGAGCAGGTAACAGCCGCAGGTCGAGTCGTTCGATACCGGAGAGTTCGGGTGGACAGACCGCGGCCGAGCGAACCGACGACACACAGATGCGCATACGCATGGCACGCCGAACCGAATACGTAAACCAATCCCGAATCGCCTCTCCGACCCCGTCGAGGGAACTCCCGGACGACCGAAACGGACACAACACCCGCCCGCGAACTGCGGGCATGGCTGTCGCCATTGTCGCCGCCAACATGACAGAGTTCGGCCAGCGAGAGAGCTGGCTGTTAGAGCTGTTGACCGAGGCCGGCGAGGGCTGTCTCCAAGAGATGGCCGCCGACCGGACGGCCGTCGAGCACTGCTACGTGTCGAACATGGCGAGCGGGGAGTTCGAGGGTCAGACCGGGGTGGCGAACGCGCTCGCCGCCGAGTTGGGGCTGGTGCCGGCGTACACCGCACGGGTCGACCAGACCTCTGCCTCCGGCGGGGCGGGTATCTACACCGCCTGGCAGTCGGTCGCCTCGGGCGCGAGCGAGTTGACACTGCTCGTCGGCGGGGAGAAGATGACACACGTCAGCACCGCCGAGTCGACCGACATCATCGCGTCGCTCACCCACGACGTCGAGTACAAACACGGCGTGACACTCCCGTCGTTTGCGGGGTTGACCGCCCGTGCCTACCTCGAACGGTACGACGCCCCGCGGGAGAGTCTCGCGGAGGTGGCGGTGAAAAACCACGCGAACGGGAGCCTGAACCCGCGGGCACAGTTTCAAGAGACCGTCGACCGGGAGACGGTGCTCGAGAGCCCGGTCGTCGCGGACCCGCTGCGGCTGTACGACTTCTGTCCCATCACCGACGGGAGTGCGGCACTGCTTTTCTGCCCGGCCGAGGACGCCGCCGAGTACACCGACGAGTACGTCACCGTCGAGGGTATCGCCGGGGCGACCGACAGCCACGCCGTCCACCAGCGCACGGAGCCGACGGTAATGAACGGCGTGGTCGAGAGTGGCGCACACGCTATGGAGCAGGCCGACACCGGGCCGGCAGAGATCGACGTAGCCGAACTCCACGACATGTTCACCATCCTCGAGTTCCTGCAGATGGAGGGGCTCGGGCTCGCACCGCAGGGTCGTGCCTGGGAGCAGGTGATGGAGGGCCGGACCCGCCGGGACGGGGAGCTCCCGGTCAACACGTCGGGCGGGCTGAAATCGAAGGGCCACCCGCTTGGCGCAACCGGTGTCGCGCAGGCGGTCGAGTTGTACGAACAGCTCACCGGTGTGGCCGGTGACCGCCAGGTCGACGCCGAGACCGGACTGGCGTGCAACGTCGGCGGGTTCGGAAACTGTGTCACGACGACCGTGCTGGAGGGTGGACGATGAGCGAAACACTCCTGGCACACCGCTGTCCGAACGGCCACCTCCACTACCCCGGCCACCGGGTCTGCCCGGACTGTGGTGTGTCTCCGACGGGGACGGTCGACCTGAGCAACCGCGAGGGGACTGTCCGGACCTGGACGACGAACACCGCGACACCGCCGGGCGTCCGCGAGCCGAACACCCTCGCCATCGTCGCGTTCGAGGTCGACGGACAGACCGTGCAGGTGGTCGGACAGACGACGACCGACGACGTCGAGACCGGCCAGCGGGTCAGACCGGTGTACGTCGAGCGGCTCCGAGACCCCGAGGCCGGGATTCGTCACAGGGAGAGCCAGGACTGGGACGGCTACCGGTTCGAACCGGTAGAGAGCGGCTGAACCCCCCGCCGGATCGGGTGTCGGGTCGAGACTGCCGCCGGCTCTGTGTCTACCCCATCCTCAGGTCACGGCTGTAGGCCACGGTACGGCGTGGCACCGCCTCGTGGTGGGGGCTGTAGGTTTCGAGACGTGCACGGTTGCCGTCCAGTGAGAGGGTGCAGAGCCAGCCCGCACCGCCGCTCGGTGGCACGTTCTGTGCGTTCACCAGCAGTTCCTGACAGACACGATTCCGGTGAACAACAAACGGCCGGCCGCGTGTCAGGTGGTGACCACCGACGGCGAGCACGACCTGCTCGTGGGTCGCCGGCAGGACGGCGAGGGCCTCGCCGTGGCCCGACCACGACCCGTCGGCACGGAGGTAGCTGTGCGTGACGAGAACCGTCGGCGTGTCGGCGTAGGCCTCGAGCACGCGGTGTGCCCACGCCAGCGGGTAGCCGTCACCGGTCGGCCACGACAGAAACAGAACGAGCAACCGCCGGTCACCCAGGTCGACCAGGTGGGCGTAGTTGCGCGACCCACCACGCGATGCCACCACGCTCGCCCCGTCGCCGTCCAGTCGCTCGAGAGGGAACACCCGGCGGTAGTGGTACCACGGACCGGTCATATACTCGACGACGTCGCGGTCGTCGAGTGTGTCGTGGTCACCGCCACAGACACCGTACGGTGTCTCACTCCGGTCGAGTATCCCGTGAGCGTCCGAGACCCGGTTCCACTCACCACGGCTCGCGGCGTCGTCGACGAGGTCCCCGAGGTGGAGAACGTAGTCGACAGCACCCGAGAGCCACCCGGTCTGTGTGGCGTATATCTGCGGGTGTGTGGCCGCGTAGTGCTGTGTGTCGGGAAGAATACCGACGACGTGTTCCCCGTCCAGCGCTGGTTTACCCGGTCTCCGGGGGATGTCGTCCCAGTAGAGGATATCATCGAGAGACGTGTCGGCGGCGCGCGCGAGCCACCAGCCCGCGGCTGCCCCTGCGGCGACACCGCCCAGTGTGGCGAGTGTCTCGCGACGCCAGGAGGTCATACCGACGGTACGACCTGCCGGGTATATGTATCACCGACCGCCGGTCGGACCGAACCGTCGGGGTGATACACCTGGGCAGCCAATCAACAGCAGATGCTCGGGTACCCCTGTATGAACCGCACACTGCGCGACCGCGAGGAGCCGCTGCGGTGCAACCGGGGGATGCAGAAGGCGACCTTCGAGGAGCGTGGCCCGGCGTACGCGGCCGACCTCGCCCGGCAGAACCTGCGCGACCTGCGGACGATTCTAGAGTGGAACAACGAGCACGGGATCGGGTTCTACCGGGTCACCTCGACGCTGGTACCCTGGAACTCGCAGTTCGACCTCGCGGAGCTCGAGACGTACGACGAACTCGCTCGACTCGCCGCCCGCTGTGGCGACTACGTTCGCGAGCACGGGATGCGGCTCACCTTCCACCCGGACTACTGGTGTCGGCTGGCGAGCAGTTCCCGGGACACGGTCGAGCGGTCGCTGCGGGCCGTCGAGTACCACGCCGACTGGCTCGACCTGATGGGGCTGGCACGGTCGCCGTACTTCGGTATCAACGTCCACATCGGGGCCACCTACGGCGACCGCGCGGCGACCGCCGAGCGGTTTCGCGACGCCGTCTGTGAGCTCTCTTCCGGCGCTCGCGCCCGACTGACCGTCGAGAACGACGACGAGGCGGGACTGTGGGCCGTCACAGAGCTCGTCGAGCAGGTGAGCGACCGCGTCGGCGTGCCGGTCGTGTTCGACTACCACCACCACTCATTTTCCGACCGGGGGCTCAGCTACCGGGAGGGGTTCGAGCGGGCCGCCGAGACCTGGGACTGCCGGCCGGCGGTTCACTACTCCGAACCGGCCCGTCTGCACGGGGCCGACACGAAACCACAGGCTCACGCCGAGTACGTCGCCGGTGTGCCCGGCTGGCTCCGTGACCGAGCCGACGTGATGGTCGAGGCCGGTGCAAAGGAGCGGGCGCTCCTCAGACTCAAAGACCGCGCGGCGACTGCCGCCGAGCACTGACCCCCTGCCACAGAGTCGTCGGAACCCGCGGTGCTGTCCCGACGGACGTAGCCGCTCGGGCCGGCGCTCGCTCCACCTGGGGCCGAACGGTGAACTATAAATCGGTGAGGTGGTACTGTACAGCTATGTTCGAACGAGACGGCGGAACCCTGTTCAGTGTCGAGTGGACTGTGAGTGCGTTCGGTATCGGGCTGGCGCTACAGCTTCTCGGCTGGGTCGTCGGCATCGGTTTCATCACCGGGTTGCCCGCCTACTTCCTGACGGGGCTGTTCACCGCGTGGGGGAGCCCGGGTAACACGCTCATCGAGCCGGGTGTCGCCGCGTTCGCCATCGCGCTCGTCGGGTTCGTCATCGACCACCTGTTGCTCACGGTGCTGGTCATCGGCATCCCGCTTGCGGTGGCCTACGCGACTGCGGGGCTGGTCATCGCCGTTGCCGGTGCGTTCGTCGGGGAGTACTTTCTCGACACGAGTTGAGTGACTCGACGGGGCTGCGAGCGGGCACAGAAACCGCCGAACACGACACCGTCTCGCGCGGAGCCACACTCACATGTGTTCTGAGTAATACACCGGGTCGCTTCCGGATGGGACTGTCACTGTCCGGTGAAGTAATCGAACGCCTGGTCCTCGGCGCGGAGTTCCTCGATCCGCTCACCGTCACAGCGGTGACAGGCGGCCGGGGGTTCGATATCCGCGTACACCGTTCCACAGCCGTTACAGACAAAAAACCGGAGTGCTGGCACGGTCACAGGTTGGGGATGGTGACTGATACCGGCATCGGAGCACAGTGCTCTCTCGGCCGATGTCGGTCGGTGGTCTGTGACCGTGGTGGGCGGGCAACAGCGGCTCGCGCAGGTGGTCAGACCGGCAACCCGTCCCCCGACTCCAAGTAGGTCCCGCTGACCAGGAGTCTGTCCTCGTCGAACTCGAACTCGACGTCGTCGGCGGTCACTCCCAACTCGTCTTCGAGGACCGACCGTGCCTCGTCGGTGAGTTCGCCGTCCACGACGAGCGCGAGGTCGACCTGTGTCTCCCCGCTGTCACCGGCAACCGTCGACGCAACCGCGACCGTCGTCCCGACCGCCTCGAACACCGCCTGGTCGGTCAGTTCGTCCCGTCGGGAGCTGTTGTCGTCACCACCTGGGGTTGACTCGTCGACCCCGTCGTCCCCCCAGAGCGTGAACCGGAGGTAGCCGCCGGAGACCTCGGTGTTGACCCACTCGAACGCCTCGGACGTCTCGGCCGTTCGCGTCTGCTCGCCGTTCCGTGCCCCGATCAACTGCTCCAGTTCGTCGGTCGTCTCGGTGACGAAGATGGCGTCACCGCCGACACCGACCACCTGTTCGGTGCCCTCGACGGTTTCGTACAGCTTGAACCCGTCTGTCGTGTCGATCTGTTCGAACGCCTGCTGTCGAGAGAACCCGCCGTCCTCGGGTGTTGTGGTGAGAATCTCGTCGATCTCGCCCGTGTCGATGTCGCCACGGAGGACCAACCCCTGTGTCAGAAAGAGCTCGTCGGTGAGCTCCGTGTCGAACACCGGCCCGTCCTCGGACTGTTCGTCCTCCTCCGGGGTGAACGGCTCCGCGCCCTCGACCAGCACGTCGAGACCGGCGGTCGCGAGCGGGAGCTGCCCGAATGCCAGAAAAAAGAACCCAACGGCCGGAATCCCGAGCAGACCGTCCTCCGTCGCGCTCTCACCTCCGTTGCCCTGGCTCGCGTCAATCCCCTCGAGTCCACTCGCAGCCTCCAGATCGAGAGACACGGCGAGGGACTCACCGTTCTCCCCCGGCGTGACGAGTTGGGTGTACGACGGGAGGTCGCCCCCACTGTTGTCCCCATCACCGCCGATACTGTCGGCACAACCGGCGAGAGCCGCGACCCCGGCAGCACTGCCGAGGAGGACCGTCCGGCGGTCCATCGTGCTCGAATCCATGGACGTACATTTTCTTTCCGTTCTGATAAACGTATCCTCGCGGGGGGTGGCTGTCGGGTCGACGCGGGTGTGACCCCGTCGGGACAGACTGACACTAAGGCTCACATACCGGTTCCACCGCGACACGGTTCGACTGGTCGGTCACGGGGGGTTGGTCCCGGTGTTATCTGAGCGCGAGCCCTGGGGGCCCTCGTGTTTTTACTCGCTCCAGACAAACACTGTTCGTGAGCCGTCGACTCAACCGGGGGCTGTTCGATGGTGGGTGAGATGCGTCGACTGCCGACCGAGACACTCTCGCCGCTGGCCGGGCGTGTCGAGGAGGTGCTGTCGCTGTACGGGTACGAGATGAGGCCGGCTATCGACGCCATCGACGCCGCTGTCCCGGGGTACGGTGGTCTGTTCGAGCCACAGACGACCGACGCCGAACTGCGGGCGGCAGTCGACGAGGTGATCGCCGCCGGCCGACACTCGCCGCCCGATAGCGGTGTGTCGACCACATCGGAGATAACACTCTACGTCGACGGGAGCGCACAGGGTAACCCCGGCCCGGCCGGCGCGGGTGCCGTTCTCCAGGTCGACGACAGACAGATCGCCCGACTCGGCTATCCGGTTGGCTCCCGGACCGAGAACAACGTCGCCGAGTACGCCGCTCTCCACCTCGGTCTCGAGGCGCTGGCCGCGCGCTGTGAACCGGCCTCGGTCGAGATTCGTATCGACTCGATGACTGTCATCGAGGATATCTGGGGTGACAACAGTACCGGCCTGGCCACACCACACGCCGACGCCATCGACAGCCACCTCTCGGCGCTTCCCACCCATTACTGGACACACCTGGCCGACAGCGACCCCAACCCGGCCGACAGGCGAGCGACGGTCGCGGCGGACCTCGCAGCACTCGGCCCGTAGCTCACACCTGCGTGTCGTTGCGCCAGGCATCGATAACGTCAAAGAGGAGTCGTGTCTCAATCAGGTCTTCTCGCCAGTCCTCGACCGCGTCGAACAGGCCAAAGGTGGTGACGATACCGTTCTCGTCTGCGTAGTCTGCGACCGTCAGCGGAGCAACGCTTATGTTGGTCGTTGCAGCGGCGTCACCACCACTGAGTCGCACGGTGGCGTTCCCGTCATCGCCGGCACCGGTCTGCCAGGTGAGTTGCACCGTCGTTGCATTTCTACCGTCTAAACTGACTGTGGTTGTATCGACGGTTGTCCCATTGACGGTAAGATTGAACTGCTGTGTTGTGCTGTTGGTCCCGGTATTACTGACCGTAGCGGTGAAGTTGAGTGAATCGCCGATAGTGGCTGCAGCGGGTGCTGTGAGATTGGTCACCACGAGCCCTGGCGCTCCGCGTACTATCACGTCTGCGGAAGCGGTGGTATCTTCACTCGACACCGTCACGGAGACAGTTGGTGTGTCTGCATCGGACGTGCTGTAACTGAACTGGCCGCTGAACGTCTCGCTCCCGTTCAACGTTACACCCGACTCGGTGTTCTTTACGCTCCCGTTCACTGTGAATTCAATGTCCTGTGTCGCCTGCACATCACCCGTGTTCGTCACCTCGTAGGACGCCGTTATCATCTCTCCTGCCGTCACCGCGCTGTTGACAGACGTGAGCGTCACATCGAACATCGCCGGCTCGTTCACCGTCACTGTCTCGCTCGCCGAGTCGTCCTCACTTGCGACTGCGACACTCACAGCCGGCGTATCTGCCGACCCAGTCGTGTAGCTGAACTGGCCGCTGA
>JAQCNM010000109.1 GCA_028275025.1 Halovenus sp.
CGTGCCGCCTGGACACTGGTTTTCCCGTGTCAGACCGTGATGACGCAATCTACCTCGGTGACGCGCTCTCTGACAGGGCTCCGAGCGGGCTGTTCTCACCACCCGGTATCCGCAGACGGCCGAACTGCCGTGGGTGTCTGATGCCGACCACGAGGGGGTCACCGTCTCGGCGTGGGCGTTGGCGTTTCGCTGCCGATATCTCCCTGTCACCCGTCTGTCCGGCCCCGAGGCACGAACGCGACCTGCGGGTCTCAGTCGTCCGACAGTACCCCGGTCTCGCGGGCGAGCAACAGCCCCTCGATGGTGGCGTCGTTTGCCGGCGGCGCCCGTGCCAGCCCGAGCGCCTCCTCGACGGGCACGGCCCGCACGGAGAGAAACTCGTTTGCGTCGAGGTCGGGTTCGACGGGGGAGAGCCCCTCGGCGAAGACAACAGACCGGCGGTGACACAACAGCCCGGTCGTGCACCAGAACGACTCGAGCAACGAGACGCCGGCAGCCTCGAACCCGGTCTCCTCGCGGAGTTCGCGCGCGCCGGCGGTCGTCGCCGATTCGCCGCGCTCGACAATCCCCGCGGGGAGTTCCAGACAGTGTTCGGCGATCGCCGGGCGGTACTGCTCGACCATGACCAGCTTTCCGTTCGCGGCCGCGACGACCACCACCGCGGGTGGGAGTTTCGCCCAGTAGTAGCGCTTCCGGGTGCCGTCGGGTTGTTCGACGAGGTCGTACCCGCCGGTGTACCACTCGTTGTCGTACTCGACGACGGACTCGACAACCGGCCAGTCCCAGCGCTCCGTCTCCGCGCTCTCGCCGTCGCTATCCGTGTCGCCCCCTGTGTCGCCGGGCACAGACGGGCCACCGGGCGGGTCGATCACCTGAGCACCTCGCTGTAGAGGTGACCGAACGCCTGCCGGCGGAGTGTCGCGACGGCGGCCGCACGCTCGGTGTGGAACGTGGCAGCGACGGCGGCCCCGGTCCAGTCGGGGTCGTGCCAGACAGCCCGGTCGGCCCCCTCGCTCCCGGCCACCACGAGGTCGCCCTCGTGAGACTCGCGCCAGTGCTCGTACTCCTCGCGGTCGCCGACACGAACGGCCAGCAAGGAGGCGAACATCGCATCCTGTGCGGCCTCGTTGACGTCGTCGGTGACACGGTTGTCGTACTCCTCGCTGTCGAAGTTCATCGCGCGCGCGACTGTTCTGATTATTTCGCCGGCCGCCGGTTCGAGTTCCGTGTAGCGCTCCCTGACCGCCTCGCGGGTCTCCGGCGCGAACACTCCCTCTGTCTCCATGGCTGTAAGTCGGTGCGTGCTCCACTACTCGGTTTCGACTGTCTCGGCCGGGCGGTGCGTTGGCTGTTGGCACGCGCTCGGTGGTTCGAAAACACTTTACTCGGGGAACAGCCATATCGGATACAGCCCGTGTGGGGTTGATGACGCTTCCAGCCGCTTCAGGATTTACTCGGCGGGGAAGTGCGAGCCCGCACACGGGAGGTGACCATACCCATGCCAGTGTACGTTACATTCGACGTTCCAGCAGACCTCGCCGACGACGCCCTCGAGGCGCTCGCGGTCGCGCGGGACACAGGAACAGTAAAGAAAGGAACAAACGAGACCACGAAGGCGGTCGAGCGCGGCAACGCCGAGCTCGTCCTCGTCGCCGAGGACGTCCAACCCGAGGAGATCGTGATGCATCTCCCGGAGCTCGCAGACGAGCGGAACATCCCGTTTGTCTTTGTCGCCACCCAGGACGACCTCGGTCACGCGGCCGGACTGGAGGTCGGGAGTGCCGCGGCAGCCATCACCGACGGTGGTGAGGCCCGCGACACGATCGACGATATCGCCGAGACCGTCGAGGAACTCCGGTGAGGTGGTCGAGATGAGCGCAGAGGACTCCCAGGAGGGGTCGACGCCCGCCGAGGTAATCGAGGTTGTGGGTCGGACCGGGATGCACGGTGAGGCAATGCAGGTCAAGTGCCGCATCCGCGAGGGCTCGAACAAAGGTCGCATCATCACGCGCAACGTGCTCGGCCCGGTCCGCGAGGGTGACGTGCTCCAGTTGCGCGAGACTGCCCGCGAGGCCGACACTATCGGAGGACAGTAATGCCAGAACGTACCTGCGACTACACCGGCGAGGATATCGAACCCGGGACAGGCAAGATGTTCGTCAAGACCGACGGCACCGTCCTCTGGTTCAAAAACTCGAAAGCCGAGAAGAACTACCTCATGGGTCGCGAGTCCCGCGACCTCGAGTGGATTCACGACGAGGAAACCACCGTCGACGAGACGACCGACGTCACCGAGGAGACCGATACCGACGAGACGACCGACGTCACCGAGGAGACCGATACCGACGAGACGACCGACAGCGACGAGGAGACGGAGGCTGAGGTATGAGTGAGGCGGGCGAGCGCACCTTCGTGATGGTGAAACCCGACGCGGTTCAGCGCGGTCAGGTCGGTGAGATAATCTCCCGGCTGGAGACCCGCGGGCTGAAACTCGTCGGCGCCACGTTCACCCGAATCGACCGAGAGCTCGCACGCGAACACTACGCCGAACACGAGGACAAACCATTTTTCGACGGACTGGTAGGGTTTATTACCTCTGGACCGGTGATGGCGATGGTCTGGGAGGGACAGGATGCCACCCGGCAGGTCCGGCAGATGATGGGCGCGACCGACCCCGCAGACGCCGCTCCGGGCACGATACGCGGCGACCTGGGGCTGGACCTCGGACGGAACGTGATTCACGGCTCCGACCACGAGGACCCCGGCGCAAACGAGCGCGAGATTGCACTCTTTTTCGAGGAGTCCGAACTCGTCGAGTGGGAACAGATCGACGAGACCTGGCTCTACGAGTGAGACATCTCGGGGTCACGTAGTTCGAGAATCCGGGGATTCTCGTCAGCTACTCGCGGGCATCGCCCGCTTGCAGGTTCGTCTGACGGTGTCCACCGTTCACCACGGAAGACCGGTCTTCGAGGACACCGAGACACTCCGCCCGCTCTCTGTAGACAACCGAAGACGGGTCCCGACGACACTACTGCTCGCCCTGTCGATACCGCCTCGACAGTCGCTCGAAGAACCGACAGCATCCTTCTCGGTAGCAGACACCAACTGCCCCGAGAGCCGTCACCGACCCTCGGGGTCTGTCGATACGGCAGCGTCGGTGGTCCCAGGGCGAGACGGAGGCTCTGGTGTCCGGGTCGTCACCGCAGTTCCGGCGGCATCACGCGACGGGAACGTCCTGCTCGGCCTCGAGCAGTTCGTGGTAGCGGTTGCGGATCGTCACCTCGGAGATGTCGGCGACCTCGCTGACGGCAGCCTGGGTGGTCTTTTCGTTCGTGAGCAGGGCGGCCGCGTAGACGGCGGCGGCGGCGAGACCGACCGGTGACTTGCCCGAGTGGACTCCCTCCTGCTTTGCGTTCTGGAGCAGTTCGCGCGCACGCCGCTCGGACTCCTCGGAGAGTTCTAGCGAGGAGGCAAACCGTGGAACGTAGCTCTCGGGATCGGCGGGTTTGACTTCCAGTCCGAGTTCGCGGACCACGTACCGGTAGGTTCGGGCGATCTCGCTTTTCTCGACGCGGGAGACCTCGGTGATCTCGTCGAGCGAGCGAGGGACACCGGCCTGTCGAGCGGACGCGTACACCGCGGCGGTCGAGACACCTTCGATGGAGCGACCCGGCAGGAGATTCTCCTCGAGTGCGCGGCGGTAGATGACACTCGCCGTCTCGCGGACGTTCTCGGGGAGACCGAGCGCGGAGGCCATCCGGTCGATCTCGCCGAGTGCCTGTTTGAGGTTGCGCTCTTTCGAGTCACGGGTGCGGAACCGCTCGTTCCACTTGCGCAGGCGCTGCATCTTCTTTCGTTGCTTCGCGCCGAGTGCGTTGCCGTAGGCGTCCTTGTCACGCCAGTCGATGTTGGTCGACAGCCCCTTGTCGTGCATCATGTTCGTGGTGGGGGCGCCGACCCGGGACTTCTTGTCTTTCTCCTGTGCGTCGAAGGCACGCCATTCCGGCCCACGGTCGACCGAGTCCTCCTCGACGACCAGCCCGCAGTCCTCACAGACCGTCTCGCCGTGTTCGTCGTCGACGACGAGTCGCCCGCTGCACTCGGGGCAACTCACCGATGTCTCCTCTTTCTCCTGTTCTGACTCTGTCGCCTGTGTCCGCGTGTGTGTGTTGCTCATAGTGAGGTGGCCGCCGGACCGCTGTTCTTGGGAGAAATCCCGAACGGTTCGCTGAGGGCAGGTTAGCGTGACCGTTAATTAAATGCTTTGCTATCGTGCCGCTGTCGTCGGGCAGACAGCGTGACACGTCCATCCCAGGGTGACCCCGCGAGATACTTATGTACTCCGGCCGCTCGGCCCGATGTGACTGGCCGCGAGAACACTCAGCGCGACAGCTCTCGACGGCACAGTGGCTCGACACGGACCGGACACCGCCGGATGGGGTCGGGCGGTGTTGTGGGTCGTCTGGTTCGATATTCGGGTGTGACGCGGTCCCGATACGGCTGTCAGACCCCGGCAACGTATCGGAGCACCGAAGGAAACCATCTTAATCCCTGCCGGCCTACGCCGACGTATGTCAGACCAGCCCACCTCCGGCGAACTGCTCGGCATCCCGTACAACTTCGAGAAACCGAGCCTCAAGCGGTTGCTCTCCTCGTACTGGCAGCCCGGAGAAAAGATGCTCGTCAAGAAACCCTTTGGCATCGGTTACACCCTGAACCTCGCAAACTGGCGGTCGTGGATCGTTCTGGCTGTCGCCGGCGTGTTGTTCTACGTCGAACAGTCCGGTACCGCCGAGGACGACGAGGACAGCGAGGAACCAGTCGAGGTCATCGTCGACTGACCACGGCGGTTCGTCCCGTCGACTGCCCGCGACGGTTCGTCCCGTCGACTGCCCGCGACGGTTCGTCCCGTCGACTGCCCGCGACGGTTCGTCGCTGACCGCCGGCTATCTCTGCGCTCTGTCGGGCTGTCGTCTGGAGATTCGAGCCCGCGGTGTTTTTTGCTCTGTCGATAGTGGCCAGAGACGGCACGTGACCGACGCCTATTTTTTCCGTCCGGCCCGACGAGGTGCATGATCACGTTCGTCACGACCAACCCCGGCAAGGTTCGGGAGGCACGGGAGTACCTGAGTACCCCTGTCGAGCAGGTCGCGTTCGACTACCCCGAGGTGCAGGCAGCCGACCTCGCGACGGTTGCGGCCCGGGGTGCACGGGCCGCGTACCGACACACCGGGGGGCCGGTTATCGTCGACGACTCCGGGCTAACTATCGACGCCTTCGACGGGTTCCCGGGGCCGTACTCGGCGTACGTCCAGGACACACTCGGTATCGAGCGGGTGTGGGAACTCGCCCGCCGTGAGGATGACCGGAGCGCGGCGTTTCGGGGTGTCGTCGCGTACTGTGACGGCACCGCGTTCGAGGCGACACCGGAACCGGTCGACACCGAGCGCCGCGGCCAGGACCTCGGTGTCGACGAGCGTGCCGGCGCGACGACCGACGAACAGGTCGCCGAGACGGAGCTCCCGGTCAGACTGTTCGAGGGTGTCGTTCCCGGGACGGTCGTCGCACCGCGGGGCGAGAGTGGGTTCGGCTACGACCCCATCTTCGAGTACGACGGCCGCACCTTCGCCGAGATGGACACCGAGGAGAAAAACGCCATCTCACACCGGGGTCGCGCGCTCGCCCGCTTCGCCGAGTGGTACGACCGAGAGCGCGCCGCCGACGGTGAGTAGCCCGGTACCCGCGGTGAGCCACCGACCGGGTTCGCATGACCGGGCAGGACTTTTTCCTGCGGAGCCACTACCAAGGTTAATGAGTGAGGAGACAGGCGAGCGGTTGGCACCGACCGACCGGGAGTCCCCGGTCGGTGACCCGGTCATCCGCGGGAACCCCGCCGTCGCCGGCGAACGTGCACGCGAGGCGGTCGAGTACGACCCGTCGGACCCCGCGAGTGTCACCCGCGCGGCCGAGACAGTCCGGTCGTTCTCGCGGAGTGGGGCGACAGACAACGTCGTCATGCTACGTGGCGCGGCGGCGTGTGCGGCGCTCGTCCGGGGTGTCGGTTCGTACAAGGAGGCAGCGACACGCGCCGGTGACGGGGTTGATGTTCCCTTCGTGCGCAAGTGGGCACGCGTTCACGACCTTCCGCCCTCGATCAGACGCCACGTCGCCCGTGGCTCGATTGCGCCGACGGCGGCCACCCACATCGCCCGGCTCTCCGGTACTGCGCGACTCCACCTCGGCTGGGCGACGCTCGATCACGACCTCACCGTTCGCCAGGTCCGACAGATCGCGAGCGAGGTCAGCAACGGCACCAGCGTCGAGCAGGCACTCGCCGCCCGCGAGATGTCACTCGGCGAGCTGACTGTCCAGCTCCCGGTTCCGGCCTACACTGAACTGCGCCGGCGTGGCTCCCTCGAAAACACCCGGGTCGGTGCCCTGCTCGGTGCCCTGTTCCGGACCGAAAGTCCTTAGCCCGCCACGCACCCAGTACCGTCAGGGCCGATAGCTCAGCCTGGCAGAGCGTCTGGCTTTTAACCAGATGGTCGAGGGTTCAAATCCCTCTCGGCCCGTGCTCTCGCGACCGAAGCGACGTGCGGCAGGCGGGATTCGGAGCAGAGGGACCCGGATTTCCTGGTCTGCCGGCGTCGGTGTCACTCTCTCCAGTACCCGGTCTGGACCCCGCAGAACCCGGCGGCCGTGCCCCGAACTGCTTGTGTCGGTTCCGGAGCTGTCGGGTCTGGGCCAGCTTTCGGACAGCCCTCGGCCCCGGCCGTGAACCGCTCCGACCCCACGTGCTTCGCCGGACGAGGGGCGTCGAGTGGTGAACCTGCTCGCGCTCTCAGGACCGCCGGGGGTAGAGTGTGAGTGCGTCCATCCACAGCACCGTCTCGTCGTGCTGGTTCCGGGTCTCTATCTCCTGATGGACGAGCCCGCGGCCCTCGTCGAACGGCTCCCGCTCGCCGAGTGTCAGTGTCGCTGTCAGGCGGTCACCGGGACGAACCGGCTCGCGCCAGCGCAGCCCGTCGAGCCCCGGTGACCCGACCGTCGCCGCCTCGCCGAGGTAGCCGTCGACGGCGAGCCGCATCGTCACCGCCGCCGTGTGCCAGCCGCTCGCAATCAGCCCCCCGAACGGCCCCTCGGGGTCGTCGTTCAGGTGGAACTGCTGTGGGTCGTACTGCTCCGCGAACGAGACAATCTCAGACCTCGTCATCTCGTGGCTCCCCAGGGTGACCGTCTCGCCCGGTGTGACCGCCTCGTAGCTGTCGTGCATAGCCGACAGTCGTGGTCTGAGGTGAAAAGTCGTCGGCCCGGCCTCCAGCGAGGACTGCAGCCGACCCGGTTGGCTACGGCGGGTCACGACTGTCTGTGAGCGCGTCCCGGAGCCGTTGCCGGCGTGCACGCAGGTCGGCGAGTGTCGCTGCCACGTCACTCGTTCGGAGGCGCTCGCGCTCGGCCGCGGTGAGTTGCTCCCGCGCCACGGCGCTGTCGTGCAGTCGCTCGTAGGCCGTCTCCCGGGGGAGTGCCGCCACGGCACGCAGTGGCTCGACGGCACCCCGGTCGATACGGTTGAGGGCGGCGGTGAGTTCCCGGCAGCGCCACTCCAGCGCCGTCGCCGACGGGGGTGGCCACCCGATCCGGAGCGGTTCGGCGTCGAGCCCCGAGAGGAACGTCTTTCGACCGCCGACCACGTGGACGAACCGGTCGGGGTCGTCGACGTAGTGGGTGAGTTTCGAGCGCGAGTAGCCGGCGTACTCGAGGAGTTTCGGGATGGGCATCTCGCCGGGTGGCTCCCCGTCGAGGTAGGTCGTCAGCTCCGGGTGTGGAGACTCGAACGGGACCAACGGGTACACCTCGAGGCGGTCGAGCACGGCGAGCACCGCTCGGGCGGGTTCGTTCTCGACGAACTCCCGAAACGCTCTCGTAGCGGCACTGTTGTACCGCTCGATGGGCTCCCGGAGTCGGTCGGTCGGCGCGTTGAGGTCCGCCTCGTCGAGTTCGACCAGCCGTTCGAGCTCCTGGATCTGTTCGCCGACGGAGCGGATCTCCGTCCGAACGTCGCTGCGCACCTTGCGGTACGCGCGGTGTGTCTCCTGGTAGGCGTCGAGGCGGGCGACGATGTCACCGACCGGTTCGAGCTGGCTGCGGACGTGCTCGAAGTCTGACTCGTTGAACCACTTCTGTTTGAGATACTCCGTGCACTCGACGAACGTCTCGTACAACAGCGTGTCCGAGGGGATGTCACTCATCACCTCGGCAACCTGACTCTGGAACTCGACGTTCGTCTTGACGTCGCCGGCGTCACCGACGACCTGGTCCTCGTAGCGATCGAGCAGGCCGACGAACGAGCGGTAGGCGTCTGCGAGCTGTTCGATATCCTCCTGTCCGAACTCCTCGACGCGGGCGCGTGTCTCCTCCAGCCGGCTCTCCGTGCGGGACAGCCGCTCGACGAGGTCGGCCTCGTCGGCGGCTGTGGTGTCTGCGCTACTCATAGACCTCCTCGGGGTCGAACACCCGGTCGGCGACAGTCTCGCCGTCGAGCGTGCGGTAGAAACACGTCTCGTAGCCGGTGTGGCAGGCGCCGCCTGTCTGCTCGACCAGGTAAAGCAACGCGTCGCCGTCACAGTCGACCCGGATCTCCGTGACCTGCTGGACGTGCCCACTCGTCTCGCCTTTCTGCCAGAGCTCGTCGCGGCTGCGGGAGTGATAGTGTGCAACGCCCGTCTCGCGTGTCCGGTCGAGTGCCTCCCGGGAGACGTGTGCCAGCATCAGTATCTCGCCCGTGTCGGCGTCCTGGGCAACGACTGGCAGCAGTCCGTCCTCGAAGGCGGGTGACGGGGTTTGGGTGCTCATACCCGATTGTTGTCTGTGGACCGCATAGGTCTTTTCGTCGGTTCGGGAGAGCCTGGCCCGACTCGGTTGCTCTGGCTCGTGGTGGTTCCCGCCCCGATGTGCCGTTACGTTCTTTGCACCCCGCCTCGTAGGTGTCGGCAGATGAAACGCGACCAGTTCAACACGTCCGTCAGGCAGAAAGACGGCGGTCCACCGATAATCGACATCAGCTACGAGGGCCCGGCCAACACGCTCGACGAGCGACTGACCCGCGGTGACGACCAGCTCACGGCGTCCGACCTCGACGCCGCGTTCCGGCTGCGCGAAACGGCGGACGACACCACGAGCGGGGTGTTCGGTCTCACCCACCGTCTGACGGGTGCGTACCTGCTCGAAGTAAACGCCGACGCCGAGGCAATGGCGGGGCTCGTCTCGGCCGCCCGCGAGGCGGACGACGACGCCAGCTACCGTGTCCGTATCCGCCCGACCGACGAGAACCCCATCGACTACGAGATGAGTGCTCTCCTCGTCTACAACAGCGACGGCGAGTTGCTCCGCAAGCGTAGCCTCATCCCGAGCGGCGTCGAGCTGTAGCGTAGCGGTCGAGAGATCACCCGCCGGTGGGCCTGTCGCCGCCCCCTGTCTGTTCGACTGTCTGTCTCACCCGTGTCCCGATACCCGTCGCGACGGGGGTCACCTCAGCTGGCCACCACTGTCTAACCCCCCACGAGAGGCGGTGTCAGAACCGTTTTTACCCTCCGGGACGGATAGTTACTATGCACAGTTCGCGAAAAGAGGACCCCGGTAGCCCACCGCTGTCACGGTGTGACGAGCCGGTCACCGTGCTCGTCGTCGACGGGGATTCCCAATCGCGGACGAGAACGGCCGACGCTCTCTGCCGTGACACCGACGAGGTCAGTGTCCTCACCGAGCGACTCGCGAGCGACGGACTCGACAGGCTCGAAACTGCCGCTGTCGACTGTATCGTCAGTGAGTACGAGATGCCAGGAATAAATGGGGTCGAGTTCCTCCGCGAGGTTCGTGCAAACGCCGGGGCGCTCCCGTTCGTGCTGTTCACCACGACCGACGCGGAGGCGGTAGTCGACACCGCACTCTCGCTCGGTGCCACCGACTTTCTACACAAGAACAGCCCGGCCCGGTACACGCTCCTGAGGAACCGGGTTCACGATGCTGTCACCGCCCACCGAGCCGACCGTCAGTCGCGACTGCGAGAGGAGCTGCGGCAGACTGTGAGCGCCGTTCCGGAGTCGCTCGTCCGGTTCGACGCCAACGGGGAGCTCACCTACGCCAACGCCCGAGCCCGCGAGCTACTCGGCCTCGAACGAGACGGGCTCACAGAGCGAACGTGCAACGACCCGGCGTGGGATATCAGGGGCCTCGACGGAACACGAATCCCCGACGAGGAGCTCCCGTTCCGGCGGGTGCTCGACTCGGGCGAACCGGTCGAGGCTGTTAGACACAGCGTCGTCCGGCCCGACGGGGAGCGCCGGATACTCG
>JAQCNM010000115.1 GCA_028275025.1 Halovenus sp.
AGCACGACAGACGGCTCCAGTTCGACCGTCCGGCCGGTCTGTGCGACGATCTGTTTCTCCAGTTGCTCGGTCAACGCCGCCAGTTCGTCGTCGGTGTAGCCCGTGGACAGACGACCGACCTCGAGCAGGTCGTCGGTCGCCGGGTCGTAACACCCCAGATAGAGCCGCCCGAGGAGCTGACTCCGGCGTCCCTCGCTGTACGTCGCCCGTGTCACCACCAGATCGAGTGGCTCCATCGTGGGCTTGTGTTTCAGGAGCCGGCCGACACGCCGTCCCGGCTGGTAGGCCGCGCCGGGGTTTTTCAGCATGACCCCCTCGTGGTCGGCCGCCAGTGCCTCCCGGTACAGCGCAGTCGCCGGCTCGGGGTCGTCCGCCGGAACGGAGACGGCCCGAGCGGGTTCGAGGCCGGCGACACCCGCCGTAGGCTCGGCGGTGACGGCCTCGGTGACGGCCGCGAGACGGTCACGCCGTCGTCGGAGGGGGCTGTCGAGCAGTGACCCCGCGGCGTACAGGCAGTCGAAGACGTGGACGACGACCGGTAGCTCCCGGGCCGTCGTCTCGATATTCGACTCGCGTTTGATCCGCCGGGAGAGCTCCTGGAAGGCGAGTGGCTCCCGCTGTGCCGGGTCCCCTGCGATTGTCTCCGGCGTGTAGCCGACCAGTTCACCGTCCAGCACGACACGGTCTGCCGTGACACCGTCCGCGACGGCACGAACGACGTCGGGAAACTGCTCGGTGACGTCCTCCAGCCGGCGGGTAAAGACCCTGGTGTCGTCGCCGTCGACGTGGAGCTGGACGCGAAAACCGTCGTACTTGTACTCACAAAGTGCGGTCCCGTTGGCCGCAACATCGGCGACGCCACTAGGGAGGTCCGTCGCCGTCTCGGCGAGCATGACCTGGACCGGCCGGCCGAGTTCGACCGACAGCGCCTCCAGCCCCTCTCGGCCCCTGGCCCTGGCGGTTGTCGCCACGACCTGGAAGTCGGTCGTGACCTGGTAGGCGCGCTCGACGGCGTCGACGGCCTCGCCGTCGAGAAAGGCCGCGGCGATCGCATCCCGGATGGTTCCCTCACCGACACCGACCCGGAGGTGACCGAGGGCCGTCCGGGCCACGTAGCGTGCCTCGTCCGGGTCGGCGTCGCCGAGTAGCCCGGCTACCGTGTCGACACGCCGGTCCTGGCTACCTGGGCCGTCGAAGGAGGGGAGCTCGCGGAGCGTGTCCTGAACCCGCTCGACCGTGAGCGGCTCCGAGAACAGGGTCTGCTGGCCGCCGGTCTCGACGGCCCAGGCGGTCACGTCGCCGAGGTCACCGGTCTCGGACCACCGCTCCCGGAGTGCCATCTCGGCAACACCCGTCGCCCGCTCGATAGCCGCGAGCAACAGCGACGAGGAGAACCCCAGCTCCTCGCGGTCGTAGGCAGGGTACAGCCGACCGCGGGCGAGCAACACGACCCTGTCGAGCTGGTCCCCGGCATCCGCGAACGCCGCGGCCAGCAACGACCGTTTCTCGTTGGTCGAGTCTGTCGCCGCGAGCCGCTCGTACAGCGCCACGAGCTCGGCGTACTCCATACGTGTTATCGGGGTTCAGGGGGCAAAAGACCGCCGGGCAGACCGTCGGGGACCGCCCGGTTCACTCGTCCGACGGGGCCGCTCACGTACCCCACAGGAGAGTCGCAGGTGACCGCCACCGGGGTCGACCACCCGGAGAGAGAACGCGACGAGACGCGACCGCTTCCCGGACGACCGCAGTTATACGATACAAGCAGAATACCCGCGTCTTCAGGCGCGGGAGGATGTCAACAACAGATGTACAATCAGATAGATTAGATGTCGAGAACTGTAGACGTTATCGGTGTCGGAGTACGGTTCAGAACGTGTAGAGAGCAACGTCCCCGTCACACTGTGGGCAGGCCGCCGAATCGGCAGAGAGGTTCTCTCCGCAGGCGCGACACTCGTAGTGGCGTGTTTCCTCTGCTCGACCGCCGCCGTCTGTCAGGATCGAGATCAGGTCCATGGCAGGTATTGGTAAGAGGCAGTACCGAAATATAAACCCTTTGTAGTCACAGAGGACGAGCTTACGTTATCTGGTAGATGGGACTGCCCGGAGACGCGGATACCTGTCTTGGCGTCGATCTGTGGGGTGTCGTGGCCGGCGGGTACCTCACCGTGACGACAGCAGGTTCGCGAGCGCCTCGCGGTGAACGGCAACGGCCTCCTCGCGGTCGAGTTCGGGGTACCGGGGGTTGGTCACGGCTCCGGTCGAGTCGACGGCACTGTCGGCGATTGCGGCCACACGGTGGGCCGGTCGCACGTCCGGGTACCCACGGACCGCCTCGTAACCGGCGACAAACGCCCTCCGGAGCGGCTCCGGGTCGGTCACGTACCAGTCAGCGACGAGGTACTCCGCCTTTGCGGCCGAGAGCGCCGGCCTGGCCGCCATCGGCGTCTCCCAGTCGAGAATGGCGGTGATCCGGCCGTCGGCGACGACCGCGTTACCCGGCCTGAAATCCCACGGAAACAGTCGGGCCGGAGGGGCGGAGTCCGACGGCCGTTCGGTGACCAGTTCGAGCGACGCCTCGCGGACCGGGTCGAACGCCGGGGGGAGCCGTTCGACCGCGGTCCGGCCGTAGCCGGCACACCACCGCTGCCAGTCGCCGGCCTGCGCGACGAGGGCACCGCTCTCGACCGCGATAGGGCCGTAGCTGTCGAACCGGAGCTGGTCGTGGAGCTGACCGAGATACCGTCCAAAGCCCCGCGAGAGATGTCGCTGTCGCCCCCTTGACAGCCCGCTGAACCGTCCGTGGAGGTCCGTGCCCGGCACGTACGCTGTCATCATGAACGCAATCTCGTCGGACACACCTGCGGCGAGCACCGGCGGCACCGGAACATCGGTCTCCCTGCGGAGTCGTGTCAGCAGCACCGACTCGGTCCGGAGCCAGGTCTGCTCGTCACACAACTGGAGCACGACCGGGCCGCGGTCGTCGAAACGCACGAGCGCTGTCTGCTTGCGGTTACCACGACCCAGCAGTTCGACGGCCCGTGGCTGCTCGGCCGTGGCGGCCGCGAGTGCCGCCTCGGCGGCACGCCGGGAGGCGTCGTCGGCGAACACCCCGGTGAACGCGGTCACTGCGACCCTGTGAGCAGTGTATCGACCTCCGCCACCGATTCGAGAACGTACTCGGGGTCGTACGGCGCGGGGTCGTCCCCGTCTGTGAGCCACGCGGCGGCGAGACCGGCGTTGTGGGCACCCGCGATGTCGTACGGCAGGGAGTTACCGACGTGCAGTGCCCGCTCGGGGGCCACGTCGAGCGTGTCGAGCGCGCGGTCGAACGGGCCCGCGTGTGGCTTGCGGCGGGGGAGGTCGAAGGCGTAGACCCGCGTGTCGAAGCGGTCAGTGATGCCGAGCGTGTCGAGTTTGACCCGCTGTCGGCGCTCCGGGCCGTTCGTCACCAGACCCAACTGGGCGGTGTCGTCGGCGCTGTCGAGCGCCGCCGGGGAGCCGGGACACAGTGCTACCTCGCTGTCGTCGGTGAGTGTGGCCATCGCCCGCCCGAGTGCCAGCGGGTCGACCTCCGGACGGTCGTGCTGTGCGGCGAGGCGGGCGAACCCGCGGCCGAGATAGCCGGCCTGGTCGTCGTGGTCCGGTGGTCCGCTGAGCTCACCCCACAGCGACCTGGGGTCGCCGAACGGCTCGACACCGGCACGGGCGAACGTCTCCCGGTAGAGCTGTTCTGTGTTCTGTGTGCGCCGGCACAGTGTCCCGTCGAGGTCGAACAACACGGCATCGAACGGTGTCACAGTGACAACTCGGGCGACACAGACAAAAACCCACGCACACGAGTCGGCGGGCGGTGGCCGGCTCCGGGTCACGGGCCGACGTGAGCGCCCCGGCGTCACCGGACCCGCAACTACTAAACTGTACACGGCAAGCCACGTGTATGGACGTGATGCCGGAGATATACGCCGACCGGATTGCGGCCCAGTGTGCGGGCGAGGAGTTCGCACTCGCGGTCGTGACCGCGACAAAGCCCGACTTCTACAAGCAGGCACCCGTCGTCGCGGCCGCGGCGGCACGGGATGTCCCCTGTTTCGTGATCCACACCGGCCAGCACTACGACGACGTGCTGGGACACGGTCTCGAGGAGTACGGTCTGGAGGAACATATCGGGGTCGACCTCGGGGTGCGGGGGAACCTCACCGAGAAGACCGCCCAGATGCACCGCGCCGTGGCCGAACTGGTCGACGAACTCGACCAGTACGACACGACGGTGCTCCCGATAGTACACGGAGACACACACGCGGCCGGCATCTTTCCACAGGCGTGGCTGTTCGCCACGAACCAGCGGGTCGCGCACAACGAGGCGGGGTTGCGGGGGATGGCCCCGGAGTACGACGCGGTCGGTAGCCCCGAGTCGTTTGTCACCGCCCAGTGGGAGGGAGACTGGAAGATCGAGCGCTCCGAGCCGTTTCCCGAGCAGTACGACACGTTCGTCGGCTCGGCGGCGTCGCTGTACCAGTTTGCGCCGGTCGAACTGAACCGGCAACACCTCGTCGACGAGGGGTATCCCGTCGCCGTCGACGGGCAGAAGCGTATCCCGGTCGTCGGGAACTCCGTGGTAGACACAGTCGAGATGCGGGGGGAGGTCGAACTCGCGGAGAGTGTCTTCGACAGGTACCCGGTTCTGGAGGCGCGAGACCGGTGGATCCGTGTCGACATCCACCGCCGTGCGAACCTCCGGCGGGACCGGTTCACCGCGCTGGTCGAGGGTGTCGTCAGTCTGGTCGAACGCGGCTACAACGTGGTCTTTATCGAGATGACGGCGACCGGGGCAGCACTGGAGCGGTACGGGTACCGAGAGCAACTAGAGCGGTTGGCAGAGCAACACGAGAACTTCCTGTTCACCGGGCTCTGGAAGAAACACGCCCACGTCTACGAGTTTCTCCAGTCGGGGCAGTGTTTCGCCGAACTCACGGACTCCGGCAGTATGCAGGAGGAACTGAACCAGATCGACGAGACGATCTGTCTCACCGCACGGTTCAACACGGACCGTCCGGAGACGGTGTTCGACGCGAACACGAACCTGCTGGTGCCGCCGATATCGGGGGAGCACGTTCGCAGGATGGTCGAGTACGTCGCCGAGACCGAGAGCGTGCGGCGGGAGATACAGTCCGGCGAGAAGCTCTACGGGGAGAACGTCGGCGACCGGATCGTCGAGTTTCTGGTGGACCGACGGGAGACCGGCGCGTTCGAGTGGACACACGAGCGCCTCGGGTTCGGGGACGACAGCGACCAGTCGTTCGAGTACCTGTGAGTGGTCGCCAGAACCCGAGCACCGGCGGGGCCGCGCTGTGTCCGTTACAGACCGACCGGGTCGACCGGGTCGACACCACGCTCCGCGAGGAGGGTTTCGAGTGCCTCTCTCCGCGGCCCGAACGCACCCGGTTCGTGGCTGTCTGTGCCGACGGTGAACTGGACATCGTACTCGCGGAGAACGTCGATAAACGGCCTCGACGGGTGGTACATCGCGGGGTCGGAGGTGACGTGGCTCGCGTTTATCTCGGGGACAGTCCGTGAGTTTGCACACGCCGCGGCGACCTGACGGTGATGAGACTCCGTCGTGAGCCCACGGAGCGCCGGGTGCCACTCGATGCGGTCGACGTGGCCGACAATCTCGAACAGCTCTGACTCGATCAGGGTCTCGATCGTATCGTAGTACGTGTCCACGAAACCGCGTGTCTCGGCCGGTGACATCTCGGCAAATGACTCCCGCGGGAACACCTCGCGACCGTCGGTGTAGTGGACACTCCCGATAGCGTAGTCGAACCCGGCGGTGTCGAGAAACCGCTCGATATCGGCCTCCAGACTGGGTTCGTAGTCCATCTCGACACCGTCCTGCAGCGTGATGTCGTGTCGGTCGTCGAGGATATCGAGCGCCGCCCGCCGTTGCTCGTAGGTGCGGTCGAAGTTCCGGTTCCAGAGGAGTTTCTCCGCCCGCATGACAGCCGTGAGACTGCAGTGGTCGGTGAACCCGACCGTGTCGAGACCTGCATCGACGGCTCCAGAGACCATCCGAGGCAACCCGCTACCGTCCGAGTACGACGAGTGGGCGTGAAAGTCAGCGTTCACAGATGTGTATGAGCACGTACCCGATTAAGAGTTTCAGTCACCAACCGCCCGGAGAGAACAGACGGTCAGACGGGCCACGACCCACCGTGTTCCCCGGCTGGTGACTCCCTCGGTGTTATGAGTGCACGGGGCGTACAACACGGAGCAATGAGACATGCAAGAGCAGTCCCAGAAACCGGAGCAACGGCACTCCCGCTCCGGGTCGACCGGGTCGCGGGCGGCGTCGACAGTCCGACACGCACGCTACACTGCACCGATATCGAGGGAACGGAGCTCCGGGTCGGGGTCCGGGGGTCACCGTCCGGGGGTCTGTCTCCGGAGACAGGGGACTGGTACCAGTTCGACGGCATCACCCGGTCGGGGGTGACCGGGGTCGAGTTGCTGTGCGGTGAGACCGGGACCGCCGAGCGTATCGACCCGCCGGACAGACGGCCCCGGCCACCGCGGTCCGAACTCGACGAGCCGTGGCTCGTCCAACTGGGGGCGAGCAACGGGCTTGTCGCCGTGACGGTCCAGCCCCGACCGACCGGAGAGGTCACAGCCGTCAGTGCCACCGACCCGGAGAGCTTCGAGATCGGGGCTGTCTGTTTCGACGCTCCGGGCGAGAGCGGTGAGCCGACGGTGTACCACCGCGAGGAGCCAGACGCGGAGGACGAACGGCTCCTGCTCCAGCACGTCGTCGGTGACATCGCCGCGGCCGAGGGTGCGACACTCGTCACCGGCGACCGCGATGCCACACTCGAACTGCTGTACGCACGTCTCGCGGTGACTGCCGGAGGTGACGTTGTCGAGAGCGGGGCACAACACGTGCTCGGGCGGTGTTACCACGCGGATCTTGGGGGTCTCACCGCCAGGCTGGGGGCCGACAGCCTGGCCGATGCCGCAGGGCAGTTCGGTATCGAGTCCAGTCCGGTGAGACTTGACGACTACGACACCGGGCTCGACCCCGCGGAGTGGCGTGACACGTCGGCGGTCGGAGACGTGTCCGACCCGCGGATGACTGACCGGGACTACGCGGTGCTCGTCGAGCGGTATCTCGCCGGCGAGGCCGCGGAGCCGGCGGCCCTCTCGGCCTGTCTGAAGTCCTACGCCGGGACGGCGCTCCCATTGTTGTGCGAACTTTCGGGACACGACGCCGTCGACCGGTTTGGCTGTCCACGACTCGCCGGACAGTTACCCCCCGGTGCGGGGTGAGCAGACCGAGGGTGGGGAAAACACATACTACCGTGCCAGGCCATTACTGACGTGTGACCGACAGCCAGAACGCGGGGCTCTCGCTCGTAGGGTTCGTCGTCGCCCTGGTGACGGTCAGTGTCGGGGCGGCGGCGGGGCTCGTGTTCGTCCCGCTCGTGGGCTCGTACCTGGGGATGTTGTTCGGCGGGTTCGCCGCCGGGGTCGCGGTCGAGGACCGGCCGCTCGCGGAGGCCGCCGTCGCCGCCCTTCTTGTGAGTCTCGCTATCCTCGTGGCGGGGGCGTCTCTCGGAGGCGGTGTCGGAGCCGCGGTGTCTGCGCTCGCTACCCTCCCCGCGGGGACACTCCTGACGACGACGGTGCTCAGTTTCGCCGTAGGCGCGTTCGGCGCACACTTCGGTGACGACCTGCGTGACGGTCTCACAGCATCCGTCGAACCCGGGCCGTCGGGGCCGGCACGCCCGGAGACCGCGCCGGTGTTGTCGACCGGCGAGGCGGTCTCGACCGACAGCGCCGTCGGCGACAGTCCGGACGTAGCCGAACAGGAGGAGGAGACGGAACACGGTGACCGAGAGGAGAGAGGGGAGCCGGAGAGAGACCGCGGGACCTGAGTGCCAGTGGGCGTCAAGAACTTACGACCGACAGACCAAGCCCAGGTATGGTGAATCGGGAGTGGTCCCGGCGCGATATATTGAAAAGCGTCGGGGTGGGTGCTCTCGGGCTCGGTGTCGGTGCCGCCGTCTACCGTCAGATGGACGAGTACATCGTCGGAGCGGTATCGGGGGACGGTGCCGTCGCCGCGGCGAGTGTGTCGGAGAGCGGCCACGGGGAGATAGACCTCCGGGCACACACGTCGATGACACTCGTCTGCGGGGTGTTCTCCCGGGCCCGGAGTCGGGCACTGCGTGCCCGCAACGACGTCGCGTTCGTGCAACCCGACCGGAAGCTGACACCCGTCTCCGGCACCACGAGCGGACAGGACACCGTGTCGACCCCACCGTGGGGGATCGACCGTGTCGACGCCGATGTCGCTCACGAGCGGGGTGCCACCGGCACCGGAGCCGACGTGGCGGTTGTCGACACCGGTATCGACCCGACTCACGCCGACCTGGCGGGGAGTATCGCCGACCCGACCGTCGACACGAACCACGAGGCCTGGGCGACGTGCTCGGGCGGAGACTGCCCCTACCCGTGGGCCGACGACGGCGGCCACGGGACACACGTCGCAGGCACCGCCGCTGCTACCGGAGCCGACGGTGTGGTGGGTGTCGCGCCCGGGGCGACGCTGCACGCGCTGAAGGTCTGTTCTGGAGGCGGTGGCTGTCGCACCTCGGCTATCGTCGAGGCGGTCCGGTACGCCGCCGACCGGGGCTGGGACGTGTTGAACCTCAGCCTCGGCTCGCCGCGGCCGTCACCGGCACTAGAGGCGGCCGGTCAGTACGCCGTCGAGGCGGGGCTGGTGCCGGTGGCTGCCGCCGGAAACCGGGGTGAACCAGACTCGGTCGGCTACCCGGCGGTATACGGGTCGTATCTCGCTGTCTCCGCGACGACTGTCGACGACGAGGTGGCCGAGTTCTCCTCGACCGGGCCGGAGGTGGGGCTCGCGGCACCCGGGGCGGCGGTCTGTTCGACCGTTCCGGGCGGTCGTGGCGCCCGCAGCGGCACCTCGATGGCGGCACCACACGTCACCGGTGCGGTCGCACAGCTCGTGGCCGACGGTCACGACCCCTCGACGGCCCGCGAGCGACTGCTCGACACCGCCGAGGATATCGGACAGTCCGACACCGACCAGGGGGCGGGGCTGGTCGACGTCGCGGCGGCACTTGGCTACGACTCCGGGGACGACGGCATCGGGGACGGCCCCGGCTGTCCGGCCTGATGGGTCGGCGCAGAGACGTCGTTGGGGTGACTTGTACGTGTCGCCCGGTTCCGGGTGAGGAGAGACCGCCTGTCGTGGTTTATGCTGCCGTGCTCACGACACAGCTATGCGAGAGACAGAACAGGCGTGGGTGCGACGGTGGGTGCCAGCCGTCGTGGTGCTCGCGCTCTGTGTCGGGGTCGCACTCGTCCCGGCGTCGGCGGTCGGAGAGACGGGGAGTAGCGTGAACAACACTACGCCCGGAGGGAGCGCCGACGGTGTCGGGGCAACGGCAGACAACGACACCGGCGCGTCCGTCGTCGGAACGACGGGGGCGTTCACCGTGTCCGAGTCGGTCGTGGCAGAGGACAGGCCGGACCCCGAGACGGACCGGCTGGGCTGGGAGCACGGCGTCTGGGCGAACGCCACACTCGCTGTCGACCAGGCTGCCGGTATCAACGAGACCGAACTCGAGGCAGTCGTCGCCCGGACGATGGCCCGTGTCGAGTCTATCCGTGGGATCGAGTTCGACCGGACACCACCGGTACGGATACTGCTCACCGAGGAACAGCAGTCGATCGTAAACAGCGGTGAACTCGGGGCGATAGACCGAGAGGAGGCGTCACAGACCGCGTTGAACACCGTCTACGAGGCGACGTTTCTCATCGGCGAGTCCGAGGACGCTGTCGAGTCACGGGAGGCCCTGCTCGGGGCGGTGAACGGCTACTACCAGTCGACAACAGGCAACGTGACGATGGTGTCCCCGGACAGCACAGCACGGCAGATCCGCGAGGCGATTCTCGCACAGGAGCTGTTCCACGCACAGCAGGACAACCAGTTCGAACTCCCGGAGACCGAGACAATCGAGCAGCGAAACACCCGCAACAGCTACGTCGAGGGTGACGCGAACTACGTGCAAGAGCTGTACGAGCAACGCTGTGAGACCACCTGGAGTGGGACCTGCTACCGGCCGGACCGAACCGCCGTGCCCGACACCACCGGTATCGACGACGGGATGTCGAGACTGTTCAGACAGCCCTACGAGTCCGGGTACGCGTTCGTGCAGGACCGACACCAGCAGACGGGGTGGGACGCCGTGAACAGCCTGTACGAGCAACCGCCCGCGAGCACGGAGCAGGTTATCCACCCCAGCACCTACCGCGAGGACGACCCGACGGAACTGCGTGTCAGCGACCGGAGCACGGACAGGTGGCGTCCGCTCGAAGCAAACGGTGAGCGTCTCACGGAGTCACTGGGTGAGGGTGGGCTGTACGTCTCACTGCTGGGCCCGACACTCGAGCGTGACGGGTACGGTGTCGTCATTCCGAGAGAGAGTCACCTGGCCGGGGGCTCCGGAGCACCGACCTACAGCTACGACCACCCGGCAACCGCCGGGTGGGACGGTGACACACTCCTCCCGTACGTCTCGACGGTCGGCAACGAGACCGGCTACGTCCACGAGACTGTCTGGGACACACCGGCCGACGCCCGGGAGTTCCACGGGGCCTACCGCGAGCTGCTCGCGTATCACGGGGCCGACCAGGTGCCGGGTCTGTCGAACGCTTACCGTATTCCGGCGGGGAGTGAGTTCACCGACGCGTTACACCTCAACCGGACCGGCAACCGACTGCGGATCGTCAACGCCCCGTCGGTCGACGCCCTGAGCGA
>JAQCNM010000126.1 GCA_028275025.1 Halovenus sp.
GGGGGTGTGTCACTCGAAGGCGGCGAGACTCGACTGGAGAGCGCGCTCGTCCCGTTCGGTGAGTTCGTGACCGACGAGGTCGCGGCTGTCGACAGCGTAGCTGCTACCGGCCCGCTCGAGAACGAGCACCCGCCCTTTTGTCCCTCGGACGCGGCCGGTCGCCAGTGTCTCCGCGACGGGCGGGTCCGCCAGGTCGGGTCCGTGGTCGAAGCTGAACGTCCCGACGGGGTCGAACCCGGCGAGTAGCTTCTCCCAGGCCGCCGCCCTGACGGCCTGTCCGAGCCCTCTGATCTTCGTCGGCACACGCACCCGGTCGCCGATGTCGGTGGCGATGTTGGCCTCGATACGGCGGGCAGTCCGTCCGTTGTCGACCGTCTGGAGGTGTGCCGCGCGGTCGGCACCCTGCTCGCGGAGACGGGTCTCCAGCCGCCAGGACCGGGTGACACCTACCTTGAACGTCTCCGGGGCGAACGCGGCCAGGTAGACGGCGTGTTCCTCGTCACAGCTGTCCAACGGGCGGTCACAGCTCCCGGTACACCGGGCACAGGCCCACCTGCCGGTGTGGCGGTCACAGTATGGCGCACGCTCGTTCGAGCAGGGCTCGTGACGCTGACCCTCCCGGACACCCGCACACCGGCGGTCGCCGAGCCCGTATGCCAGCTCCGTTCCGGGGGCGAGTGACAGCCGCCGGGCTCGACCGTCGCTGGCGAGCCACAGTGCGGCGTCGTCTGCTTCGCCGGCAGACGCCGTCTCGTAGTCGACGACCTGCACGACAACAGGTAGGGCGACCGGCGCAAAATGGCTGACGCTACCGCGGCCCGCCCGGTCACCGAGGGAGGACGCCGACGGACACGGCTGTCCACACCGAACACAGCCACGACCCGAAACCGAGTTAGGCGCCAGCCCCCAGAATCCACCGATGAACGTGCGCTCGGTAGCCCGCGACGCGCTGGCGTCGGGGCCGGTCTGTGACAGCTGTCTCGGTCGGCTCGTTGCCGACCGGAGCTTCGGACTCTCGAACCCAGAGCGGGGCCGGAGTCTCCGTATCTCACTCGCGCTCGCCGACGACGAGCCGTTCGACCCACCGGCGGACTGCTGGGTGTGTGAGGGCGAGTGTGCCCGCTTCGACTGGTGGGCGCGTCAGGCGGAGGCGGCACTCCGGGGCTACGAGTTCGACACCTACCAGGTCGGCACCCGGGTCCCCCCTCTGCTGGCGGAGAACGACCGCCTGCTCCGCGAGGAGGTAGGTCTCGACCCGGAGGCCGGGGAGCTACTGAAACGTGAGTTCAACCGCGAGGTCGGCAAGCGTCTCGGCGAGGCGACCGAGACGACCGTCGACTTCGAGCGGCCGGACGTGGTCGCGCTGTGTGACCTCACGACCGACACCGTCGAGGCACAGATCAACTCGGCGTTTGTCTACGGGCGATACCGCAAGCTGAAGCGGGATATCCCGCAGACGGAGTGGCCCTGTCGTGACTGCAACGGAACCGGGCTGGTACAGGGCCAGCCCTGTGATGGCTGTGACGGAACCGGCTACCGATACGACGAGAGCGTCGAGGGGTTCACCGCACCCGTTGTCTGTGACACGATGGACGGCGCCGACGCCACCTTTCATGGTGCCGGCCGGGAGGACGTCGACGCGCGGATGCTCGGCACCGGCCGCCCGTTCGTGGTCGAGGTCGACGAACCACGGCGCCGGTCGATCGACACCGACGCCCTCCAGACGGCGGTCAACGAGTCCGCCGACGGCGCGGTCGAGGTCGAGAGACTACGGCTGGCCACCCACGAGATGGTCGAGCGGGTGAAGACACTGCCGGCGAGCAAGCGCTACCGGATGACGGTGCGCTTCGACGGCCCGGTCGAGGCAGACGCGCTCGCGGCGGCGCTCGATACGCTCGAGGGCGCGACCGTCGAGCAGGACACCCCACAGCGTGTCTCTCACCGTCGGGCGGCAAAGACACGGACCCGGACAGTGTACGAAGCAGACGGCGACCCGGACGGAGCGGACCCGACGTGTGCGACCGTCGAGATACACGGCGAGGGTGGGTTGTACGTAAAGGAACTGGTGAGCAGTGACGAGGGGCGGACAACACCGAGTCTCGCGGGCGAACTCGGCGTCGGAGCGACGGTCACCGCACTCGACGTTCTCACCGTGGAGGGCGAGGACGAGCCGTTTGCCGACCCCGCGTTCTTTCGGGCGTAGCCGGCCGACCCCGGGGTGGTGAGCGGGTCACGGCCGTTCCGGTGCGGGAACCCCCTCGTCGGTGCCGTCGAGGTCGAACTCCTCGCGCAGTTCGCGGATGCGGTCGCGGATATCCGCCGCGAGCTCGAACTCTAGGTTGTCGGCGGCCTCCGTCATCCGGTCTTCGAGCTCCTCGATTGCGTCGGCGGCCTCGCTTCCGTCGCCGGGTTCCAGCGAGGCGGCGTCGCCGGTGTCGGTGCTACTGCCGGGCAGGTTCGTCTCGCCGACGGGCTTCTCGATTGTCCGGGGCTCGTGACCGTGACGCTCGTTGAACTCCTGCTGGATACGCCGGCGGCGGTTCGTCTCCTGGATGGCCGACTCCATCGCGGCGCTTGGCTCGTCGGCGTACAACACCACCTCCCCGTGTACGTTGCGTGCCGCCCGTCCCATCGTCTGGACGAGTGTGGTCTCGGAGCGGAGAAAGCCCTCCTGGTCGGCGTCGAGAATCGCCACCAGCGACACCTCAGGGATGTCAAGCCCCTCGCGGAGCAGGTTGATGCCCACGAGTACGTCTAGCTCACCCAGCCGGAGGTCCCTGATGAGTTCGTGACGCTCCAGCGTGTCGGTCTCGTCGTGCATGTACGCCACCGACAGCCCAGCTTCGCGCAGGTAGTCGGTTAGGTCCTCGGCCATGCGCTTGGTGAGTGTCGTGACGAGCGCGCGCTCGCCGTCCGGGAGCCCGTTTAGCCGGTCGATGAGGTCACTCACCTGGCCGTCGGCGTCGGCGACCTCTATCCCGGGGTCGACCAGGTAGGTCGGCCGGACGATCTGTTCGACAACCTGTCCGGACTGCTCGCGCTCGTACTCGCCGGGGGTCGCCGAGACGTACAGGGTTCGGTCGGTTTTCTGCTCGAACTCGTCGAACGTGAGCGGCCGGTTGTCGAACGCTGTCGGGAGGCGGAACCCGTTCTCGACCAGTGACTCCTTTCGCGAGCGGTCACCTTCGAACTGACCGCGTATCTGTGGCAAGGTCTGGTGTGACTCGTCGATCACGGTCAGAAAGTCGTCCGGAAAGTAGTCGAGCAGTGTCGAGGGCGGGTCGCCCGGGTCGCGGTCCGAGAGGTGGACCGAGTAGTTCTCTATCCCGGAGCAGTAGCCGGTCTCACCGAGCATCTCCAGGTCGAACGTGGTGCGCTCCTCGATGCGCTGGGCGGCCACGAGATCACCCTGTCGCTCGAACTGTCTGACCCGGTCTTGAAGTAGGTCCTCTATCTCTTCTATCGCGTGTTCGAGACGCCGCTCCGGGATGGAGTAGTGCTCGGCCGGGTGGATGAGTGCCGCCGGCTCCTCGCTCACGACCGCCCCCTCCAGCGGGTCGACCTTTCGGAGACGGTCGATCTCGTCACCCCAGAGCTCTACCCGAACGGCGTAGCGGCCGTACATCGGGTAGATCTCGAGTGTGTCCCCCCGGACCCGGAAGGTGCCCTGCGTGAAGTCCACGTCGTTGCGCTCGTAGTTCAGGTCGACCAACCGGGCGAGCAGCTCCTCGCGGCCGACCTGCTGGCCCTGTTCGAGCCGGAGTGCCATCTCGACGTAGTTTCTCGGGTCACCCAGCCCGTAGATCGCAGACACCGAGGCGACGACGATAACGTCGTCACGGGTCAGCAGCGACCGCGTCGCGGAGTGACGCAACCGGTCGATCTCGTCGTTGACCGAGGCGTCCTTGTCGATGTAGGTGTCGCTCTGTTCGACGTAGGCCTCGGGCTGGTAGTAGTCGTAGTAGGAGACAAAGTACTCGACGGCGTTGTCGGGAAACAGCTCGCGGAACTCCTCGTACAGCTGTGCGGCGAGGGTCTTGTTGTGTGCAATCACTAACGTGGGCTGTTGCAGCTCCTCGGCAACCCACGACACCGTGTTCGTTTTTCCGGAGCCGGTGACGCCCAACAGCGTCTGTTTGTCCATTCCTGACTCGTACCCGTCGACCAGTTGCTCGATGGCGTCCGGCTGGTCGCCCGCGGGGTCGAACGGTGCGTCGACGCGGAACGGGCGGTCGAGCTCCGGTCTGTCGGGTGAGAGCGGCCCCTTTCCTGTCATCACCAGTACAACGGGCTGGAGACGTTTGACCGATGCGGTCGCTCTCAGCCGAGCGACACGAAGTCGCTGTCGAGAAGCGCCTCGACGTCAATCCCGGGTGTCTCACCTTCGCTGGGTGTGTCGTACGGCTTGTCGACGCCATCACCGACGCCGAACGGCTGCTCGAAGTCGAACTCGCCGTTCCCGTTGGTGTCGCGGTGGGCGACCAGCCGGAGTGTGACCGTCTCCCCCTCGCCGGTCTCACCGACGACGCCCTGAAGTCGTGTCTCGTTGAGCTGTATCCGGAGATCGCTGTGTGAGCCAACCGTCAGGTAGTCCGTGTGACCGAGCAAGGTGTCGTTGACCCCATCACCCCCGTACACCGCGACGAACCCGCCCTTCGAGAGCGACACGTCGTCGAGACTCTCCAGTTCGTCCCCGACGATAACGACCTCCGCCCCGTCCTCGCCGGGAACCTCGCCCGGACCGATCGAGGCGATCGGTGAGGTGAGAAAGACGAACATGACGTACGCGAGTGCGAGCATCACTCCGGCGTGTTTCGCGCCGTCACGGAGTGACCCCTCGCCGAGTTGACCGGCGACGAACCCCGCACAGAGCGCCTGGATGAGCGACGCGTGAAAGAAGGTGAGCGTGTACGCCGCCTGGTTGACCCCGCCGAAGTCGCCGAACGCGCCGCCGGCGCCCGTGGACTCCAGCCCGCTTCCCTCGACCGGCGAGGTCTGTGGGATGTTCGGGACGAGCATCTCGTTTATCGCGAGGATGATGATCAGGAACACGAAAAACGAGATGTAGATGACCACGAGGTAGGTGAACATCTGTTGGCGGCGCTGGCGGCGCAGTCCGAGCTCCGCCCGGTGTTGCTCGGCGGCGATACGGATCACCGGCCCCATGTCGCCGCTCGCCCGCATGGCGTTTGTCAGCAGTGTCACGACACGGGCGATCGCCTGCGTACGGACACGGCGTCCGAACCGGACGAACGCGTCGTCGACAGTCGAACCGTACTGGAGGTCCCGCCAGATGCGGTCGATCTCCGGCGAGAGCACACCAATGTCGCTCCCGCGCACCCGGTCGACGGCCTTTACAACCGACATCCCCGCCTCGTTGAGGCTCGCGAGCCGCTCGAGAAACTCCGGCGTGGCCTGCTCGATGCGCGTGATGTGACGCTTGTGGAAGTGCCGAACAACCGCGTAGGTCAACACCACGACCAGCATCGACTGGACGAGCAGGTCGTCGAGCACACGGACGGTGACACCCTCGGAGGCGACTACCGACGGCGCACGGAGTGCGAACAGCAACACTGCTATGGGCACTGTCACCCAGAGTATCTTGCTCGGGTTCCAGAAGACGATGTTGACCGGGTCACGCAGGGCGTTTTTCACCCGGAACAGCCGGTCGTGGAGGCCGAGCATCCGCCGGTTGTCCCGCTCGTTTGGTGCCGTGTACCCACCGTCGGGTCGGGTGCTCTCTTTCTTGTTCGGCAGCACACTCGACGGGGTAGACAGCTGTCGTTCGCGCAACGCGTCGACACTGGCGTTGACCCCGACACCCGAGATACCAAACTGGTCGAGCTGTTGTTGAACCAACAGGGCGAACCCGACGTTCCCCAGCGGGATGAGCACGTAGATGAGCAACTGGAGGAATGTGAGCGTGTCGGTGATTGTCAGCCCGAATATCAGGAGGATGGTGATCAAAAACAGCATCCCGGCAACCAGCACGGTGACGTAGGCCTCGGCGATGGTCGCAAGCAGTTCGAGCAGGTCCTGTTGGCGCTCCTCTGACTCCCTGCGGAACCGCTTGAACTGCTCCTCGAGAAAGTCCGGGAGATTGCTCCCGCTCTGGAGCACGCTCGTGAGGTTCTCCGAGAACGTCTTGTACTGTTCGCTGGGCGTGCGACTCGACATCCGGCGCAGTGCGGTTATCATGTCCCGCCCGAACATGTCCATCTCCCGCACTGCGATCGACATCTCACCCGCAGTCTCCCCGTAGATCTCCTGGTGCCTGGTGAGTGTCCGCAGTATCTGCGGAAACTCCATCCCGCCACGGGAGAGGGCGTACATGAACGCGGTCGTACGGGTGAGCCCCTCGTTGATGCTGCGCCGCCGCACCTCGGCGGTGCTCGACGGGAGCCACCACCGCACCCCGTAGGCGAGCGCCGCAGCCACGCCGCCAAAGGCGATAGCACTCAGCGACACCAGCAGAACCCAGCGCAGCTCGACCGACAGCGAGAATTCGAACCCGCTCGAAACACCGAACGGGCTCGTGACGTCGCCGGGTAGCTCTGCGAGCACCCCGACAATCGGCTCAAGAAAGACGAGAACCGCCGCGACGACGAAGGCCCCGAGCACGGCCCCGACGACAAATGCCATCGACGCAAAGAGCAGTGTCTTTGCGGCGTAGTTGCGGTAGGTGGTTTCGAGAAACGCCGCCTCGATGCGGCGCTGACGCTCGAAGTCGGCGGAGACGAACCGACTGAAAAACACCATAGCGATCCGGCTCATCGCCTGGTCGACGGTCCGGCTGAGCTTGCTCGCCACCCACGTCCCCACGAGCAGTCCGACCACCACCAGGGCGACGATCCCGGCCGGCGTCGTTGCCCCGACCATGTTACTCCTCTAGTAGGTCGAGCCCGAGTGAGTCGATGTGGCTCATCACCTCGTCGGCGTCCGTGTAGTACTTGTTGACCATCGCGGTGAACCGCCGGTAGTCGGTTATATCCCGGTGCTGGAGAAAGTTGAGAAACCGCCGTCGATTGCGGAGTTCGCCGAGTAGCTCCGACTGGCTCCAGCCCCTGTCCTGGCGGATCTCCTCGAGCAGGGTAGAGTTGTTCTCGCGGAACGCGTCGTCAGTTGAGTCCCAGAGGTAGGTGTTCGAGTAGTCGAGTTCACCGGTTCGCTGGTCGATTCCTTCGATCTCGGAGATGGCACGAGCCCGCCGGACCCGCTCTCCGCCGGATTTCGTCAGCACCTGCACCCACAGGATGTCGAGTGACGATACCATCGCCCGGGGTACGTTGATGGGATCGTTCTCCAGGCGGTTGATGACGGTCTGGACACTGTCGGCGTGTAGCGTCGAGTAGGTCGTGTGCCCGGTGTTCATCGCCTGGAACAGCGTCATGGCCTCCTCGCCGCGCACCTCGCCGACGAGGATGTACTCCGGCCGGTGTCGCAGTGAGGAGCGCAACAGGTCGTACATGTCGATGTCGGCGTCACCCATCTGTTCGCGGGTGACCGAGGAGAGCCAGTTCTCGTGGTACAGCGAGAGCTCGCGGGTGTCCTCGATGCTGACCACCTTCGAGCGCGGCGGGATGAACATCGACATGGCGTTCATCGAGGTGGTCTTTCCCGCGGCGGTCCCGCCGGCGAATATCAGCGACCGGTTGCTCTCGATTGCCAGCCACATGTACGCCAGTATCCGGTCGTCGACGGTCCCGTAGTTCAGCAGGTCTATCGGCGTGAACGCGTCCTCGGCGTACTTCCGGATAGTAAAGGCCGACCCCTTCGGGGTCACCTCCTCGCCGAGGGCGAGTTCGATCCGCGACCCGTCGGGGAGGGTCGTCGACACCACCGGGTTCGACACCGAGATGTGCCGCCCGGAGCGCTGGGCGAGTTGCACAACGTAGTTGTACAGGTCCTCGGGGTCGTAGACGATGTTCGTCTGTACGTCGGTGTACTCCTCGTGGTAGACAAACACCGGCATCTCCGGCCCGTCACACGAGATATCCTCGATGTACGGGTCGTGCATCAGGGGGTCGATCTGACCGTACCCCTGGAAGGCGCGGTACAGGTAGTAAAACAGCCGGTAGAACATCTCCTCGTCGGCGCGCACACCGTACTCTTCGAGCCGGTCGACGAGCTCCTCCCGGAGTGCGACCTCCGGGTCGTCACTGATGTCGTCGCGGTACAACAGTGGCGCGCGAACGTCCTCGACGAGCCGGTCGAGCAGATTCCGTTCGAACTCACTGAGATCCGGCTCGACGACGTGGTAGCGGTAGTCGGTGTTCCGTGAGTCGTAGTTGATCGTCGCGTACGCAAACGGGACGTTCAACCAGTACCGCTCGAGCTCCTCGTACCCCTCCAGCCCGTCGAACGAGAGCAGCGACTCGTGCAGGTCGGGGTCGTAGTTATCGATGTCGATAGACGACCCCGCGAGTGCCCGAGCCGTCTGTGAGAGCACACGACCGATACCCGAGAGCGGCCCCGTCTCCGTTTCCTCTCTGGTCGGGAGGTCGTCGACCTCGCCGAGGTCGCCTGTTTCTTCCTGTGCCATACTACCTCTCTCGTCTCACCACACCCCAACCCGGCACCCCTGTCTGTCCGCACGATTCTCTGATGATACTCACAACTAGATATAAGAACGCCCCGGAGGGGAATGAATGTTGTGTTCTCTGTTTTACACGTACCGTATTCGACAGACCGGGGTCGCGGCGCTTGTCGGGACCACGGTCTCGAGGCCGTCGGTATCCGTCCCGCGGTCGACTCAAACGGCTGTTTGAGTCTTCGCAGCCCATATTTACACAACACCCGTACGGCTGTATGCGTCGTCCCGCTTCGGCCCTCACAGTTCGACGGCTCCGAGGGAACGCCCGTTCACAGTCCGACCCCGCCCCACAACGCCCCCCTCGGTCCGCTCGAACACGACGTACGATGCGACCCCGCCGCGCGGGTCGGCGTGACTGCCTGGGTTCACGGCTCCAACCCCACCTCGCGCCCCGACCCACAGCTCGTGGGTGTGACCCACCACGACCACGTCAGCCCGTTCTTGCCGTGCCAGCAGCGAGAGCCCCGTCCACTCACGTCTGTGCCCGTGTGCGAGCACGAACCGGTGGTCGGCCCACTCGACGGTACGTGTCTCCGGGAGACGACCCGTCACCGCCGTGCTGTCGCTGTTCCCGTGGACCGCACGGAGTTCGCACCGGGATTCGAGGCGGTCGAGTACCGCCGGTGTGGTGAGGTCTCCGGCGTGGACAACGAGTTCGGCACGGTCGACTGTCTCCGCCAGGTGCGCAGTCAGCCGGGGTCCCGTCGTGCCGTGGGTGTCGGCGAGGGCGACGAGCATATCAGGACCGCTCGGAGACGTGTGACTCGGGCATCAGCGCGTCGAACGGCCGGGCCGCGAGCCACTCCGACAGCTCCACGAGGTGGTCACAGGCGGCCGCGAACAGCTCCGCACCGACCCCCGCTGAGGCGTCGGTCTGGTCACCGAGGACCCCGTTGTCGGTGTTGTCGATGGAGTCGTAGAAGGTGCGCGCGCCGTGGACCCGTCCGGTATCGCCACCGAACTCCACCAGACCGCCGTCACGGGCCTGCTCCAGACGGTCGGTGTGAACGAGCTCCGGCTCGAGATGCCAGACCAGTGACGTCTCCTTTGGACCACCGTGGGGGCCCGGTGAGTCGAACGCCGCCTCGATTCGCTCGCGGATGCTCTCGTCCCACATCCACTCGATCGCGTACAGCTCGTTGTCGTCCCGGAGCCGGCGTCCGACCTCGCGGAGGTGCTCGACGTTACCCCCGTGTGCGTTGACGTAGATCACCCGGTCGATACCGTGTTCGGTCAGGTTCCGGGTGATGCTCTCGACGTACGTGCGGAACGCGGGTGCATCAGCCCAGGTGGTCCCGTAGAACTGCCGGTGGTGGGGGCTGACACCGATGTCGATAGTCGGGGTGCAGAGATAGCCCGTTCGCCGGGCGGCCTCGCGGGCGAACCCCTCCGCGATGATCGCGTCAGTCGCCTCCGGGAGATGCGGGCCGTGTTGTTCCGTGGACCCGACCGGAACCAGCGCCAGCGACTCCTGCTGGAAGTACTGCTCCAGGTCCGGCCAGGCCGTGTCACCGAGATACATACACACACTCTGGAGACCGACCCACATCAACGCTGTTGTCGGGGTCAGAACGGGTGGAGCCCAGGTTTATGTAACCGGTCGCCCTACTCGGAGGTATGAGCGAGAACGAACGCGACAACCGGGAGACCGGGATAGTGCTCGACGTGCTCCCACACGGTCGGACGGAGGACGACCGCCCGCAGTACGAGAAGGAACCGCTGGCGTTCGTGCTGGACCACGACGACTTCTCTCTCTACGAACTCACACTCGGGGAGGTCACACTCTCTATCGGGGACCGTATCGACGTCTACGACAGTTCTCACGTCCGGCGAACGACCGAGGTCGACTACGACGACCTCCCGAGCGGCGCGGCGAGCGAACTCGAGTACGTTATCGAGGACGTCGTCGAGGAAAATCAAAAACAGTTCGTCGAGTTCTACAACGACGCCCAGCCGATCACACTCCGTCTCCACCAGCTCAACCTGCTCCCCGGTATCGGAAAGAAACTCCGCAACGACATCCTCGACGCGCGCAAGCGCCGTCCGTTCGAGAGCTTCGACGATATCGAGGCGCGGATCGACGGGCTCCACAACGCCCGGGAGGTGCTCGTCGAGCGCATCACCGAGGAGATCCGAGAGGACGACCTGAAGTACACCATCTTCGCCCGGGAGGAGGCGTGACAGCCAGCTGTGCCCGGACCCAGTAACGACCACGGCGACCGCGACCCCGACGCGCTCCGAGCGCGCGCCGGCGTCAGTGGCAACCCGAACGCAGACCAGCACTTCCTGGTCGACGACCGTGTGCTCGACCGGCTTCCGGGCTACGCAACCGAGGCCGGGTTCGACTGCTCGGCCGTTCTCGAGATCGGCGGCGGCACGGGCGCACTGACCGACCGGTTGCTCGTCGCCGCGGAGACGGTGACCGTCGTCGAGCGTGACCCCCGACTCGCGGCGTTTCTGCGCGAGGAGTTCGCCGCCGCCCGTGCGGCCGGCCGCCTGACCGTCGTCGAGGGTGACGCGCTCGCGGTCGATCTGCCCCCGTTCACCGCCTCCGTGTCGAACCTGCCCTACGGCGTCTCGAGTGAGCTCGCGTTCCGGTTGCTCCCCGAGGGCCGGCCGATGGTGGCGACGTTCCAGCGGGAGTTCGCCGAGCGGATGGCCGCCGACCCCGGCACCGCCGAGTACGGCCGACTCTCGGTGACCGCCGGCCACTACGCCGACATCGAACTCGTCGAGACCATTCCGCCGGCGGCGTTCGACCCACAGCCCGCCGTCGAGAGCGCTGTCGTCCGCACACGGCCCCACCAGCCGGACTACGAGGTGCCCGACGACGACTTCTTCCTGCGGTTCCTGCGAGCGGTATTCACCCAGCGCCGCAAGACGATGCGCAACGCCGTTCGAAACACCGCACACATCTCGGGGCTCGACGACCCCGGCGCTGTTGTCGACGCCGCCGACGAGACGCTGCTGGGCAAGCGCGCGGGCACCCTCCCGCCGGCGGCGTTTGCTCGACTGGCGACAGTCGCGTGGGACCACGGCGACCCCGGGGAGCCGACCGCCTGACCATGCCCGACGAGCGGCCGAGCGGCGACCCGCCACGGCTCGCCCAACTGCGTGACGTCGAGACGGTCTACCAGCCCGCAGAGGACTCCCGGTTGCTCGCGGCGACGGCCGCAGACGGCATCGACGACGAGGCGCTCGTTCTCGACGTCGGCACCGGTTCCGGCTACGTCGGAGCGCGTATCCGCGAGGCGACGGGGCTGCGTGTCGTCGGGTCGGACATCAACCCCGACGCCTGCCGACAGGCCGCGCAGAAGGGGCTCCCGGTCGTGCGGGCGGACCTGTTCGGCCCCTTTCGCGACGGCCGGTTCGATGCTGTTGTCTGCAACCCGCCGTACCTGCCAACAGCACTCGAGGAGGAGTGGGACGACCCGATGGAACGGGCGCTCTCCGGCGGCGAGAACGGTCGTGCCGTGGTCAACCCGTTTGTCGACGGTGTCGGGCGCGTGCTGGCCCCCGGCGGCAGGGCGTACCTGCTCCTCTCGACGCTCACCGGCCCGGACGCAGTGCGAGCACGGGCCCAGACCGCCGGACTCTCGACCCGCCTCCTCGCCGAGGAATCTCACCCGTTCGAGCGACTGCTCGTGTTCGAGTTCACCGCCACGGACTGAGCAACTACTCGCCCGTGGGGTCCGTGTCACCGTCTCCGCGTCTGATAACTCGTGAACATAAACGAGAGACAAATATTATATGCGGTCATTCCGTAACCGAACACATGACAGAACTCGTGTCGACAACACCCGGTCTGTACCCGCTACCGGACTGGGCGAAAGACGAACTTCGGGCGCTGAAAGGCAACCAGAAGGAGGACCTCGTCGACGGGTCGGAGAACGCGGAGACGGTCCAGACCTACGAGACGGTCCGGGAGGACCTCGTCGAGCGCCAGACCCGTGCGGGACTCGACAGGGTCGTCGAGGGGCAGGGTCGCTGGGACGACATGCTGGCACACCCTCTCGCGGTCCACGACAGCGTCGAGACGCGGGGTATCGTTCGTTACTACGACAACAACAACTTCTACCGGGAGCCGGTGGTGACCGGCGAACTGACACCCGACGGTGACGTGGCGGCGGAGGTTGCGGCCGCCACGGAGCACACCGAGAGCCCGTTGCAGGCGGTACTGCCGGGGCCGTACTCGCTCGCGGACCTGGCGACCGACGAACAGTACGGCGACGAGGCGGCGTTTCTGAACGCTGTCGCGGAGTTTCTCGCCGGCGAGGCCGCCCGGTCTCCCGAGGTAGCGACCCTGTTCCTGTTGGAGCCGTCGCTCGTCACCGACCCACCGGAGACCGACGACGGTCACGAGCGTGTCCCGGCGGCGCTGGACACCGTGGCGGCCGCCGTCGACGCCGAGGTGGTCGTCTACCCGTACTGGGGTGCACTCGTCGAGAACCTGTACGCACACGTGATGGATGCAGATATCGACGCGCTCGGGTTCGACCTGGTCTCGGCCCCGGACGCGAACGTCTCCAACGCACAGGAGTACGGAACCCCGGCCGACGTCGCACTCGGTGTGGTCGACGGGCAGAACACCCGGGTGGAGTCGGCCGAGACGGTCCGTGAGCGCGTCGACTGGTTCGACGACCGGACACCGCAGAACCAGTACGACCGGGTGTACGCGACGCTCAACACCGAGGCGTTCTACCTGCCGGTGAACCGGTTCCAGGAGAAACTGACCACGCTCGGTGCTGCGACCCGACCCCGGGAGGTGGAGGTATGACCCGCGAGCAGTTCCGGCCGCCGAACCACGACCACGACCACTTCCTGCTCACGACGGTCGTGGGTTCGTACCCGAAACCGACCTGGCTCCACCGTGCCCGCGACCAGTACGAGGACCCCGAGACCGGGTTCGACGACGAGGACTTCCAGGAGGCGGCCGACGACGCCGCTCGACTCATCACCCGCGAACACGAGCGGGCAGGTCTGGACGTGGTGGTCGACGGCGAGATGCGGCGCAACGAGATGGTGGAGTACTTTGCACACCGCATCGACGGCTACGAGTTCAACGGCCCGGTGAAGGTGTGGGGGCACAACTACTTCGACAAGCCGAGTGTCGTCGACGAGGTTGGCTACGCCGAGGAGTGGCTCGTCTCCGAGTACGGGTTCACCACCGACGTGGCGACCCGACCGGTGAAGGTGCCCATCACCGGACCGTACACGCTCGCACGCTGGTCGTTCAACGAGGTGTACGAGAGCGAGGCGACGCTGGCCTACGACCTCGCGGAC
>JAQCNM010000132.1 GCA_028275025.1 Halovenus sp.
ACTATTTTTGACGATACAACGTCTGTACCGGAGAGTATATTTAATCCGATGGCGGTCGACCACCCGGCCATGGCACCACCGGACACGAAGGTCGAGACCGGGAGGAACGTCGAGGGGCGGGCACCGGAGATCAAGCCGACAGTCGAGACCGACGAGGTGACACTCGCAGGTGACTCCGAACTGGAGCGGACGCTTGGACTCACTGGCGGCCTAGCGATCGGCATCGGGACGATGATCGGCGCTGGCATCTTCGTGTTCCCAGGGCTCGCGGGAGCGGAGGTCGGGACGGCCGCGGCGGCGTCGTTCGCGGTCGGCGGGGTCATCGCGCTCTTTGTCGCGCTGCCGACCTCGGAACTCGCCACCGCAATGCCGAAAAGCGGCGGCGGGTATTACTTTATCTCCCGCGGACTCGGGACCCTCGCGGGTACGATTATCGGACTCTCACTGTCGCTCGGCTTGGTGTTTGCGACGGCTTTCTACCTGGTCGGCCTGGGCTTTTATCTGCTCGACGCGCTCGCAGAGGTCGGGCTCACCATCAGCGCGAATCCAGGGACGATCGTCTCGGTCATCGCCGTCCTCTCTGGGGTCGGGTTCACCGTGCTGAACGTGACGGGGACAGAAAACGCCGCGAAACTCCAGAACGCGATCGTCGCGCTGCTTCTGTCGATGCTAGTCGTCTTTCTCGGGTTCGGGATAGCGGAGTCGCTGGGGTTCGTCGACGCCGACACGCCGCCGGGAGAGGCGGCGAACGTCTGGTCGGTCGGGCCGGTTATGTCCGTCGCGGCGCTGGTGTTTACCTCGTATCTCGGCTTCGCGCAGGTGGCGACCGTCGCCGGGGAAATAAAGAACCCGGGCCGGAACCTCCCTCTGGCGATGATCGGCTCCGTGCTGGTCGTCACCATCATGTACGTGTTGACGATCCTCGTTGCGACGAGCGTCTTCACGCAGGACCGCCTGGCACTGGAGGGCGAGACGGCGATGGTCGCGGTCGGCCGACAGTTGCTCGGGACGCCCGGCGCGCTCGTGATCATCGCCGGCGGCCTGCTGGCGACGATGTCCTCGGTCAACGCCTCGATCCTGAGCACCTCGCGGGCGATATACGGTGTCTCGAAGGACGCGCTCCTGCCGGGGTGGGCCGGCCGGATCAACCTGAACTACGGCACACCACACGTCGCGCTGGGGATGGCTGGTGGGCCTGTCGTGGTGCTGGCGGCGACTCGGGAGGTCCAACTGCTGGCGGAGGTGGCTTCCTTTCTCCACCTGATCATGTACGGGCTGATCTGTGTGGCGCTCGTGGCCATCCGCCGCGACAGGCCGGAGTGGTACGATCCCGACTTCCGGGTTCCCGGTGGGCCGGTAATCCCGTTGATCGGGGCGATTGCGAGTTTCGGACTCATCGCGTTCATGAACCCGCTCTCGATTCTCGTCGGCCTCGGCGTCATCGTCGTGACCTCTGGCTGGTACTTCTATTACGCCCGAGATATTACGCTCAAGGGGGCAGTATGACACACGTACTCGTTCCCGTTGCGGTGCTCAAGGGGTCGACCGTCTCGGGCGGGCTGATCGATCTGCTCGGGACGCTCAACGTGACCCTGCTCGGCTACCACGTCGTTCCGGAGCAGACCCCGCCCGACCAGGCCCGCGCACAGTTCGAGGAACGGGCCACCAACGCCCTCGGAAATATCGCCGAGGAGTTCCGGGTCGCCGGCGGCGACGCCTACTACCGGATGGTGTTCACCGGGAATCGCCGGAAGACGATCGAGCGCGTGGCCGCCGAAATCGGGGTCGACGCCTACGCCATCACCGGTGTGACGGGCGCAGTCGAGAGTCTGCTGGTCCCGCTGTCGGGCGAGATTGCGGTCTCGCGGATCGTCGGGTTCGTCACCACTCTGATTGGTGACCGCGACATCGTGGTCACACTACTCGCCGCCGGCAACGTCCCCGAGAGTCGTCACGACGAGGCCGCCACCACGCTCGAGACGGCAGGAGTCCAGACGGAGACGCGCGTGTCGGCTGCCGGCCCGTTCGACGCGCTCGTCGACGCGATGCCCGGTCACGACGCCGTCGTCGTGGGGGAGGCCGCCCCGTCGCTGTCGTCGTTTTTGTTCGGCGAGAAGAGCAATCGGGCCGCCGCGGCCTTCGTCGGCCCGGTACTCGTCGTTCGGCGGAACCAGCCCGAAACCGACACCGTTCACAGTTGATGCCGAGTCCAAGCCGGAAATCGATGCAGCGCAACCGGCCCGTGAGTTCGTCCTCGATGCGTAGAACAAGCCTCGCGCGTATGCGCTCGGCCGAGATAGAGTCAACGACAGACGAGTCGAGAAGAAGAGCTTCGTTCCGCAATCCGGTGTGCTCGGTCTTGAATCGGCCTGCTCACAGGCGGTGAACGAGATTCTCGACGGCGATGCTCCAGTTACCGCTACTCGATGCCGACGACAGAGGCAATCGCGGTGAGGTGGTTTCGAACAATCGAGACCAGGGCGAGCACTGCAACGAGGCCACCGACCCCCATCATAAACAGCGGTCTGGTACTGCGCTGGTTCTTCAGAAACGCACTGCCGGGTGAATCTGTCGGGACGTACGCTGTTACATTAGCGCCTGGTTCGTACCCCTCCAATGTCGACTCGGCACCATCCTTAGTCCCGGAGCTCTGGGTGACACCGCTTGGATATAGATTCGAGGAACTGTAGCTCTCACCCTCGTACGTGTAGTTGAAGCTCACCTGTGGACGGTAGTCGGTGCCGCCTCGACGACCCCCAGGAGACTCCTCGATCGACGTCGAGCTGACTGTTGCATTGACTGTTTCTGTGGAGTCCAACGCCGCTGACTGTGACGTGTACGTGTATGCACCGTACCCTACAAACCCGAGTCCAACGAGCAGTATGACAACTGCCACGAGTGGTCCCGAAGACGTACTGGCTTTAGTTCCCACAAAGGGGCTTTGTACACGAGATAATAATAGCTTCCCTACGACTTCTCGGCCTGAAACGACGCTACACGTATCGCCGACATTAGCGGTTCACAGGCGCTAAGCTCCCGTTCTCGAGTAGCGAGCCACTACTGCGGCGAGCGGGTGGGGTAGTTCACAGGTGGGTAGCTGACATCGTCCGGCTTGTCTGTGGGTGAATCTCCTCGTCGGTGTTCTGTGATCAAACGGTAACTTGGGCGGTACCGAGCAGGGTGACGTTACAGAGGGAACCCGCTGGCTCGCCGAGAGAGACTGGTCGACGAGGACCGTATCGCCGTTATGAGCAGCTCGTACGGTGGCTACTCGAGGAACATGCAGATGCTGCACTATCCCGAACTGTCCGCTGTGGGAATCAGCCAGGTCGGTATCACGGATCTTAACACGCTGTACGCGGAGTCCACATCCCAGTTCAAGACCGCAGTAGAGCGGTTCGTTGGCGACCCCGAGGAGAACAGGGAGCTCTACGGTCTGTTCGAGAGAGGTCTTGATGTTCATCCACCCGCCAAAACCCGTGACGAGGACCGGACTGTCGACACCGGCACCCGGCAGGGTGACGAAACGCCGGCACAGCTCGTGGGAGGTGGACACCACCTGTGTTGGGTCCGACCTGTCGGTCGTGAGAGTAGTATCAACACAGTAACGTGATCGAACCGCGTCCCCTTACACGTTAGGCGAGTGTAGTAACCAGATAAAACACTTAGACAGTGTATGTCGAAGCTTTCAGTTACGGTCGATGACTCGGACCAGGTTGCCGATGATCTCTCGATTGCACCGACAACCGGCTGGAACGCGCAGTATATCGACGGTGAGTGGATTCCGGCCGGTGATCGTCAGACAATAGCCGTCGAGGAGCCCTCCTCGGGTGCGGAGATCGGTAAGATTCCGGTCGGAACCGCCGAGGATGTCGACACGGCCTACCAAGCCGCGGCGCGTGCCCAGTCGGAGTGGGAGACGACAACGGCGCACGAACGGGCTACCGTTATTAGCGAGGCACGAGAGATTATCCGTGGCTGGGAAGAGGAGCTCATCTATCTCTTTGCAGCCGAATCGGGGTCGGTCCGTGGCAAGGCACGCTCGGAGCTGAACAGTCTCGACGCGATAATGGAGGTCAGTGAGGGTCTGGCCTTCCAGATGGATGGGGAGTACCGGTCGAGCCCTATCGAACAGAAGGAGACACAGGTTCGAAAGAATCCGGTTGGTGTCGTCGGAATCATCACACCGTGGAACTTTCCGTTCCACCTGTCGATGCGGGTTGTTGCGCCGGCACTCGCGACCGGAAACGCTGTTGTGCTCAAGCCCGACGAACAGACCCCGTATCTCGGGGGACACGTGATCGCCCGTGCGTTCGAGGAGGCTGGCCTCCCGGCCGGGCTGGTCAACGTCGTGACCGGCGACGGCCAACAGACCGGCGACGCGGTCGTCACCCACGAGACACCCCGTATGATCTCATTTACCGGCTCCTCGGAGGTCGGCCGCAAGGTCGGGGCCAGAGCCGTCGAGCAGTTCGCGTACCCCGAACTGGAGCTCGGCGGAAACAACGTCCACATCGTCACCGAAAACGCCGACCTCGACTGGGCGGTTGACACCGGCGTGTTCGGGTCGTTCACCCACCAAGGGCAGATCTGTATCAGCATCAACCGCCACATCGTCCACGAGTCGGTCTACGACGAGTACGTCGACCGGCTGAGCAACAGAGCGGAGACACTCCCGATCGGCGACCCACACGAGCACGACACCGTCGTCGGACCGATTATCAACGAACAACAGCGTGACAAGATAGTCGAGTTCATCGCCCAGAGTAACGAGCGCGGTGCGGTCGTCGAGACGGGCGGTGACTACGACGAGCTGTTTGTCGAACCGACAGTGCTGTCGAACGTCAGCCAGGAGATGCCCGTTGCCTGTAACGAACACTTCGGCCCGGTCGCACCGGTTATCCCCTACGAGAGTGAGTCCGAGGCGCTCGCGATCGCGAACGATACCCGATACGGGCTGTCGGGTTCGGTCCACTCGACGGACCTCTCGCAGGCCAAACGGATTGCCACGGAGCTCGAAACCGGGATGGTCCACATCAACGATCAACCGCTCAACGACGACCCGAACACACCGTTCGGCGGCGTCGGTGCGTCCGGACTGGGACGGTACAACGGCGAGGCGATCCTCGACCGCCTCACCGAGACAAAGTGGGTCTCGATTCAGAACGAGCCCCGCGACTACCCGTACTAGTTCCAACGGGCACCACGGTCGGAGCAGTCCAGTGTGAACTGTACCGGAGTGTGGACGTCCCGTCGCCGTCCGGCAAATGTAGACTGTCCGTCGAACGGGCGTGGCGGGATTCGAACCCGCGATCGAGGGGTTAGGAACCCCTCGCCCTATCCGCTAGGCCACACGCCCTGCCGACTACTCGCAGACCGGTCACAAAAAACGGTTCGCATCGCGGTATAACCAGTCTTAAGCCCTCAGGTGACCTTGTTGGGGGTATGCAACCACGGGACCTGTCGGCACACACACCCTACCGGGCAGGGGAAGGTATCGAGGAGGTGGCCCGCGACCTCGGGGTAGCCCCGGACGAACTGATAAAGCTCTCCTCGAACGAGAACCCGCTCGGCCCGAGTCCCGCCGCTGTCGAGGCGATTCACGACGCTGCGGAGGCGGTAAACACATACCCGAAGGCGGTCCACACCGACCTGACGGCCGCAATCGCGGCAAAGTGGGACGTCGAACCGGCACAGGTGTGGCTCTCGCCCGGTGGCGACGGCTTTCTGGACTACCTCGGCAGGGCGATGTTAGCACCCGGTGACCGGGTGCTCGTTCCGGACCCAGCGTTTTCTTACTACGAGATGAGTGCCCGCTATCACGGCGGGGTCGTCGACCGGTACAGCCTCGACCGCGACAACGACTTCGAACAGACTGCCGAGGCGGTGCTGTCCGACTACGACGGTCACCGGATCGTCTACGTCACGAGCCCGCACAACCCGACCGGGTCCGAGATGTCTCTCGCGGCGATGGAACGGCTCGCCGACGCGACCGACGAGGAGACGGTCGTCATGGTCGACGAGGCGTACGGCGAGTTCACCACCAACCCGTCGGCCCGGCGACTCCTCGACGGGCGTGACGACATCTGCGTGCTACGGACACTCTCGAAGAGCCGAGGTCTCGCGGGGCTGCGGGTGGGCTACGGGCTCGTGCCCGAGGGCTGGGCCGACGCCTACGACCGGATCAACACACCGTTCGCGGTGAACAAACTCGCCTGTCGTGCCGGGCTGGCGGCTCTCGATGACGACGCTCACCTCGAACAGACCGTCGAGACGGCCCGGTGGGCACGGGAGTACATGCAGGACAACCTCGACGCACACACCTGGGAGAGCGGCGGCAACTACGTGCTCGCGGCCGTCGGTGACGGCGAGGCGGTCGCCGACGCCGCGCGGCGGGCGGGTATCATCATCCGGGACTGTGCGAGCTTCGGGCTGCCCGACTGTGTCCGGGTGACCTGTGGAACCCGCGAAACCACCCCGCAGGCTGTCGAAACAATAAACGAGGTGCTCGTCGAGTTGGAGGCGGCGTGAATGCGGGTTGCAGTGACCGGCACACCGGGAACGGGAAAGACAACGGCGACACGGCTCGCCGAGACGCCGCTGTCGACCGTTCACCTCAACAGCGTCATCCGCGAGGAGGAGCTCACGACCGGTCACGACGAGAGACGCGACTCGGCTATCGCCGACATCGAGGCGGTCGTCTCCCGGTTCGAGGGGCAGCCGGATCTACTCGTCGAGTCACATCTCGCCCACCACCTGCCCGTCGACCGTGTCGTCGTGTTGCGCTGTCACCCGGCAGAGCTCGAAACGCGGCTGGAGACCCGCGGTGAACCACCGGCGACCGTCACCGAGAACGCCGAGAGCGAGGCGCTCGATGTCGTGCTCGCGGCCGCCGTCGAGCAACACGGCGCGTCGTCGGTCTACGAGATAGACACGACCGACCGCGAGCCGGTGGCGGTCGCCGCCGATATCGAGGCGGTGGTCCGCGGGGAGCGCGGACCGTCCGCCGGAACGGTCTCGTTTGTCGACTACCTATGACACTCGACGGGTTCAGACCACTGGCCGACCGTGCGGTTGCACCGCTCGTGTCGGCCGCAAAGCGGGCCGGACTCGGTCCGGACACCGTGAGTGTGCTGGCGCTGCTGGCGGCCGCCGGTGCAGCCGGGAGTTTCGCCGTGGCCGGCGACAGCCGTCTCGCCTACCTACTCGGGGCGGTGCTGGTCGGCTGCAACGGGCTGCTCGACGTGCTCGACGGGATTCTCGCACGCGAACTCGACGCCGCCTCGCCGGCCGGCGACCTGCTCGACCACGTGCTAGACCGGTACGCCGATATCGCCATCGTGGTCGGGCTGGCAGCCGGCATCGGCGCGTTCGGGCTCGGACTCGCCGCGGTCACCGGCGTCCTGATGACGTCGTATCTCGGGACACAGACCGAGGCCGTCGGCCTCGACAGGGTGTACGGCGGACTGCTCGGCCGGGCCGACCGGCTCGTTCTCGTCGGTGCGGTGACGACCGTGACGGGGGTCGTCGACGTCTCAGTCGAGGGCGTTTCACTCGTTGGCTGGCTGCTCGCCGTGTTCGCCGTTGTCGGCCACCTGACCGCGGTCCAGCGGTTCTACTACGCCCGGAGGGACCTCCGGCGAGCCGGTTGACCCGCATACGGTAGACGCCACACGGGGTGTGTCGGCCCCGCGGCGTACGATTTATGCGGGGGGCCCACGAACGTCGGGTATGGTACAGTGTGAGATGTGCGGGACAGAGACGGCAAACCCGAGCCGTATCAAGATCGAAGGTGCGGAGCTCGACGTCTGTGACGAGTGTACCGAGTTCGGGACCAAACTGCAGACCGACTCCGAGGAGTCCACCGCGTCGACGAAGTACTCCACCTCGAGCGGCAGTTCGAGCGGTTCGAGCAGTTCAGGCTCGACGACCAGCACGTCCACAACGAGCAGTGGCGGCAGCCGGGGTAACGACATCTACGAGGACGTCGACGAGCTGGCACAGGACTACGACGACCAGATACGCCGAGCGCGGGAGCGTGCCGGCCAGACGCAGGACGAGCTTGCACGTGAACTCAACGAGAAGGCGAGTCTCATCCGCAAGCTCGAGCGCGGCGATACGCTTCCGACCGACGACATCCAGAGCAAGATAGAGCGCCACTTCGACATCGACCTGTCGGCCGCCGGTGACGTCGACGGTAGCGAGTGGGAGAGTGACAGCTCCACCGGCGAGTACACACTCGGCGACATGGTCGAGCGCAAGGACTGACCGAGACGGGCCCAGTTTCCGACGGACCCCCTGCCAGACGGGTGACCGCTCCCCGTGTCTCGCCGGAAACCACGAGCGGTCACCCGTCAGGTTCTGTGAACCACGAGTGACTGCCCGGTCATCTCGGCCGGTGGCTCGACACCGAGTAGCCGTAGCACCGTCGGGGCGACGTCGGCGAGCCCCCCGTTCCGGGCCCGTTGGTCGTCGTCACTGTCGTCGGGCGGGCTGTACACGAAGGGAACGGGGTTGGTCGTGTGTGCCGTGTGTGGCTCGTCCGGTGTCCCCATCTCCTCTGCGTTGCCGTGGTCGGCGACGACGAGTGCGTGCCCGTCACGGTCGTGGATTCCCGTGACCAGCCGCCCGAGCTGTGTGTCGACAGTCTCGACGGCGGTCACCGCGGCCTCGAACTCGCCGGTGTGGCCGACCATGTCGGGGTTGGCGTAGTTCAACACGAGCACGTCGTGGTCCCCCCCGAGAAGCCCGAGCGCCCGGTCTGTTAACGCCGCCGCACTCATCTCCGGGCGGTGGTCGTACGTCGGCACGTCCGGGCTCTGGACGATCTCGCGGTGCTCCCCTTCGAACCTCCTCTCCCGACCACCGTTCAGGAAGTAGGTGACGTGGGCGTACTTCTCGGTCTCCGCGATACGCAGCTGTGTGTGGTCGGTCGCCGCGAGCACCGCGCCCAGTGTCTCGCGGGGCGCCCGCGGCGGAAACGCCACCGGCAGGTCGAACCCCTCGTCGTACTCGGTCATCGTTACGAGCCGTACGTCGGGCGGTGTCGTCTCGGGTGCGGGCTGCGGGTCGAGACCGGCCAGCAGCCGGGTCAGCTGGCGTGCCCGGTCGGCGCGGTGGTTGACGAACACCGCGGCGTCACCATCGGCGAGCGACGGGCCGCCGTCGATACAGGTCGGGGTGACGAACTCGTCGCTCTCCCCCCGGTCGTACGCCCGTTCGACCGCTGCAACCCCCGAGGGTGCGGTGTAGTCGCTCTGCCGGGCGACGATAGCCGCGTAGCTCCGGCGGGTCCGCTCCCAGTTCTCGTCGCGGTCCATCGCGTAGTAGCGCCCGGAGACGGTCGCCACCTCGCCCGTTCCACACCGGCCGAACTGCCGGTCGAGCCGACGGAGGTAGCCAACGGCCGACCGCGGTGGCGTGTCCCGGCCGTCGGTGAACGCGTGAGCGGCCACGTCGACACCCCGCTCGCCCGCGAGTTCGACCAGCGCGTGCAGGTGGGCCTGGTTGGCGTGGACACCCCCGTCACTGACCAGACCGAGCAGGTGCACGCATCCGCCGGTCTGCTCTGCGTGTGTCAGGGCTCGCTTGAGCGCCGGGTTCGCGTCCAGCGGCGGGTCCGGCGGGCTGTCGAACGTGCCCGGCTCGCCGCGCCAGCGGGCGATTGCATCCGTGATCCGGGCCGACTCCTGGACGACGGTACGCCCGGCTCCGATGGTGAGGTGTCCGACCTCGCTGTTGCCCATCTGCCCCCGGGGGAGTCCGACGTGGGGGCCGTCCGTTCGGAGCTGTCCGTCGAGACCTGCCGCCCGGAGCTGGTCGAACACGGGTGTCTCGGCCGCCGCGACCGCGTCTCGTGTCTCCGACCCCGGGTTCAGCCCCCAGCCGTCGAGGATCACCAGCCCGACATCCATACGTGAGCGAGACTGCGCGAGCACAGGAAACTTTCGGAGATACGACCACCGGTCACGAACCGCTCTCCCGCAGTCGCTCGCGAACCGCCTCGCGGTCGACCGTTCCCGAGGCGGTCCGGGGCACCGACCTCCCGAGGCTGACTACCTTCGGGCACTTGAACCCCGGGAGTGTCTCCCGGCAGTGTGCCTCGACGGTCGTGGTGTCGAGGTCGCCGTCGGGAACCACCAGCGCCGCGAGCCGCTCACCCCACTCGGGGTCGTCGACTCCGACCACGGCGGCGTCGGCCACCGCAGGGTGGTCACGGATGCTCTCGGCGACCGTCGCCGGCACGACGAGCTCCCCTCCGGTGAGAACCAGTTCGTCGCGCCGGCCGACCACCCACAGCCTGCCGGCGTCGTCGCGGTAGCCGATATCACCGGTGTGTAGCCCCCACTCTCCCGTTGCCGCCTCGGTCGCCGACTCGTCGAGGTAGCCGGGCGTGACCGCCGAACCGGCGACGACGAGTTCGCCGCGCTCCCCGGGGTCGGCCGGTTCGCCGTCCGCGACGACGGTCAGTTCCAGCCCGTACAGCGGCCGACCGACCGTTCCCGGGTGGTCGCGCGCTGTCTCCGGCCGGGCAGTTGCGACCTGTGAGGCCGCCTCGGTCAGCCCGTAGCTCGGAAACACCGATACCCCGGCCGAGAGTGCCCGGTCGAGCAGTCGCCCGGACACCGGCGCCCCGCCGACCAGGACCGTCGAGAGCGCCGCAAGCGGGGCGCCGGTATCGAGTAACCGACGTAGCTGTGTCGGCACCAGTGAGACCCCCGTGACGTCGTGAGCCGCCAGCACACGGCCCGTCTCCCGGGCGTCGAACGACCGCTGCACGACGAGGGTCGTCCCGTAGAGGGCAGTCCTGACGACGGGTGCGAGACCACCCATGTGGGCCACCGGGAGACAGCACAGCCACCGGTCACCGGGCGCGACGCCGAGCCGGAACGCCGAGGCGACGGCACTCGCGCGTAGATTCTGGGCTGTCAGCCGGACCCCCTTCGGCTCGCCGGTCGTCCCGGAGGTAAACAGGACGACCGAGGTCTCGGCGGGCCGGCCACCCGGGTCGGTCGACACCCTCGGGGGTCCGGACTGTGGCCCCGGCGTGGTGTCTGACCCCGTCGCCTCGCCGGCACCGGCAAGGAGAGTTGCCGCCGGTATCGTCGGTCTGTCGGTGTTTTCCGGCGGGGACGTCTCCGGCCCGTGGACCACCAGGTCGACACCGGCCCGGTCGAGGCGCGTACCGAGCGCCGACGCCCCGAGGCGGCTGTCGAGACCGACCACCGTCCAGCCCAGCCGCTGTGCGGCGTGGAACGCCACCACGAACGCCGGTGACGGTCTGCACAGGGTTCCAACCCGGTTCGTTCCGGCCGCCCGCCGTTCGAGTCGCTCGGCTGCGCGTGTCACGAGTCTGTCGAGGTCGCTGTAGCGCCAGGTGTGGCCGTCTCCGGCGTCTACCAGCGCCGGCCGCTCGGGTGTCGCGACCGCCCGGCGTCCGAGCACGTCCATCGAACGGGTCTACGGCGACGTGAGTAAAGTCGACTGTGGTCTCACGACCCGTCGACCCGGACAGTCCCCCGGTGGTAGCCGGTTTCGTCGCCGGGAGACCGGACGAACGCGGCTGTCACAGAGCCAGACCGTGCCCGGCACCGACGAACGCTCCGTCGGCGAGCCCCACCGCGAGGTCCGGCCTTCGCTCCGGAACGCCCCGCTGTGGGGTCTACCGGTCCTCAGGCGAGTCGAACGGCCGTTCCGTATGCGATCACCTCGGCACCACCGCTCGTGACCTCCGAGGTCTCGAATCGGACGTTGACAACGGCATCGGCACCGAGCCCCTCCGCGTCCTCGACCATTCGCTCGACCGCCTCGTCGCGGGCCTTCGTCAGCAGTTCAGAGTACGCCTTTAGCTCACCGCCGGTGATGTTCCGAATGCTCTGTGTGATATCACGGCCGACGTTCCGTGCCTCGACGGTGTTTCCCCTGGCGATTCCAACCGACTCGACTATCTCGTGACCCGGGACGGTCTCTGTTGTCAGGACACGCATACGTGGTGGTTCGACAGGTACACAGTTAACCTTACCCCGTCGGTACACGGCGAGAGACAGCGGTTCAGTGTCCCTTCGACCCGTTACTCGACGTACGTGTACTTGCGCTCGCCCATGCGGCCCCAGCCGTCGAACACGAACTCCTCGGTCGGGGTGGTGAACGGCTCCAGGTCGGTGGTCTCGTCGTGGTTGTGGACATCGTGGATCGCCTCGTACTCCTCGAAGGTGAGGTCGTACCGCCGGTCGAGTTGCTCGTCGATATTCAACTGTGCGATCTCGTCACGCCAGCCGGGTTGGACGGTCTCGGCGTGAATCTCGGCCTGTGCGCCGCTGCCGTAGGAAGCCACCAGCAGGTTCTTACCGGTGAGGGCTCGGTCGGTCTCGAAGGCGTGTTTGAGACCGGCCGTCCGCGCCACGTGGACCGACCCCGAGTACCAGTTCCCGACCTCGCGGGCGATGTCGAGTGTCGGCTCGACGGTCCGCTCGTACCACTCCTCGTAGGTCGTGGTCTGTCGGAGTTCGTCTGTGTAGGATTTTATGCCGTCGAGATACGCCTCGTGGTCGTCGAACGCCTCGGGCCGGGGCTGGCGACCGATCTGGTCGGCGAGACGGTCCTCGACACTGGTGTCCCGGATCGAGTGACGGAATCCGAGCGCCGCCGCCTTGCGGACCATCCCCGGAAACGGCGTGTGGAAGGGGACGAGTGAGAACGTGTCCGGGTGGATGTCGCCGCCGTTGCGGGCAAAGTCCTGCAGTGCCTCCCGCATCCGTGCCAGGTACACCTGCATCGAGCGCTTGCCGTCGACACTCGGGAACTGCTGGTTTGGTTTCAGGAAGTCGGTCTCGTCGACACTACCGATACCCTGGGCATCGCCAAACGACACCAGGTCGGGGTCTCTGTCGACGAGCATCGCGACCGCACCGGCACCCTGTGTCGCCTCGCCGGGGTCGTCCCGGGCGTACAGCGCGGTGTCGGTCGCGACGACGAGCGCCGCACGGCCACGGCTGCGACCGGCCCGGACCCAGTTGAACGCGTCGTCGAGCACCTGTGTTCCCGAGACGCACGCGAACTTCCGCTCACCCTTGTTCGCGTGTGTAAAATCCCCGTCGAACACCTGCTCCAGACAGCCGGCGACGTACGTCGACACCGGTTTCGAGTTGTCGAACGCGCTCTCGGTCGCCACGTCGATGCGGCCGATGTCGGCCGGCGACACGTTCTTGCGTTCGAGCAATCGACGGGACGCGTTTGCCGCCATCGTGACGATATCCTCGTAGGCGTCCGGTAGCGCCGAGACGTGCAACCCGAGCCCTTTCGTGTACTTTCCCGGGTCCTCGCCCTTTGCGGGCGCGAACGTCCCCGGGAGATCGAGTTTCAGCCTGCCCGTCCGGATTTCGATACCGTCGATACCGACATTCATACAGCGGTGTTGCAGCACCTGGTATATGTGTATGTCGATTGTAAATTCGTCGATCGTCGAAACTCGACGGCGAGTACGGCAACGAACGGGGTCGAACCTCCGCACAGAGACGACAGTTGTCGTGAACGCGGCCCGACACAGTCACCGCGGCTCACCGGATGTAGCCGAGGTCCTCGAGTTGCTGTTCGAGGTCGTCGTCTATCTCGCCGGTCTCCTGTGTCACCAGATCGGCGTCTGTCAGCTCATCGTAAACCTCGGCGACCCTGCCGTCGTCGTCTCGCGCAACCTCGGTCACCGCACCGGTAGCCTCGATATCGAGTGTGAGCCCGTGGTCACCCTTTCGGGCGTACTTTCGAACGACCCCGTCCCGTGTCTCGTACACCGCCCGCCAGGGGCCGACGTAACGCTCGATGTCGTCGACGGAACTGTACTTTGCGACCTTCTCCTCCGGAAGCAGAAACGTCGACGACAGAACCGGCTCCCCGTTTCTCAGCGGCTCCGGTTCAGTCTCGCCTGTCGTGGCCGTCCGTAGCAGCGAGGGCGTGTCGGTCAGCGACACCGCCTCCTCGACGAGCCGTCCCTCCTGCTGGTCGGGGTAGCTGACCACCAGCGGGACGTGTGTCAGCACCTCGGGAACCCCCCACTTGTGGTCACGGAGCCGGACCGCCGGGGCCAGACGGCTCTGCTCGCCAAAGGCCTCGCCGTGGTCGCTCGTGATGACCAGCAGCGTCTCCGAGAGCTCTCCCCGCCGTTCCAGGTCGGCAACCAGGTCACGGAGGATGTCGTCGGTCTGTCTGATAGCACCGTCGTACAGCGGTTCGAGCGCCGCCAACTGGTCCCAGCCACGGCCGCCGAGTGTCTCTCGGACGCTCGGCTTCTCTGCCTGTGCCTGCCAGTGCGCCGGGTCGGCCCACCGGTCGAACTCGGCCACTGGCTCGTACGGCGAGTGGGCGTCCATCAGGTTGATACACGCCGCCCAGGGGCCGGTCTGTCTGTCTGCCCACGACAGAAAGGCGTCGGTGAAGTTCCCGCCGTGCAGTGTCTTGTACCCCGAGTCTGCCCCGAACTCAGACAGTCCGGTCAGCTCTGTGATTCGCTCGGCACCGGCCACCAGCCTCGCCGAGAGCCCCCCGAGTGGTCCCGTGCCCTCGGCTCTCGCTCCGTTTTTTTGTCTCTCTGTCCGTTCCCGCGTGTCTACGGCCGTCGTCTCCGACTCCGATGGCTCACTCCTGCCGAGTGCCTCCGAGAGTCTGGCGAGCCCGTCGTACCCGCGAAAGTAGGCACGCTTGAGCACCGTCCCGTCGACGTGGTTCTCCAGGCGTTTGGCCAGCGGGTAGTCCGGCTCGTGGACGTGCTCGAAAGCGTCGGCGAGGTTCGAGGCGTTCGACACGACGCGGTTGTTGGTGAACAGACCAGTGTTGTAGCCGAACTCTGTCCGGAGCTGTCGCCAGACAGTCCGGCTGGGGTCGATCTGTGCGATGTGTTTCCTCGCCCGGTGTTCCTCGACGTGAGCGCCGGTGAAGATACTCACGTGGCTCGCGATGCTGTGGGTTCCGGGGGCCCGCGCCTGCGTGTACACCGTCGACCGGTCCGCAAACGAGGAGAGAAACGGTGTCGTCTCCCGCTCGTACCCGTGCAGGCTGGTGTTTTTCGCCCGGACGGAGTCGAGAACAACGAGTAGAACGTTCGTCCGGTTGCTCACATCTGACAGTTCACTGCTGTCGAGTTAAGCGCACGGATTTCTCCGGCGGCTCTGGCCGGTCTGATCTGCGCCTGTGTCACAGACCGACAGCCTGTAGGTGGTGTCTACCCGCGTGTGACCCCCCGTCGGGGTGTGCCGTGCTCTACCGACCCGGTTTTCACTCGCCGAGTGACTCGGCGATATCCGCGAGCGAGGGGTCCGGTCGCTCGACCGGTTCGTAGACGACCCGTGTGCCCGGTTCGCGGAGCCCGTACCCGTACCCCTCGGTGAGTACGTCGAGGAGTAGCGTCGTTCCGGGGCCGAACCCGTGTTCCTCGAACCAGTCACCGAGCAGGTCTCCTCCCTCGGCCGTTCGTGCCAACTGGCGGTTGGCGTACGCGGCACGGATCGCCGCGTCACCGTGGAGAGTCCCAGCCACCTCGGCGTGGGTTCCGGTCCCCGCCAGCGACAGCCAGACCGTGTCACCGATCGCACAGGACAGTGCCGACGGCAGAACCAGCTGTGGCCGACCGGTCGAACCGACCGCGTCGAGTTCGACCCGGTGGGAGTCCACGACCGGGTGGTCCGAGGGGAGTGGGTCCGTCACACGCACCCCCACCGCGACGACACTGTGGTAGTTTCCAGCTCTCTCCGCCCCGACGGGGTGGCTCTCGACATCGGTCCGGTGTCGCTGGCGCTGGCTGTCTCGGGCATACAACAGCAACAACCCGGAGCGATAAGAGTGTGACTGACTCTGCCCTGTCGAGGGTTCGCCGTTCTGCCGTCGAGACCCACCCGTGGTACACGCGCCGTTCGCACAGGGCGTGGCCGTCGAGGGCTCTCCGGGTGAGAGACGCCCCGTTCGTCTGCGCGCCGGTGTCTCTCCACCCCGACCCGAGCAAAGTACTTTTACTATCTCAGATAACAGTGTACTGCAGTGACAGCCGCAGTCGAGACAGAGGCACTCGAAAAGCGGTTCGGCGACGTCGTCGCGGTCGACAGCCTGTCGCTCTCGGTGCCGTTCGGCACGGTCTACGGGCTCGTCGGTCCAAACGGTGCGGGCAAGACGACGACACTACAGATACTGTCGGGTCTACTGGATGCAGACGCGGGAACCGCCCGTGTCGACGGTGTCGACGCCACCCGACGCCGGGAGCTGACCGACGTGCTCGGCTATCTCCCCGCCGAGGCACCCCTGTACGACGAACTGACGGGTCGAGAGCAGCTTCGGTACGCGGCACAGTTCCGGCGACTCGACGAGAACGGCCAGGTGGCCGACGCGCTCGACCGGTACGGTCTCGCCGACGCGGCCGACCGGCGTATCGAGGGCTACTCCACCGGGATGCGTCGACGGCTCGGCCTCGCGCAGGCGACACTCCACCGCCCACCCGTGTTGCTGCTCGACGAGCCGCTGAGCGGGCTCGACCCACGGGCAACACGGACTGTCATCCGACTGCTCGCGGAGGTGAGCAACAACGGAACGGCGGTACTCGTCTCGTCACACGACCTCGCGACGGTCGAGGATATCTGTGACCGGGTGGGTATCGTCTCCGAGGGGCGGCTCGTCGTGGAAGACTCGCCCGACAAACTGGGTGGCGCTGTCGACGACAGAACGGACCTGGAGACGGCGGTGCTCGAACTGACCGACGGATGAACCGCGAGACGGTCACCGACACGGCTACCGTCGCGCGACTGTCCCTCCTCCGGCGCTGGCGGCGCGCGCTCGACAACCCACGCACGCTCGTGCTCCGTGTGGGCTTTCTCGCGGCTCTTCTGCTCTACACCGTTCTCGGGGACGTCACACGACCGCCCTCCGAGGTCGACCCGGAGAGACTCCGGGAGACGATACGCGGTGTCGCGGCCGGGGGCTGGCTCCTGCTTGCTGCCTTTGCCGCCGCCGGGACGCCGACGGCGGCACGGTCGGTCCAGGGGAGTCCGTTTCTGCTCCGTGCCGCCGGTCTCCGTCCGACACTGTGGGGAACGATACTCGGGAACTACCTACAGCGGATTGCGGTGTTTGGGGCTCTCGGGGCTGCAACTGCGGTCGCCCTTCTCGGGGGGTTCGACGTCTCCGGGCGCAATCCACTGTTGTTTCCCGTTCTGCTCGTGTTCTTCCTGACGGCCGAACTCGCCGGGATGGCCGCCCGTCTGACCGTCGTGGCCGCCGGCATCCGCCCGGGTAGAACCGGGAAAGTGCTGGTCGGTGGTGTCGGAGTCTTAGCACTCTCGGTGGGTATCGGCGAGTTCGAGACGACGGTGGCACTGCTGTCACGGCTGCCTGTTGCCGTCTTCGGTGACGTGTTCGCGGCCGGTCTGCCGACTGTGGAGGCCGACCGCAGCCGGGTCGCTGCGGCCGCCACCGGGGGTGTCGTCGGTTCGCTCGCCCTGGCGCTGGCGGTCGAGCGCCTGGCTGTCCGGAGCTGGTTCACCGGCGGTGGTCACGGCCGGGCGGAGGCGGAGCGGACCCGCGTCGACGGCCTGCTCGGCCGGGTCGGCATCACTGGGCCGACCCGCGCGGTCGTGTGGCGGCTCTGGCTCCAGTCCCGTCGACGACCGCTGATAGTCGGTCTCCTCGTGTTCCCACTGTTTCTCGTCGGCCTCGCCCTGGTCGACCCCGAGGGAACAGACGTACCCCGGTTTCCGTTGATCGTCGGTCTCTACGGGGTCTGGATGGCCACCGTGTCTGTGGGGCTCAACCCGCTGTCCTCCGAGGGCGACACCCTCTCACACCTGCTCTCTGCCCCGGCCACAGCAGTCGTCCGTGGCTACGTACTCACCACTGTGCTCGTCGCCGCTCCCGTTGTCGTCGGGTCGGTACTGCTGGCCGGGGCTCTCGTCGGGCCGGCCTGGCTGACGGTGCCGGCACTGCTTCTCAGTGGCGTTGTCCTGCTCGGTGTCGTTCCCGCGGCGATGGCTATCGGACTCGTCTTGCCACGTGTCGGTCCCGTCGACCGTGCGGCCGATGGACCGCTCGCGCCCAGCAAGTTCGCTGTCGTGGCCCACTCCGTCGTCCTCTGCCTGCTCGCCGGTCCGGCGGTTCTCGGTCTGGTCTACGCCGACAGCACCCCGGCGGTCGCAGTATACGCCAGCGTCGGCGTGACCGTCCTCGCCGCACCGCTGGTCGGCGTGGTCTCCCTACGTGCTGCCACGCGCCGTCTCGACAGCATGACCCTCGGGTAGCGACCGGTCACCGCCGGTCTGGGGGCTAACCCGGTGTTCGTGCCCGGACGACCCCGGCTTCGGGGTAAAGACCCCGGCGCAGAAACCCCGGTTGTTCGGTTCACTCTGTTCGTTCGCTCATGCGCGGGACCGGATTCGAACCGGCGGACCCCTACGGGACAGCGTCCTAAGCGCTGCACCTTTGGCCTGGCTTGGTTACCCGCGCACACCGGCCCGTTCGACAACGGCGGACAAGAGCGCTTCGCTCCCGGGTAGTGTTTATATTCGCTCGCCGATAACGTGTTATCATGTATCGTGCGCGCGACGAGCGGGACAACGCCGAGTGGTTGGGTGACCTGGAGGCCGCCGCGGACCGGTTAGAGCTCGGTTCGGAGGCACGCTCGTGTGCGCGGGACGTGTTTCTCTCGGGTGTACCGGAGTCGGACCGCTCGAAACCGGCAGCCATCGGGGCCGCGCTGTACGTCGGGAGCCTGGTGACCGGTGACCAGCGCACACAGGGGGCGGTTGCCGACGCCGTCGGGGTCTCC
>JAQCNM010000134.1 GCA_028275025.1 Halovenus sp.
ACCTTCGATATGGGCGGAACATCGACCGACGTGGGTCTCGTCCGGAACGGAGTCGTCGAGCGAACAACCGAGGCGTCGGTCGGCGGGCATCCGGTTGGGATTCCGATGGTCGACGTCGAGACCGTCGGGGCCGGCGGCGGCTCGGTGGCGTGGGTCGACACCGGCGGTGCGCTCCGTGTGGGACCCCGCTCCGCCGGCGCCGACCCCGGGCCGGCCTGTTACGGCCGGGGTGGCGACGAGCCGACCGTCACGGACGCGGCACTGGTCTGTGGCCACCTGGGTCCCGAGACCACACTCGGCGAGGACCTGACACTCGATGCCGAGGCGGCAGCCGCCGCGCTGGCCGACCTCGCGGCGACGGCGGACCTGGAGGGGCCTGTCGCGGCGGCCCGCGGGGTGTGGCGGGTGGCGAACGCCGCGATGACCCGCGCGGTTCGCCGGGTGACACTCGAACGCGGGCACGACCCGCGGTCGTTCGCGCTGGTCGCGTTCGGCGGTGCCGGCCCGATGCACGCCGCCGGTCTCGCCGGCCGTCTCGACATAGACACGGTCGTGATTCCGGCCGCGAGCGGTGTCTGTTCGGCACTGGGGATGTTGGCTGCCGACGAGCGCCGCGACGTCTCCCGGACCCACCGGACACGGCTCGACGGGGTCGACCCCGACACCGTCGCGGACCGCTACGGCCGTCTCGTCGAGCGGGCACTCGAGACGGTGAGCGACACCGAGCAGGCACGGGTCGAGCGTCGGGCGGATCTGCGCTACACCGGTCAGAGCCACGAGCTGACCGTCTCGGTCACGAACGGGTTCGACCCCGAGCGGGTGGCAGAACGCTTCCACCAGACCCACGAGCAACGGCGGGGCTACCGGCTCGACGAACCGGTCGACCTGCTCACACTCCGGGTCACCGCGACAGTTCCGGGCGACCCGCCGCCGCTCGGACACACCGGCGAGCACACCGACCCGGTCGAACGCCGCGACGTCTCGTTTGGCGGGCAGTTCCACGAGACGCCCGTCTACGACCGTCGCCCGCCCGCCGACGCGTCGCTTGCAGGGCCCGCGGTCGTGGCAGGCGGGGAGAGCACGACCGTCGTCCCCCCGGGGTGGCGCGCGACCGTCGACGACCACGGCACACTGCGGATAGACCGGGAGGGGACAGCGTGACCGACGGGTTCGACGCGGTCGAGTTGGAGATCCTGCGAACACAGCTCGAGAGCGTCGCCGAGGAGATGGGGACAGTGCTCGTGCGGGGTGCCTACTCGCCGAACATAACCGAGCGACGGGACTGTTCGACGGCACTGTTCGACAGCGAGGGGCGGATGGTGGCACAGGCCGAGCACATCCCGGTCCACCTGGGGGCGATGCCGGAGGCGGTGGCGGCGGTGCTCGACCGCGACCCCCAGCCGGGCGACGTGTTCCTCCTCAACGACCCGTTTCATGGCGGTACACACCTGCCGGACGTGACACTCGTCTCGCCGCTCACCGACGACGGGGAGATCGTGGCGTACGCCGTCTCCCGGGCCCACCACGCCGATATCGGCGGGGCGACACCGGGCAGTATGCCGGCCGGTGCCGACGAGATACACGCCGAGGGGGTCCGGATACCACCGGTTCGGTACGTCGCCGGCGGCGAGCGCAACGATGCCGTCGAGCGGTTGCTGCTGGCGAACGTGCGCGACCCCGCCCAGCGCCGTGCAGACCTGCGGGCACAGCGTGGCGCGAACGAGCGGGCGGGCGAACGGCTGCGGGAACTGCTCACAGACCACGGCGACCGCCTGCTGACGGCGTTCGACGCGGTCATCGACTACGCCCGGGAGCGTGTCGCGGCCGAACTCCGGGCGATCCCCGACGGCACGTACCACGCGAGTGACGTCATGGAGGGTGACGGTGACACCGACCGGGACATCCCGATTCGGGTTGCCGTGACCGTCGACGGCCCGACGATGACCGTCGACTTCGAGGGGACCGCCCCGCAGGTCCCGGGAAACGTGAACGCGCCGCTGTCGGTCGCAAAGAGCGCGGTGTACTTCGTGCTCCGGTGTGTCACCGACCCGGGGATCCCGCCGAATCACGGCTGTTACGACCCGGTGACCGTTCGCGCACCGACGGGGAGTCTACTGAACCCGCAACCGCCGGCGGCGGTCGTCGGCGGTAACGTCGAGACGAGCCAGCGGGTGGCCGACGTGGTGTTCGCAGCACTCTCGGGGGCTGCCCCCGAGCGGGTCCCCGCCGGTGGCCAGGGCACGATGAACAACCTGGTCGTCGGGTCCTCGGAGTTTGTCTACTACGAGACGGTCGGTGGCGGTGCCGGGGCGACCGCCCGGAGCGACGGCCACTCGGGTGTGCAGGTCGGGATGACGAACACACTCAACACGCCGGTCGAGGCGCTGGAGATGGCCTACCCGCTCCGGGTCGAGCAGTACGCGCTCCGGCGGGGGAGTGGAGGCCGGGGCCACACCGACGGCGGCGACGGCCTCGTTCGGTCGGTGACTGTCGAACAACCGGCGACGGTCTCGCTGTTGACCGAGCGTCGGCGACACGCCCCGCGTGGTGTCTCGGGCGGCGGCGACGGTGCACCCGGCCGGAATCTCGTCGACGGCGAGCCGGTTCCCGCGAAGGTCACCCTCGACGTCGACGCCGGAACGACGGTGACCGTCGAGACCCCCGGTGGCGGCGGGTACGGCGACCCCGACGGGTCGGGGTAGGCCGTCAGTCCTCGAACTCGGCCGCCGTGACCCTGACACGGAGCGTGCCGTCGACGTCACGCAGGTCGTACTCGGGGAGCCCACCACCCGTTCGTGCGACGAACATCGGTTCGACCAGGCGGGGTGGACCGCCCCCGGCGTGGGGGTCACCGTCCGCCGGGACACCCCCGGGTTCGGTCGACTCCGTCGGCTCGCTGTCGTGTGCCGGGTCGTCACCGGCGGTTGCCGCCTCGCGGTCCGGGTACTGGAGCCCGTACAGCCTGAGCAGTCGCCCGGTCTCCGCCGGGTCGACCGCCCCGTCGCGGATGGCCGTCGCCAGGGGTCGCGAGAGCCACTCCGTCTCACTGACCGACGGTTCGAGCACCATCGCCGCCCGTGTGAAGCGAGCGAGATACCACGCCAGGTCGTTCAGCAGCGACACCGCCGCACCCAGACTCACCGTCTCGACGGCGACGGTGTTGTGGTAGGGCTCGCGACGGTCGTAGGCGGCGAGCGCGTCGCGGGCGGTCTCCCGGGAGAGCAGCTCGTAGGAGAGCTGCTGGTTTCGCTCACCGACCAGACAGACCCGCGTCATAGACGAAACGTGGACGCGGCCGTGCAAGTCGGTTTCGGCACTCACTCCCGTGACTCTCCACCGGGAAAGGCCTCACTCGCCGGTGACAGGTCGAGACTGCGGCCGCGACCGGTCGCCACCGCACGGTCGTACAGCAGTTTCGCGGCCGCCACTGTCTCGATTGCCGTCCCGCCGCTGTCGAGCATCGTGAGCTCGTCGGGGTCGGTCCGACCTGGGGCGGTCCCCGCGACGACCGCACCCAGCTCCGCGTGGACGTGTCCGGGCTCGATTGCGCCGGTTTCGAGGGCGTGTAGGTACGCGCCGGCATCCTGGTCGAGCCGCCCGTCCAGGTCGGCCACGTACGTCGAGCGGGCAACCGCCTCGGCGTCCACCTCGTGGCGCTCGGGGTGGTACTGTCCCATCACCGTGACGTGTGTGCCGGGCGCGAGGTGGTCACTGTCGAACACCGGTTCGACGGCAGTGGTCGCGGTGACCACGATATCGGCCCCGGTGACGGCGTCGGCGGCCGAGTCGACGGCCTCGACGTGAGCGTCGAGGCGGCTGTTCATCTCAGTGGCGAACGCCGCCCGGTTCTCGGGGGTCGGCGAGTACACCGACACCTGCGTCAGGTCGCGGACCGTCGCCGTGGCGAGGAGCTGTCCCCGGGCCTGTGTGCCGCTGCCGAGCAGTCCCAGACGGGTGGCGTCCGTGCGGGCGAGTGCGTCGACACCGACCGCCCCGACAGCCCCGGTCTTTGCGGGGTTCATCCGTGCGCCGTCGAGTATCGCGAGCGGCTCACCGCTCGCCGCGTCGAACAGCGGCAACACGAAGTGTGCGTCTTCGCTCTCGAACCCCGCACTGTACATGTACCCACCCATGACACCGGTCTCGGGCAGGACCGCCGTGTACCCCGTCAACATCCCCGGGGGGTCGTCACTGCCGAGCGTGGTCCGGGGCTCCGCGGGTGCCCCCTCGCCGCGCTGTCGGTAGCCCTCGCGAACCGCATCGACGTACTCCCCCGGGGTTGCCAGGTCGGCCGTCTCCTCGCTCCTGAGATAGCGAACCTCGACCATACGCCAGGTTGCCACTCGGCCCGTTTAGCTACTGTGTTCGGGCACGGCATTGAAATGTCTGGCAGATGAATGAGCGTGCATGTCGGCATCCGAACTGGCCGCGGCGGTCCACGAGGCACTCGACGTGGACCCCGAGACGTTCGAGCAGGAGACGGTAGCCGAGGCAGAACGGCTCAAACAGGAGGTCAGCTCCGGGACGTTCGACAACTCACAGGCGCTCGTCGGGCTCGAACTGGAGTTCTACGCCGCCGACGACCGGACCGACGCCCTCCGGCGTGTTCCTCGACAGCTCCTCGAACTCATCGGTTTCGAGAAGGAGCTCGGTCTGCACAACGCCGAGATGCAGACGACACCGCTTCCCCTGACCACCTACGGGCTCGCCGCCCAGGAAAAGGAGATACAGGCACATCTCGCGGCCGCGCTGGAGAAGACGGCCACGGAGGATATCCGCCTCGCCTCGGGAGGTATCTGGACAGTACCGCCGGTCGGGGAGTCTGCCGACGCGTATCTCACCGACAGTATCGAACAGGACGATGTCCACCTCGGGACGAACCTCAGTGACTCGGTTCGTTACCACACGATGGCCAACTCCCAGTACCCCTCGCGGTGTACGCTCGAGGCACCAAACGTCACCCTGGCTGCCGACACGGTCATGCCGGAGAGTCTGAGCGCCTCCATCCAGCCACACTACCAGGTCGCACACGCGCCGGACCTGCCCGAGTTCTTTCGGTACGCGCTCCGCGTGGCGGGCCCGCTGCTCGCTCTCGGCGTCAACTCGCCGTTTCTCCCACCGGAGCTGTACGACGACGTCCCGGCCGAGGAGATTCTCGCCGACGCCCACATGGAGCACCGCATCGACGTCTTCGAGTCGGTGATGAACCCCGGTACCGGGGAGGATGCAGACCGCAAGGTCAGGTTCCCCCCCGACTTCGAGACGGTCGGAGACGCTATCGACGACATCGCGACCGACACGTGTATCGTGCCGATGAACTTAGAGCGTGGCACCCGCTTCGACGACCAGTTCATCAACCTGCGACACAAACACGGGAGCTACTGGCGGTGGGTTCGCCCGGTGTTCGACGGGTCGACACGCTCGAACGCGAACGCCCGTATCGAGTTCCGGCCGCTCCCGGCACAGCCGACGGTTCGTGACGCCGTCGCCTTCGAGGCTGCCTTTGCCGGGCTCATGGAGAGTCTGCCCCGGCGTGACCACCCTGTTCGCGCCCTCGACTGGGAGCAAGCAGAGGCGAACTTCTACAGCGCCGTTCGAAACGGCCTCGACGCGGATATGCACTGGCTCAACCGGAGTGGCGAGGAGACGGCAGATATCCGGGAGATCTGTGCGGAGTGTCTCGAATCCGCTCGCGACGGGCTCGAGCTCCGGGGGGTCGACACACAGGAGGCACGACGGTATCTCCGGCCGCTCCGTGAACGACTCGACCGCGGCTGTACCCCGGCGCGCTGGCAACACGACCACGTCCGGCGAAGCGTCGACGAGGGGGTTCCGCTCACCGAGGCCATCTGGGGGATGCAGTCCGAGTACATCGACCGGCAGGCAGAGACACTCGTCGAGGGCTCGTTTATCGACTGGCTGTGAACGGCGCACTCGACGTGTTCGTTTGCCGCCGCCGGGTCATATCACAGGAGAACCGCTCGTGTGGCCGCCGGCGCGGGCCACGACAGGCGGGCGACTCGGGGCACAGACCACACTGCACCCGCGGTCAGGGCGAGAACGCCGAACACACCGGCGGGTGTGTACGAGTGACCACCCGGGACTCGTCGAGAGGGCAGAGACACCACAAACGGTGGGATTCGGAATCGAACGGAGGAGTGTCAGTGC
>JAQCNM010000136.1 GCA_028275025.1 Halovenus sp.
TCCGAGCCGTCTCCCCGACCACCGGTAACCGTATTTCGGAACACGTAGGCTGTGTGTCCCGAAGCCGTGACCGCCGGCGGTGCCCTGTGGTGTGAACACGGAGCCCGTCGAACTGTCCACGGGCGACGGGTTCGACCCGGAGAGACCGAAGGGAGCCGTGAGGAAAGACCCGGTCTCGACGAGCGACAGAAGGTCTCGGCGGTCGCGTGCCCGGAGTGTGGGTTGCTCCGACTCTACGCCGAGGTCGAGTCCGGACGGGACCGGGGGGTGTGCCGAGCAGACCCGCGAGGGTTGTCCGGCACAGAGAGCGGTAGTTCTTTCAGTACACGAGTCCCGGTTGTCTGTATGGTACGGCTCGGCCTCGTGGTCTCGGAGTTCAACAAGAAAGAGCCACTCACCGAGCGGATGGCCGAACGGGCGCGGGCAGCGGCCACTGAGGCCAACGCTACACTCGTCGAGACACTGACGGTGCCAGGCTCGTACGACACGCCGCTCGCCGCAGACCGACTCGCACGCCGTGACGATATCGACGCCGTAGCCGTACTCGGAGCGATCGTGAGCGGTGACACCGACCACGACCAGGTGATCGGTCACGCCGCCGCACAGGGGCTGACCGACGTCAGCCTCGACCGCGACACCCCGGTGACACTCGGAATCACCGGGCCGGGGATGAGCCACGACGAGGCTCGTGCCCGCGTCTCGCACGGCAGGAGTGCCGTCGAGAGCGCAATCGAACTGGCCGAGCAGTTCGACGCCGAACACGACGAGTCACCAGAGCAATGACACTCGAGTTTACTGACCGTGTCGAACGGGTATCGCCCAGCGCCACACTCGCTATCAGCAACCAGGCGAGCGCGCTCGAATCGGAGGGTATCGACGTCGTCGATCTGAGCGTCGGCGAACCGGACTTCGACACACCCGAGAATATAAAAGACGCCGCCCGAACGGCACTGGCAGCCGGAGAAACCGGTTACACACCGTCGCCAGGGATTCCGGAACTCCGCGAGGCGATCGCCGAGAAACTCCGGGCCGACGGGTTGGACCACAGCGCCGAGGAGGTGATGGTCACCCCGGGCGGCAAGCAGGCGCTGTACGAGGTGTTCCAGACACTGGTCGACGGCGGCGACGAGGTCGCCCTGGTCGACCCGGCGTGGGTCTCCTACGAGGCGATGACGAAACTCGCGGGCGGGTCACTCACCCGCGTGGACACGACGCCGTACGGGTTCCGGCTCGAACCGGCGCTCGACGACCTCCAGACGACTGTCTCCGACGAGACCGAACTGCTCGTGGTCAACTCCCCGGGCAACCCCCACGGGATGGTCTACACCGACGACGCGCTCCGCGGGGTGCGGGACCTCGCTGTCGAGCACGACATCACGGTCATCTCCGACGAGATATACCAGCGTGTTATCTACGACGGGCGTGAGATGACGAGTCTTGGGTCGCTCCCTGGGATGGGCGACCGGACGGTCACACTAAACGGGTTCTCGAAAGCCTACGCGATGACGGGCTGGCGGCTGGGTTACTTTGCCGGTCCCGCAGAACTCGTCGAGCAGGCGGGAACGGTCCACGGCCACTCGGTCTCCTGTGCCACCAACTTCGTCCAACACGCGGGTGTCGAAGCGCTCCGCAACACCGACGAGACGGTCACCGAGATGACCGCGGCGTTCGAGCGCCGGCGGGACATGCTGGTCGCGGAACTCGCCGACCGCGGCGTCGAGGTGCCGACACCCGAGGGGGCGTTCTACCTGATGTTGCCCGTCGACGACGACGACCAGGCCTGGTGTGAGACGGCTATCGGCGAGGCACACGTCGCCACGGTCCCGGGGAGTGCCTTTGGCACACCGGGGTACGCGCGCATCTCCTACGCCAACAGCACCGAACGGCTCAAAGAGGCGCTCGACCGCCTCGACGAGCGAGGGTTGCTTGGTGCCGGCGCGTAGCGGTCGGGCTACTCTCGTTGGCGGCTCGGGGCGTCTCGCAGGGTTCGGGTAGACAACGTGAATCGAAGGGCTTAATCGCGCCACCGGCCTCCTCCCAGACGCGGGACCGTGGGGTAGCGGTATCCTCGGCGCATGGGGTGCGTCGGACCTGAGTTCGAATCTCGGCGGTCCCATCGGTTATTAATCGTGTGAGACCGGCGGTGGTCATCGTGTGTCGACACTCCGAGGAGTTTCTGCTCTCGGTCTGGCCGCCGCGGAGTCGTCGAGAGAGACCGGCGGTGTTCGGCTCTCGGTGGGGCACCGACGGGCCGAGCGTTGGCGACTCCGATGCGCTGGAAACTCGGGTACCGCGCGGGCGAAAGCTCGACGACCCACGCTGTCGGCTGGCCGGTGACAGCTCACACCGACCCTCGAGAAGATGAGAGTGACTTATCAGAGAGCACACGAACAGTGTAACATGAAACGGCGGCACGTCCTCGCCGGTGTGACGTCTGTGGCCTCCCTCGGGGCGTTTCTCGCGGTCTGGAGGGGCGACGGTTCGCCGGGTATCGGGCTCTCGGGACCAACAGATGACGAGACAAACCGGGGAGAGGAACTCGCTGGCCGACCGCTCGACGAGATAGCGGCGGTGGAGATCCCGGTGGCGATCGACCACGAACCGGGGGCCCGGACCGAACCTGTGCGCGACGCACTGGCGTACTGGGAGGCAAACGCCGAGACCTACGCCGGGTTCGACGTCGAGTACCGACTCGTCGAGACCGACCCGTACCTCACGGTCAGTCTCCAGCCGTCGGTCACCAGTTGTGATACCGAGCTCAACGAGATACACGGCTGTGCGGACGTCCCCGACGACCGACTCCCAGACGACCTCGAGGCGAGAATCGGGACGACGCTCACCGACACCGGAATCTACGAGGCTGCCGTTCACGAGCTCGGCCACACGCTCGGACTGCGACACGGGGACGACCCCGCGTACTACATGGCCGCGACACTCCCGAACCCCTGGGAGCGTGAGGAGGTGGGGGTCAGGTTCGGCGACGGCGTGAGAGACACCGACGACATCCTCGCCGGACTCGACTGGGTGCGGAGAAACGTCGAGGCGGTCAGGGCGAGGTTCTACAGGGCCGACAGGGGTGAGCGCGAACCCGGGGTCGTCGTCAGCAGACAGCAAGACGCCTGCGAGGGTGAGTTCGTCTCGTGTGCGGAGTGGGGCGACCGGTACGACGACCGGATACAGATCAACCTCGACAGTTCACTGGACCCGTCGGTGCTCGACTGGCACACCGCGAGGATAATCGCAAGCTACCCCGGTGCCGTCCCGGCGGTGCTGCGGACAGACGCCTCCTACGACCTGCGTAGCTCCGACTGGTGGGTGACCCGGTGACCGACCTGGTGGTGACGACCGACTCTCGGGCGGTCAGTGCCGTCTGGACTGCCAGACAAACGGACAGTTCGGGCAGTCGAAGTACATGTTCTCGGCCCGGTAGCCGCCGACTCTGTTCGAGAGTTCGCCACAGTTCTCACACTTTGCCCGCACCAGGGCCGGAAACTCCTCCTTCGAGAGTGAGTAGCTCGTCTCGCAGGTGTGACAGACGAGCGTGGGGTCGTCTCGCTTCTGGTAGATCTCCGCGCCGCAGTTCGTACACTCCCAGGTGATGTTGTGGAGGAACGCCGGGTCGTCGGTCGGATACCGGGGGTCCTGTTCACCCGAGAGCCGGTTCGCAAACTGGAACCACGAGAGGGTCCTGTTGAGCAGGCGCTCGATGCGGCCCATGTGACAGAGAACGGCTCCCGCTGACAAAAGATGTGCGACAGACGGGGGAGTCAAACGAGAGCGGGAGGAGCAAACTGGAGGGGTACGGCCAGAGGCACGACACCCAACAGGGGGTACAGGCGGTCCGGCGTGATGCACTCGGTGTAGAAAGACAGACCTCGCCGACGCGGATTGGCCACGGGTTCATCCGCACCGACGAGGCGGGGAGCGAGGCTACCTTCGAGGGCCAGAGCGGGGACCGCCGTGACGTCGAAGCAGGCTCACCGAGTCGTTCCCGGCGACTAATCGAAAGCCTTGTGCCGAACTTGGACGAACCCGTAGTAGACGTACCGCTGGTCGACAGGGTCGCTGACATCGACGTTACCGATTATGCCACAGAGTGCCGAAATAAACTT
>JAQCNM010000148.1 GCA_028275025.1 Halovenus sp.
TTCCTCGCCGTCGACGAGGACGGCCCGTTCCCGGTCGGGGATTCCCGGCCCGTTGTCCCGGACGGTGACCTCGACGCCTCCGGAGGTCACCGCCACGTCGACCACGACGTGTGCATCCGCCCCCGGCCCGTGTTGCAGTCCGTTCTCGACGACCTCTCGCAGGACTGCCTTGACCAGCGACGAGTCGGTTCGAATCGTCGGTGTGCCGGCGACGTTTACTGTCCCCGTTCCCGGGTACTGCTCGGTGAGTCGACCGAGAACGTCGTGGGCGATTGCTCCGATGTCGACAGTCTCGTCGGCGGACCGGTTGCGGTCGAGAAGCCGCTCGCCACGTTCGACGGTCGCCCCGATGTCAGACAGACCGGTCGCCACATCCCGAATCCGTCGCCCCACGTCGGAAGTCTCGACAGCACGAGGCTCGGTCTCCAGGGTCTCCGCGAGTGCGTACATCGCGTCGAGATCGTTACGGAGGTTGTGTCGGAGAACCCTGTTGAGAACGTCAAGACGCTGTTCGCGAGTTCGGCGCTCCGTAACGTCCCGAATCAGGTACGCCTCGCCGATGGGGACATCGTCCACATCGGTCAGGGCGGTTCGCTCGACGTCACACACCCGGCGTCCGTCTGTTGTCTCGACTGGCACCTGCTCGCCCGCCGACAGTGAGTCGGTGACTCCCGTGAGTCGCCCGCCGATTGCCTCGCGCCGGTCGATACCGAACGTCCGTTCGAACGCAGCGTTGCAGTCGAGCACACGCCCGGTCCTGTCCAAGATGACAACGGCCACGTCCATCTGGTCGAGCACCTGTTCTCTGACGAGATGACCGGCACTCGCACCACCTGTGAACGGTTGGAACTGGCGGACCGCGAGCAGCAGTCCTACCGCCACTGATCCGGCGACCACCAGTGAGGCGTCCGTCGCGGCCTGTCGGCCCGTCACGTTCGTCACAACCGCGAGCACGGAGAGGCAGACGAACCCGACACCGAGAGTCGTGACAACAGCTGTGCCGCCGGTCGACAGGTCGTCGTAGACAAACGCCGACTGCCCAGCGACAAACAGCCCGTACGCGCCGAGTCCGAGCGCGACCGACTGCACGACAAAGTTCGTCGTTGCCAAGACCGGGAGGAGACCTGTGGGGACAACCGGCCCGATGGAGATGCCAACAACTGACACGAGCACGAATCCGACCAATCCGGCGAGAAAGAACCGGGAAAGGGTCGGCCCGCGACCGGTGTACGCGCTCGCGAACAGCAGCCACCCCGCGGTGAGCGACTCGAGGAGGCCTACCCGGGCGACCACTACCGTCTGCCCACTTCCCGGGGCGACTGTCAAGACCGCGTAGAGTCCGAACAGGAGACACAGCAACGCGAACGAGAGCGTGCCTGGACGGTCGCGACGCCCGACCGCAACCGCGCCGACCGTACCAAACAGGAGACAGACGACACCGACGACTGTGAGCCGTAGCGGTCCGATCATGCGTGGTTTCCTGTCTGTCCCGTGCCGTGGGGCTGGTCCGAGTCTGTCCCGGGCTCCCGCCGGTCGTCGGCGGGCGCGGTTGCTCTCGACGAGTCTGTCGGGAGAGCGATACAGAGCGACCCATCGGCGGCCCGCTTGACCTGGCCGCCGGCGTGTTCGAGTGCGAGTCGACTCAGCGTCACCGTCGACGGCTCCTCGCCGGTCGAGTGTGACCGCTCACACGGGCTACACTCCTCGGCATCCGGAGACTGTCCAGCACGGAACGTGATTGATATCTGGGACTCCCGTGACTGCTGGACGACGAGCCGAGCGCCGTGGCCGTGGTGTCGGTCGAGCCAGTCCTCGAGTAAGAGATCGACGATAGCCTGGAACACCGCCGGGTCGACCGGTGCGGTGACACCGGTCTCGGAGACGTCGGCAGTAACGGACAGAGTCGCCCGGTCACGCTCTGTCACAGTCTCCCGGAGAACTGTGAGAACGTCACTCGGGTCGGTGCTGCGGGTCGAGAGCGCACGCTCGACGCGTCGTGTGGCGGCGACAAGCCGCTGCAACGACCCTGTCGTTCGACGCATCTCCGCCGCGAGCGCCGCCGGGTCGACGGTCGACCTCGACACGTCGGCGCTGTCTCCGGCCTCGGTCAACCGGGTCGCCTGACTCGCGACCGTTGCCGTCCGGTCGCCCACGGTGCTTGCAAGAAACCGCGTGAGCAGACGCAGGCGTCGCTCGCGTCGCTCCCGCTCGGTTACGTTTCTGCATACCAGCAGGTAGCCGACCGGTCGCTCAAACTCGTCGGTGACCGCGCTGGTGTCTACTTCGAAGTGTTTGTTGTCCGTGCTAAACCGGTGGGGCTTGTCGGCTGCGGCGAGCGTGGCGAGGGAGGGGAGACCGGAAACAACTACGTCGAGGGGGGGTCGATCGGCACCAGTCTGTGGGGTGTCGAACAGTGACGTGGCGGCGGGGTTCAGTTCGACCACGCGGCCTACCCGGTCGGCGAGGAGTATGGCGTCTTCGGTCTCCTCGATGAGCGTGTCCCGGGCCGCGATGCGGGCAGCCGGTAGTACCTCGAACACGGGGTAGCGCTCGACCGCTCCCCCCAGGAGGAGCGACGCACCGACCAGCAGTACAGGGACTGCCACCGGCCGATCCAGATTGTAGGCGACGATGGGTGCGTACACGAACAGCGATGCTCCGGCTACAAGTGTGAGTCCCTCACCCAGTGGAACGGCGTTCCGGCGGAGCGTGGCCTCGAGAACAAACAAACTGCCGAGAGTCGCCAGCGCAGATACAAAAAACAGACCGCTGGCAAGGGCACTGGCGACGGCGGCTACGGCCGGCCCATCGACAACTGTCTCGGGCCCGAACAGGATGTACGCAGGCACGACGTAGCAGAGCCCGACTGCAATCACGACAAGACTAGTTACAATCCGGCGGGGCCGACTGCCGCGGCCGGTGTGTCGCACTGCGAAGAGCAGCCACAGGCCGTTCGCAGGCAGCGCCAGCCCCAGCGTCAACGCGGTTCGGAGGTCGTCGGGAAAGACAGCGCCCGTTGTGTCCACGGCTGCAGTCCGGACCGGCGACGGTACGCCAACTGCCACCGAGGAGACTGCCATCGCAGTAAGCAGTAGACAAACACCGAGCAAGGGCGTCGCGGTTGGTGCCGAGCGCCGTCGAGCGACGAGAGCCGCCGTCACACTGGTCGAGACGACGGCCAGGAACCCAGCTATCGAGTAGACGAGCATCAGGGTAGGGTGATACTGTTTTTCCCATCGTTCAACTAAATCCTTGTCTGTCCTCTCTGTGGTCACGCTCGTGGTCTGTCTGTCGTAGTCACTCCAACCGGTGTCGATGCTGTGCGTACTTCGGTCGGCTCACCACGAGAGTAAAAACACGGGTCTTGCCGTGAGATAAATCCCGGATACGGTGCCGACACGCGAACGGAGCCGACAGTGTTCGACAGAACGTTACAAGCGTGACTGTACTCGTCTGACAGCACCGGTTCAAAAACTACAGTGGACTGGCAGATACCGACGGAGACGTCCTCGCTGTCAGCGCGTTCGACTCCGATGCAGTGACTCGGGTCGAGCTGACGGCTCTTCTCGAGTGGTAACCAACTACTACGTTGCCTTCTTCTTGAGGACAGTCGGGTCGTCCTGGTCGAGCGGGTCCTCGATATCCCCGATGATCGCTTCGAGGAGGTCGGTGACGGTCACCAGTCCGACCACCTCGCCGTTCTCGATGACGAGCGCGAGTTCTTGCTGTTCCGTCTGGAACTGGTCAATCGCATCGCTGACGTCGGTATCCGGGGAGAGGGTCATCGTCGGTGCTGCCAGTTCACCGAACTCACCGCTGCCGGTGGACAGTTCCTCGCGGTGGTTGAACAGGACTGGACTGTAGACGACACCGCGGAACTCGGTCAGGTCCTCACCGACGAGTGGATACCGCGTGTGTGGGTGCTCTTCGAGTTTCTGGAAGTTCGATTCGAGGTCATCCTCGACGGATAGTGCGACAATCTCCTCGGACGGAATCATAACTTCACTCACCGACTGTTCGCCGATGGTCAGGGCATTCATAATCTCTTCGCGGCGCTCGTCGGGGAGGTCACCCTCCTCGAGAACAGCGCCAACCCGGTTTCGGAGGTCTGCGCGGGTCTCGATTACCTCCTCACCAGTCTCGGTCCAGGACTGTGTCATCTCGATACCGAACAGCCCGAGCGTCGCCTTTGCGACAGAATCACCAACCCAGATGGCTGGCGCGAGTAGCTTGGAGACCCAGTAGAGCGGTCGCGCCCCGTACTTTGCGACCTGTTTAGACCGTTCGACGCCGAGATACGTCGGCGTCTGTTCACCGTGCGTGAGGTGGACGAGGTTGATGATGAGGAACCCGAGCAGTGAACCGGCCCCGATAGAGGCGAGTGTGGTGTTCTCGAACAGGGGCTCGAACAGAGCCGCCAACCCGGGTTCGGCGATGATCCCCAGTGCGATGCTGGTTCCGGAGATCCAGACTTGACACGTCGTCAGGTAGAACTCCAGGTCGTTTGTCATTTCCCACGCGAGTTCGAGTCCGGGCGTGTCGAACTCCGACTTGTCGTACTGTCTGGTACGGGTCAGCGCAAATTCGATCGCGACAAAGTAGGCGTTTGCCCCGATGAGAACGATACCACCGAGTATCCGCAACCCGATCTCGGTCGGTCCCATCGCCAGTGATACTGACAGCAAAGTAAAAATACTGTCGGTTCGTGAGGCCGGTCTGACTCTACAAACGAAACTACTCACAGCTATTGATTCCGATGCTGATTCGTACTCTACAGAAACACGAGACGCAGTTCCCCGTGACATCCCCCTGTTTCGACAGCGACACGAGGGCCCACAGCTGTTATATATAGAACAACGACACGTATATGACTCTGGAGAAGATACGCTATTCTGTAATGTCTGACTCCGAGGACAGTGCAGACATCGTCGACCGCGTTCGTGGTACCGTAGAGTCGGTCACAGACGAGGCAGAGGACGTCGGTGCCGAGGCACAGGAGGAAATCTCCGAGGCCCTGGACGAACTCGAACAGCACGTAAAGAACCTCCGCGATCGGGAGTGAGTCTCCTGGAAACAGATAGTTTGAGT
>JAQCNM010000168.1 GCA_028275025.1 Halovenus sp.
CAGTGCTCTGCGTTCTCTAGTTCAAACCCTTCACAGCTCACTTTTCACTCGTCACCTTCGTTCCTCGCGAAAGAGTGGGCGCTGCAGGATTTGAACCCGCGGCATCTTGGTCCGAAGCCAAGTGCTCTGTCCAAGCTGAGCTAAGCGCCCTGCTGGTACATTCGATATGGGGGTGTAATAAACGCACGGATTGGATTACAGCCGGATCTCTCGGCGTCTGTTCTGGCGAGTCACCGGGTGTAGCGGCCGGAAACCGGCCGGAAACGCCCTCAAACGGGAAAGCTTATGTTCCATCTGGAGATAAAAAGGGGTGTATGGCAGACCTGATTGTCAAAGCCGCCGTGAAAGAAGAGCTCGACGAGATGAACGTCGCGTCTAATTTCTACGCTGCCCTCGACGACGAGGTGGAGGAACTGCTCGCGGACGCCGCCCGCCGGGCGGAGGAAAACGACCGGAAGACAGTACAGCCACGCGACCTGTAGGCCCCGTCTGGCGACTGCTTCGAGCCTCGTATACTGCTGTGTAGCAGCGACGAAAGGAACTGTCGTCTCCCCGGGTGTCCGTCTCCGGGGGTGAACAAACAGACTACTCCTTCTCTACTCTGTCCATCGGAGCGGTTCCGGCAACGACGACCGGAATCTCGGTGTTTCGGAGTACGTCCATCGTCACACTTCCGAACAGAATCTTGCCGGCCGGGGAACGTTTCCGACCGCCGAGTGCAATACTGTCCGGTTCGAGGTCGTCGGTGTAGTCGAGAATCACCGATGTCGGCTCGCCACGTGCCCCGAGCGTTCGGCAGTCGATGTCACGCGTCTCGAAGAACCCTGTCACACGCGAGACGGACTCGACAGTCTCGGGGTCGTCGTCGGAGCCGGCGCGCTCCGGCCCCTCCTCGTGTTCGAACACGTGAACGACGACGGCCTCGACGCTGTCGCTCGCATCCGGCAACCCGGCCACGTAACGGGCCTGTGCCACGGCTCGCGACTCGTTCGTGTCGACCGGCATCAGTACGCGGTACATGCCCGTACATACTTGCATAGAGGGTATAAATCCGTGGACCCCGAGAGCGGTCCGTTTTTTCGAGAGTTATCGACAGCGACAGACTGTGCTCGAGCGCGAGAAGCGTCGTCGCCGTGCCGTGCAGACACCGGTCCCAGCGCGGTACTGTATTCCCAACTGTTTAATCCAGCCCCGGGTGTACCGTTTAGTATGGCTGTGACGGCAGGTATCTTGGGTGCGACAGGGGCGGTCGGGCAGCGACTGATTCAGTTACTCGACCCACATCCGGAGTTCGAGGTCGTGACAGTGACCGCGAGCGACGAGAGCGTCGGCCAGCCGTACCGGGAGGCGGCAAAGTGGCGCATCGGAGCGGCGATTCCGGACGCGGTGGCCGAGATGACAGTCCGTCCGACAGCCCCCGGTTCCGTTCCCGACAGCGTCGATCTCATCTTCTCGTCACTGCCCTCTGACGTCGGCGCGGCCGTGGAGGGGTCGTTCTGCGAGGCGGGGTACGTGGTCTCGTCGAACTCCTCGAACGCCCGGACCGACGACGACGTGCCCCTCGTCGTTCCGGAGATCAACAGCGACCACCTCGGGTTGCTGGAACGACAGCGCGACGAGCGCGGGTGGGATGGCGCGCTCGTAAAGAACCCGAACTGCTCGACAATCACCATGGCCCCTCCGTTGGCCGCTGTCGAGGACCGGTTCGGGCTCGAGCGTGTCACCGTCGCCACCCTACAGGCGGTCTCGGGCGCGGGCTACTCGGGGGTCACGTCGATGGAGATCCTCGACAACGCCATCCCGCATATCGGTGGTGAGGAGCCAAAGATGGAACAAGAGTCACGCAAGCTGCTCGGCGAGTTCGACGGTGCGACCGTGGACTGGCACGAGATGCGTGTCGACGCCTCGTGCAATCGGATTCCGACACTCGACGGCCACCTCGAGAACGTCTGGGCAGACACCACCGAACCGGTCGACACACACGCCGCGACGGCGGCGCTCGAGGGCTATCCTGCGCTCGACCTGCCGAGTTCACCCGACCAGCTCGTAACGGTTTTCGAGGAACCCGACCGGCCACAGCCGCGACTCGACCGCGACCGCGACCGTGGCATGGGTGTCGGGGTCGGCGGTCTCCAGACGACCGACGGCGGTGTCCAGTTCAACTGTCTCGCACACAACACAGTACGCGGTGCGGCCGGTGCGTCGGTGCTCAACGGTGAACTGCTGCTCGACCGTGGCTATCTCTGATCGGGTGTCGACTCACTCCCGGCCTCCCCACTCTCGATATCGTCGGTGTCGCCGTCGTCGCCACGACGGTAGTAGTAAAGCGAGACGAGATACACACTGGCCGCCAGGTAGAACAGAAACTCGATAACGAGGTCGCTCTCGATAACCGCGACGGCCTGATACACGAAAAGCACCATCAGCACGATTAGGAGTACTCCGAAAGCGTTCCGGGCGGCGAGTGTCGGCGGCGTGGCCTCTGCCATCGACTCTCTCTACCCTGCGGGGTCACTTATCGCCTGTGCGTCACCGGTTACCCGAGACGCCGCCACTCGGAGCCACACTCCGGGCAGGTTCGGACCTGCCCGACGTTGTCGGGGTCGTCTCTCGTCTCCAGGCTCGCCTCACAGGCGGCACACTGCAGGCGCTCGTACGTGTCCTTCTCGATATCACCAGCCCGGAGCCCCTTTCGAACTGAGTCCATACGCGGTAGTTACACACGCGGGAGTATAAAGCCCGATGCGGTCGAGCGACCGGGCTGTTGGCCCCGAAATCAGGTGGCTTTTTCCTGTCCGGACCAACTACTCGTCGATGGAGTATGTCCAGGAGGAGATTGCGACACTACACGCGTACGACGACCCCGACCCGCCGGCTCCGGTCGACCGGACGGCGGTCGTCGTACCGCTTGCCGACCGGGACCACGGGACACCGGCCGCCGAAGGTGTGTTCGAGGCACTGGAACGGGCGGGTCCCGGTCGGGTCGTCGTCGCGCTCCAGGCGGCCCCAGAGCAGGTCGGTGACGCGGTCGACTGGCTGGAGACGTTCGAGATACCGCTCTCTGTGCTGTGGTGCAACGCGCCGGGTGTCGAGACGGTGCTCGCCGATGCGGGGATCGCCGGGCAAGCGGGGGACGGAAAGGGACGGGACGTCTGGCTCGCACTCGGTGTCGCGTCCGACGCGGAGTACGTGGTGGTCCACGACGCCGACGCGACCACCTTCGACCGGACACACCTCCCCCGGCTCGTGTTTCCGCTGGCGAACGACTACACGTTCGTGAAAGGCTACTACGCCAGAGTCGAGAACAACCGGCTGTACGGCCGCCTCTGTCGGTTGTTCGTCGTTCCGCTGCTTCGGACGCTCGCCGCCGAACACGACACCGACCTGCTGCGGTATCTGTCGGCGTTTCGCTACCCGCTCGCCGGCGAGTTCGCGACCACCGGTGACCTGGCACGCCACCTTCGACTCCCGCGTGGCTGGGGGCTCGAAGTCGGGACACTCGGGGACGCCTTCGTCCAGGCCGGCACGGCAGGTACCGCACAGGTCGACCTCGGAACCCACGAGCACGACCACCGCCCCGTCGCAGGCACACGGGGTCTCGGCGAGATGGCCCGCGAGGTCGGCCGGACGCTACTCACCGTTCTCGAAGCGGCCGGTGTCGACCCCGACTACACGTCGCTGCCGGAGCGGTACCGGGCCACGGGCGAGCGGTTCGTCGACCGGTACGCCGCCGACGCCGCGTTCAACGGTCTCGAACACGATGCCGCGGCAGAGCGGGCACAGGTCCAGCGCTACGCCGACGGTATCGCGCCGCCGGCCGCCGACGACCGCCTGCCGGCGTGGCAGAACACACCGGTCGACCCCGGCGTCGTCGCGGAGCGCTCGGCCGAGGCGCTCGCGGATCTCGGGGCGACCCCTCGCCGGTAGGTCCGGTGTCTCCCGCACGGGACAGTTATAAATCGGTCCGGGTGCAGGTGTCGGCATGGAGTTCTCCGGGGACGAACTCGCCGGTGTGGTCGACCTGTTCGGCGCACTCACGCGGGCCGAACTCGGTGGGGCGCTCGCGGAACTGGCCTACAAACAGGGTGAGCCGTACGACCCCGAGGAGTTCACCACCGAGATTCGAACCGCTGTCGAACGGTACCACCTGGTCAGAGTCGACGCGGCGACCGCCGGGACCGACGACCCGGTGCTGGTGCCGGGTCCCGGAGCGTTCCCGGTACTGCCGGCCAACGCAGGGGACCTGGAACACATTCTCGACATCGCCGACCGCGCGGTCGACCGCGCGACGGCCGGCGAGGCGGTACTCGACCGCTTCCGCCGGGACGCCGCCGTCGCGGTCCAGTCAGATGACCCCACACGCATCGAACAACTACTAGACGTGAGCTACGAGCTCGAGGCCTGGGCCGATGTCGACCTCTCGGCGGAGCGTGCCCACCTCGACGACATCCTCCGATACTGATTACTTTGAGTCGTTCCGGCATCGAACGACTACGTGTGGCCCCACCGGTGAACAGTCACCCTACTCGGTATGAGTGGCCGCCGACAGACCGATTGTCTCTCGCTCCGCCCCGGAGAGGCCGTACAGGTCGGCGACGATATCGTCGAGAAGCGCGTCGGCCGTCTCTATCCTGTCGTCCAGGCGGTCGGCCGCACGGACCGCTGCCCGATACCGGCGCAGGTCCTCACGGACATCGGCAACGGCCGGAAGCTGTATCGCCGCCAACCGGTCGAGCAGGCTGTTGGTCTTCGTGGCGCGTTCGCGGAACCCGCCGGCCCCCGTCTCGACGGCGTGAGAGACAAACGCCCGGACCAGCAGTTGCCGCGTCTCGGAGAGACCGACCAGGTCCACAGCGGGCAACAGTCCGGTTTCGGTGTAGCCCCAGCGGTCTGTCTCCGCCAGGCCCGTCCGGTCGGGCTTGTACCGGGCCGACAGCGAGAGCCGCAGGCGGTCACCGTCGGCCGTGAACTCGACAGACCCGACGCGGAGCCCCTGCTTGGAGCCGGTCGTCTCTCCGAGCGGCGAGGCGGTCGCCCCCTCGACCGGTCGGTAGCCCGGCAGTTCGTCCACCCGCTCGCCGGTTCGGTACTCGCCGAGGTGGTCCCCGAGACGGCAGTTCAGGCCTCTTCGGTCGGCCGTTGCCGCCCGGATGCAGTCTGTCAGGGCCGCTATCGCGGTGACAGTCGTGGTGGTGTCGATCCCCGCGTCGAGGCTGGCGATCTGTGCAGCCTGTTCGTCGGTGAGTGTCGTGGCCCGCGGGTCGGGCACCGGTATCCGCTCGGTGAACATCGGTTTGAACCGGAGGTAGTCACCACGGACGTGGCTCCCACCGTACACCTCCCGAAAGAACCGGGTCACCACCCTGGAGTTGAACACCGCAAGCAGGTACTTCAGACCGTACGGCGACCCGGACCGCCGGGTGGCGCTGTACAGTGTGTTCAGCGCGAACAGCCCTCCGTCGTCGTACGCCGCGACCGGGCGGTCGCTGATGTCACGCACGAGCAACTTCTCGGCTCTGTCGAACAGCCCGCGGTCGCGCAGGTCTGCGTACTCGCCTGCGTCACTGTCGACGAGAGACTCGTCGTAACGGACCCACTCACCACTCCAGGCCACGTGATACCGGTCGATAGAACTCCCGTCGGCCAGCCGTTCGCAAGCCTCAGTAACCGGCTCGTCCACGACGAGCGTGTCACGCACGTTGCCGGTGTGGATACCCTCGGTCACTGCGAGATGCTCACCCAGCGGTGACCCGCTGTCGACTGCCCGCTCGACCACCGGCGCGAACTCGGGTGTGAGCCCGACCGGAACGACCCCGTTTAGCTGTTCGACGAGCCGCCGCGGCACAGTCACCCCCGCGGCGGTCCCGAGTTCGGTCGGCGTGTCGACCTGGCTGACCCGTAGCTCGGCCTCGTCGGGTTCGTCGGTGTAGGAGACAACAACGGGGTAGATATCGGCGTCTGGAAACACGTCCAGGCGCGACAGGTCGACCACCGCCCGGAGGCTACACTCCTCAAAGAGGAGTTCACGGAGTCGCTCGCCGTAGTCGGTCGTGGTCCACTTGTTCGGGACGACAAACGAGCTCCGGCGGCCGAGCTCTGCTGCGAGCTCCATGAACAGCACGTACAGGTCGTATGCACCACGGGCAGTCCGGTAGCGTGTCCGGTAGAACCGCTTGTGTGCCGTGTCGAGGGCCCGACTCCTGATGTACGGCGGGTTCCCGAGCACGGCGTCGAACCCGGCCTCGTCCGACCGCCCGGTTTCCTCACAGAACACCTCGGGAAAGGCGAGCGGCCAGTGGACGTAGCCCGCGGTCTGTGCTGCCTGCTGTGCGCGCTGGAACCAGTCTCTCTGCTCGACACGCGCCCACCGGGTGTCGTTCCCCAGGGCCGCGGCCAGTCGGTCGCGGGCGTCGTCGGGCACCGCCGCAACACCGAGTCTGTCTGCTGTGTGAACGTTCGCCAGCGCCCGGAGTCTGTCGATACGCTCCGGTCTGTCCCCGTCCTCTCCGGACACCCCGATGTCGGGAGCCGTGTCATCCCTCGACCGGTCACGGCAGGCTCGAAGAAGCTGCTCGCCCGTCTCCGGGAGGGAAACCGCGTCTTCGCAACGCTCGCCGGTCAGCGCCCCGACCCCGACGAGCGCGTTACCGGCCCGCAGGTGTCGCCCCTGTGAGTCGACCGGGTGACTCGCGTCGAGCGTACACAGCCAGACAGAGGCCCGCGCCAACTCTACCGCGAGCGGGTCCAGGTCGACGCCGTACACACAGTGCCGGGCGACCTGCTGTCGTGCCCAGTCGATATCACGCCCCGTCTCGACAGACGCGGCGCCCACACGGGCGGCCTGTTGTTCCTGTGTGTGGATAATCTCCCGGGCCAGGTAGTCGACGGCACTGGTCAGAAAGTACCCGCTCCCCATCGCCGGGTCGAGCACCCGCAGCTCTAGCACCCGCTCGGTAAACGCCTCCGCGACGGTCCCGTCGTGGGAGTCGCCCTCGAGCCCCGCCCTGATGTCCGCCACGAGCGGTCCGAGCGTACGCTCGACGACGTGTTCGACGACGTACTCCGGCGTGTAGTACGACCCCGTCGCCGCGCGCCCGCCGCTCGCCGCTCTCAGGCACAGTTCGCCTGCCTCGACACCGCCCTCGCCACCGGCGGGAGCGTCGCCGTGTGCTCCGGTGTCGTGACCGGGACCGGTCTCGGCCGTTGTCGATGTCGTGTTCGGGTGGCCGGCGGTGTCACCGGAGATGGCGCTGACGTACACCCCGCTGCGTGTCGTCGGTTCGTCGGCAACACAGAGCTCGTGGTCCAGTAGCTGCTCGTGGAGTTCGCCGAGGTGACGCACCCCGAGTGAGGCGTAGTCGACGTGGGTTTGTCGGTCACCACAGCCGGTGTGAGTGAGGAGGTCGACGACCCGGGCGAGGTGGGTGTCGTCGACCCGGTGCTCGGCGAGAAAGCACAGCGCGGCGCTGTCCTCCGCGCTCGGGTCGGTCTGGAACAGGTCACCACCGTACGCCGGTGTCCGGCTGTTCCCCCGGGAGACGGCGGGAGCGTCGCCATCATCATCTATGCGGCGGAACCGTCTCTCGAGCCGTGACCAGAGGTCGTCCGGCGGCTCACCGGGGCTCTCATCGCGGGTCTCGGCCACCATCTCGGACAGCACGTCCGGCGGTGCACACTGCCCCCCGCGCCGGTCGTCACTGTCTGAGCGGGCGGTGGCGTCCGCGTACAGCAGGCAGACGAGCCGGTACACGTAGACGAGTGCACTGTCACGGACCAGTTCGAGGTCGGCGCTGTCCGGGTCGGCTCCAGCCCCCCGGAGCAACCCCTCGGCGAGGGTCACGACCGCCTCACAGCTCCGCTCCCGGACTGTCGTGCGCTCCTGTTCTCTCAGCTCCGTCGAGCGCTCGTGGCACTCGTCGAGCAGGCAGACACCGTCGGTGTCCTCGACGAACGCTTCGCGGCCGAAGAGGCGGTAGAAGTACCCGAACGCCGTCGGGTCGTCCGTGTCGAGCGCGGTCGGCAGGTCGATCTCGTGGTAGGAGTCGAGCCGGTGGCTGGTCGGCCCGTGGTAGAGCCGCCACCGTCTGCCGTCGGTGAGAATCGCCCACCGAACCGGTGTCGCGTCGAGTGCACGGTAGGTGTGGTGACTCGGGTTACCGAACACGCCGCCCTGCCCGCCGTTCGAGCGGCTGTCGAACGGCCGGCCACCGCGTGTCGTGACCACGACGGCGAGGGCCTCCTCGTACTCCCCACGCCTGCGGGCCTCACGGGCGGCCGCCTCGGTCCCGAACAGGGCGTAGTCCGGGTGACTGTCGGCCGCCCCATCGGGGACGGCGGCGACCACGAACCCCAGTTCACGAGCCACCGACCGGACCAGCGACCCCGCCTCTGTCTCCGCCTCGACCGGCCGCTCGCGCTCCCAGACCGCCCCGATGCGCTCGCGCACAGACCGGAGCTCAGACTCCGTGGGGCGCTCCCAGGCTGCTGTCTCTCGGAACCCCTCGTCGAGATACCGGGTGGAGAACAGGCGACCGCTCGTCCGACCGGCCGTGGAGTCACGCATCTCGGTCCGGAGAGCCACGGACGACACCCGCGGCGGCTGTCGGTTTCTCTGCTCTACCTCGGCTCACCAGCCCGGTCCCGTCGGTCGGTCTGTTCCGGGTCATCT
>JAQCNM010000182.1 GCA_028275025.1 Halovenus sp.
CGGGCGTCGACGTCGCTGTCGACAACCCCACCGATCACCGACCAGACCGGGTCGAGCTCCTCCAGTGAGGCCCGGTAGGCGGCCTCGACAGTCTCGCGGCGGTCCTGGTCGTACTCGCGGGTGTAGGTCAGGTCGGCCCCGAACACCCCACGCTCCCCGTGGTCGGCCTCGTCGATGACGTCACCACTGCGGCGGGTCCGGCGGTCGTCGTCAGCACTCTCGAGACGGGTGTAGTCACGCTCGAGCCACTCCTCGACGTCGATAGAGTGGGCGGCCTTTGCTCGGTCCCGGTAGCGGTCGGGAAAGACGTTGTACACCGAGAACGGCACCACCCGACCGTCCGGCATCGCGTACTGGACATCACAGTCCCGAACCCGGTCGAGGTCGTAGTTGTACGGGTCCTGGAACCGCCGGATTCCGACCGGGAGCAGGTTGTCGTACAGCTGTTCAAGCCCCTCGAACTCACGGGTTCGGAGTGAGCGACCGGCAATATCGCGCAGTCGGTCGGTCATCCCGTGGGTGTCCGGTCCCAGCAGGTCCCCGAACCTTCCGAGCAGCCGGCTCACGACCCGGAGTTTGTCCATCCCGCCGGGTGCCTCGCCGAACTCCTCGGCGAGCCCGACCAGTTCACTCATCAGGGACTCGACGTCGATCACGTCGGTCAAGGGGTACAGTTCGTCGCCGTCGACGACCACCACAGTGACCATCCACGACGAGAAGTTGCTGGTGACCCCGTAGAGGTGGTCGCCGGTCCACTGGCGCTTGAACTCCGAGATCGCCCGGAGAACCGGTAACGGCACCCAGGCGTCGGCCCCGATGATGCCGTCGGTCTGACGCTCGATGCGCTCGATAATCTCGGAGATGGTGATTCGGCCCGCTTCCTCTGGCGTTCCGTTCATCCGGCCGATCAGTGAGACGGGCTGGAAGTTCACACCACAGACCGTGTCGGCGTTTGCCGCGCCGAACCGGAGTATCTCACCGAGCTGGTGGTCGTTCCACCCGTTGATGACCGTTGGCACGAGCATCGCGCACATCCCGGTGTCGTGACAGGCGGTCAAGGCGTGGGGAAACTCCCAGTAGTTCTTCGGGTTGTGCCCCGGGTCGAGCCCGTCGAAACTGGTGTACAGCCCCCGGGTGCCGGCCTCACTGAGCGCCGCGGCCAGCCCGGGTTCGGTGAGAAACCGGCCGCCGTGGCTGTTGAGGAGCACCTCGTCGGCGTGGTCGGCGGCGATCTCGACTATCTCGACGATATCGTCCCGGACGGTCGGCTCTCCCCCGGTCAACTGTATCGCGCCGATCCCCGGATGCGAACCCAGTCGGGCGGCCATCGCCTCGATCTCGGCCTTTGTCGGCTCGTGTAGCGGTTCGCCGGACTCGGCGTAGAAAAAACAGTAGTGACAGGACCGGTCACACCGGTTCGTGACAGTGATGTTTCCGATACCGGCCACCTGCTCGTCGCGGTCGAGTGTGGGGTGACGGCTCTCCGCATCCAGGCGACGCGCCCGGTGATAGACCGTGGCGTCGTGCCACAACCGGTCCGACCAGAGCCCGTGTGTTGGACACCGCTTGCGGAGGTGGACCGCCCCCTCCGACTCGAAGGTACACATCGCGACGATCATCTGGTCGTGGTCACCGGCCGCGACACAACCCGGACAGACGCTGGCAGTCAGCCGCAGCACCGACCCGACCCCGGTCGGCGCGAGGTCGTCTGCCACCTCGTGCAGTGTCGAGGCGTCCGCGTCACCGAGAGCCCGGCTCAGACTAGTCGACACCTCGAAGGGCACCTCGTCTGCATCTGCCGGCTCTGACTGCGCTCGCGGCGGCCACACCGGCCCACCGGCTCCCCGCTCTGTTGCCATTGTTGTCGCTCTGTTGTACCGTGGGCCATGTTAACCCTTTTGTCGGTGTTCCCTGCAGCGATAGAAACAGATATCAGCCAACAGGCGGTGCAGGGTGTATGAGTGGTGTCGAGGGGATGCTTCCGGTCACAGTCCCGAACCGCCGGGTTCGGGCGACGTACGACCGGGTGGCGGGGCTGTACGCACACACCATCGCCCGGTTCGAGGCCCCCTCACAACGACGAGCGGTTGCCGAACTCGACCTCTCTCCCGGCGACACCGTGGTCGATATCGGCTGTGGACCCGGCAGGGTTCTCCCGGCACTCGCCGACCGGGTTAGACCCACCGGCGAGGTTCTGGGGGTCGACGCGGCCCCGTCGATGCTCGCACAGGCCCGGCGTCGGGCGGGCCGGACAGGTGTCACCGGGCGTCTCTCACTGACACTCGGGGACGCCCGTCGGCTCCCAGTCGCCGACGGTGCCGTCGACGCTGTCTGTGTGTTCGACGTGCTGGATCTGTTCACCCGCGGGGACCTCGAACGGGTACTCGATGAGTGTCACCGGGTGCTCACACCGGAGGGACGGCTGTGTGTGGTGACGATGGACCGGGCGAGTATCGCCGACTCGACGTTTCTGCGGGCCTACGAGTGGGCGTACCGTCGGGTCCCCCGGTTCGAGACGGTCGGCTGTCGCCCGATCCCTGCGACGGCGGTACTGCAGGGGGCGGACTTTGCGGTCCAGTCGGTGACACGACTCCGACGGGGCGGTATCTGGCCCGTCGGGGTCTTTGTCTGTACGCCCGCCGGTGCCGCCGACAGCCCCACCGGGTGAGTGCGACCAGCCGGGACTGTCCCGGTTCACACTCCGGTGTCCAACCTCTCCGGTAGATTGGGCGTGACGGCAAGCACCGCCGGTCACTCCGGCGGAACGTGGTCGGCCTCCCGTGGTGTATCGAGGTAGAAGTCCGGCTCGGCGTCGATTCCGAGCCGGCCGAACTGCCGCCGGATGTGTGATTTTGCGGCCCTGACAGCCTGTTCTCGCTGTTCGAATCCCCGCACGGTCGGTCGGTCGAAGGCGACCTGAATCGTCCCACGGTCGGTCTCGAGCGCCTGCCCGCCGGAGTCAACCTGGTAGAACGTGTCACACACCCACGCGTACGGTGCTGCCGTGGTCGGCGCACCGCTGTACGACGGTGGCGTCTCGTCGGGTTCGTACAGCGTACCTGTCGTGCCGGTGCCGGCCGCCAACCCACAGATGAGGAGCACGACA